>JAKSBJ010000276.1 GCA_022361195.1 Flavobacteriales bacterium
AGATATTCAGTGTATTAAAAAACAAACAAAATAAATATGGAAAATCAAATTATTAGATCGTTGACATTTCAGGATGGAAATGCAGAGAAAGCGATGAACTTTTATGTTGAATTATTCGATAATTCTAAGGTCATAAGTGTAAATCGATGGGGAGATCAACAGCAACCGGAGCTCGCTGGGAAAATCATGCAAGCAACATTTGAATTGGATGGGAACCTTTTTATGTGCAGCGATAGCCCTCCTATTCATGAGTGGAACTTCACGCCAGCAGTGTCAATGTATATAGAGTGTGAAAGTGAAAGCGAAATTGTAAGGTTGAATGAAAAACTGTCGGAGAATGGAAAAGTAATGATGTCTATAGACTTCGACTACGGATTTAGCACAAAATTTGGATTTGTTCAGGATCAGTTTGGAGTGTCTTGGCAATTGAACTTAAAATAATTCACTAATTGAAAGTTAAAGACGTCATCAACCAATGGCGTCTTTTTTTGTTATAAACCCATAATCTTCCTCCACCTCCTTACACTCTCGTGGTTAATCTTCCAGCGATTTTTCGTGTCCAATCGTTTCAGTCGGTGGAGGAAGAGTCTATTTGAGGGGCTTGAACCTTCTAGATCGGCCTGAATCGAAATCGCTGTAAGAAGTATCAGAGAATAGAATTTTTGCAAACGTCCAACTTTTTGGCCACCCTTCTTAGAAATTTTGAGTAACCAAATCTCCACAAATCCATGGAGCACAAAAAAAGCCCAACCTTTCGATTGAGCTTCTTGAGTTGTCCCACTAGGGCTCGAACCTAGACTCTTTTGGACCAAAACCAAACGTGTTGCCAGTTACACCATGGGACAATAAAACTCCGTCTTTGTTGAACTTTTCCAACTACGGGAGGGCAAATTTACAACATTTTTCTTTTTGGTCAACAAAATCCTAAAAAAACTTAATAATGAATTTCTAGATTCAACCTCAATGGTATTTAGCCGTTTTCATAGAAAATCCCCGAAAAAAATTTTTAAATTCGCACAGCTTAATTAACGATAATGGACTATAAAAAACTGAATAATTATATCGGATGGATGGTTTTTATTTTTGCGACCACCGTCTATATCATGACGCTCGAATCAACAGCTTCTTTGTGGGACTGTGGTGAGTACATTACAACAGCCTATAAATTAGAGGTTGGTCACCCGCCGGGAGCGCCTTTGTTCATGATGCTTGGACGATTGTTTTGTATGTTCGTTCCGGCCGAGAGTGCGGCCTACATGGTTAACGTTTTATCCGGCCTCTCTAGTTCATTTACCGTTTTATTCTTATTCTGGACCATTACCATGTTGGCAAGAAAAACCCTTCTTTCAGGAGTGGTTTCGATCTTCAAAACATCAACTGACAATGGTTTAGGAGACTTAGAAGGAGAAGAAAAATCAAAAAACAGAACCCTTTCTGAAGGTCAAAAATGGGCCGTTTTAGGAAGTGGTTTGGTTGGAGCCTTGGTTTACACCTTTACTGACTCAGCTTGGTTCTCAGCGGTTGAGGGTGAGGTATATGCCATGTCATCGTTCTTTACAGCTATTGTAGTTTGGGCCATATTTAAGTGGGAGTACGAACTTGGAATTTTAGCTGATGATCCTGAATCGGATGCTTTAAAAGGAAAAAATCCAGATCGTTGGTTGATCTTTATCTTCTTCATGATTGGACTTTCTATTGGGGTCCATCTCTTGAACCTCCTTTGTATTCCGGCCATTGCCTACGTTATTTACTTTAGAAAATACAAAGAAACCACTGCACTCGGATTCATTTTAACGGGTGTGATTGGAATTACTGCATTAGGATTAATTCAAGCCGTGATTATTCCTGGAACAATTGCTTTGGCTGGTTCTATCGAGCTTTGGTTTACAAATAGCCTTGGAATGCCTTTCAACACTGGAACGGTTTTCTTCTTTATGCTCATTTTGGGATTGATTGTTGCCGGATTAATTTGGACCCGAAAAAATGGAAAACAAATTGTAAACACCGCCATTTGGTGTATGTCCATGATCTTTATTGGATACTCTTGTTTTGCCATGATTGTGATTCGATCAAACGCCAATACACCGCTTGACGAAAACGATCCTGAAACACTGGTACAACTTGAGTCTTACTTAAAACGTGAGCAATATGGTGATTGGCCAATTGTTTATGGACACTACTTTAACTCTGAATTGAATCCAAGAAATGAGTGGGATGATATGAGTCCTATTTATTTGAGAAGATATGTTGTAATTGATGGACGTGGAAAAGATACCAAAGGGTTCAAAACCATGGAAGAAGCAGAGGCTTACAAAGCTAAAGCTGGTGGAAAAGAAATTGTAGAGAAGTATTTCATGACCTATGATGGTGCGCATGACAAACCAACTTACAATCCTAAACAATCTACCTTCTTCCCTCGAATGTACAGTCCTGAGGGTCGTCACGTACAAGGCTATAAATCATGGTCGGGCCATAAAGGAGATCGTACTCCAACTATGGGAGAAAACCTCGTTTACTTTGGTGCATATCAGGTAAACTGGATGTACTGGCGTTATTTCATGTGGAACTTCTCCGGTAGACAAAGTGATGAACAAGGTCACGGAGCTCCGCTTCATGGAAACTGGATTACCGGTTTAAATTTCATTGATAAACACCACATTGGAGATCAAACAAAAGCTCCATCGATGGTCACCGAAAATCCATCTAACAATAAATTTTACATGCTTCCTTTCATCTTAGGATTGATGGGATTCATTTTCATGTTGAACAAATCAACCAAAGGCTGGTGGATTGTGATGTTGCTCTTCCTCTTAACCGGATTTGCGATTATTATCTACCTGAACCAAAAACCGTACGAACCACGTGAAAGGGATTATGCTTATGCCGCCTCTTTCTATTCATTCTCCATTTGGGTTGGAATGGGAGTATTGGCCTTGTATGATGCTTTCAAAAACATGATTTGGAAAGAACTGGGAATCATTGTCGGATCGATGCTGGTGTTAGCCGGAATATTTGCAGCTGCGCAAGATACCACGGCAGTTATGAGTATGCTTTACATTGCCTTTGTTATTGGTGGAGCCTTTGCACTTATGATAGGCTTGCGAAAAACACTTCAGAACGAAGCCAGTGGAGCCATAATAGCGGCTATGCTCGCCCTCCCGGTTCCAATTATTATGGGATTCCAGTCGTGGGATGATCATGACAGAAGTGGACGTTATACGGCCCGTGCCCTACCAAACAACTACTTACAAAGTTGTGACAAAAACGCAATTATCTTCACCAATGGTGATAATGATACTTTCCCGCTTTGGTATTTACAAGAGGTTGAAGGTGTTGGAACAGATGTAAGGGTATGTAACCTGAGTCTATTAAATACAGATTGGTACACCGAGCAAATGACACGTAGAGCTTATGAGTCAGATCCATTACCAATTTCATTCGCTGAGGAGCAATATCGTCAGCATGGTAATTTGGATTACCTCTATGTACTCGGAACTAATGAGTTGACCATGAGAGATCCTCAAATCTTACCAAAATGGAAGACCATTATTGATAAGAAAATTGAGACGAATCCAAATGAGTTTAAGGCTGGTTTCTCGGATGCATGTACAGCACTTTATGGAATCTTAGCGAACTCTAAGTTTGCTGAGAAAAGACCGGAAACATTGGAGAAAATTCCATCCATGGATTCTACTTCAACTTACTATGAATTCAGAAACCTCATCTTTAACTTATTGCAAAAGGGAGCTGAATTTGAGTTGGTTGAAAACCAGTTAATGGCCATTCAAAATGTAATGATCAACTTCAACGACCAATTCGATTACCTACCAGGTGATTATGCGATGGACTTCTTGAAGCATGAGGAAAATATGGAAGATAGAGGTCAAGGAAACTTCATCTTTATTTTACCATCTAAAGGGTTGAGTGTTGATGTAGATGAGAAGAAAGTTCTTGCTACCGGCATTATCGATGAAAAAGATGAGCACAGAATGGTGGACGCTATTCGTTGGAAGATTCCAAAACAAACCATCTTTAAAGCTGATTTGATGATCCTGGATATGGTTTCTCACTTTGATTGGGAAAGACCAATTTACTTTGCAAGTTCAGCAGAGAGCAGCACTTACTTAGGATTACACAAATACTTCTACTCTGAAGGGTTGGTTTACAAATTGGTTCCTATCGAGGTAGATCCAAACCGTAATCCAAATTCACTAGGTGAAGTGAACAAGGACAAAATGTACACCAACTTAATGGAGGTATTTGAATGGGGTAATATGGAAAAACCAGGTGTTTTAGTTGATTACTATACGCGTCGTTTAACCAACAACTACCGTGTTCAGTTTAGCGTATTGGCCGATGCTTACGCAGAGGAATACGAGGAAAGTAGAGCTTGGATTGAATACCTTGAGAACCTTCCTGATTCAACAGTTGATGAAAACATGGTAATTGCTAAACCAGATATTCCTGGTGTTCCAAATTACATTCGTGATGTAAAAGTTGGAGATATTCCGGATGAGATTTCATTGGCAAAAGCTGTTATGAACGAGAGTCAAAAGAAAGTAACTGAGGTATTGAACAAAAGTTTTGAGGTTATGCCTCACGAAAATGTTCCTTTCGGTAAAGTAATGCCATCGTACATCACAACTTACTACATGGTAGGTGATGAGGAAAATGCTGAAAAGTACAGTCTTATCATGATGGACTTATTTGAAGAGGAGATGACATATTACTTAGATGTTGAACCTGAGTTTAGTGGGCGAATGATCGACGATATGTTTAGTGCTTATCGTGGTATCTTCTCAATCTATCAGGCTAGTCAGGTGTATGGAACAAATGAAGATTTCAAACTACAAATTGAAACAAGATTTAATACTCAAACATCTTTAGTTTGTTCAGGTTTAATTCCAATTAGAAAATACAGCCCGGCTTCAAGACAAAAAATTCTTGGAACATTCGACGCCTTCTTCCAAAGAATTGGTGTGAATTGTGACGCATTAGGTCTCTAAATTGAGATGAGATATTTTAAAAATCCCAAGTGGCTAAGGTTTCTTTACCCTGATGCCATTTGGGATTTTTCTTTTTTGCAGGAGAAAGTTATCTACCTCACCTTTGATGATGGCCCCGATGCAGAAACCACACCATGGCTTTTAGATCTATTAAAGCAATACAAGGCCCCCAGCACCTTTTTTTGCCTGGGGAAGAACATAGAGGCGGAACCTGAGTTAATTGAACGGAGCAAGGCTGAAGGACACCTTATTTGTAATCATTCTTACTCTCATCCTAACGGTCTAAAAACCCCACACGACGATTATGTCAATAATATGCTCAAAGGAGCCGAAATTACAGGCAGCAAATTATATCGTCCACCCTACGGAAAAATAAAAACCACTCAATACAAAACCCTCCGTAAAAAACACGGTTTTAAAGCTGTTTTTTGGAGTGTCTTGACTTACGATTTTGATGCTTCACTAAATAGTGAACATCGGCTTAATATGGTTCGAAAATTAACCCACCCTGGAGCGGTGCTTGTTTTTCATGATTCTAAAAAAGCCTTTCCACAACTAAAACAAGAACTTCCACTTTTATTAGAAGAATGGACGAGTCAAGGCTATTCTTTTAAGTCCATTGAGAACTTATAACCTTTTAAACAAGCGAAATACGTCTTCTTTTCTGTTTTGGCTTACCGGAATCATTTTTCCACCAATTAAGAGGCTACTTTTATCAAATCCATCCACCTGCTCGGTATTGACCACATATGAACGGTGAACTCGCTTTAATCCGGATGATTTTACCTCCTGTTGAAAATGATTAAGATTAAATGAAAGAATGTGCTTCCCGCTTTTGGTGTATACCTGGCAATAACTTCCATCTGCCTCAATGTATAAGATATCCTCTATTTTGATTTTTCGGTAGTACGAACCACTTTTGACAAAAATAGAATCAAAGGACGATTGCTCTTCCACCAAAACTGATTCATTGTACTTGTGCATAGCCAGTTCAATTGATATAACCAAATCTTTCAAATTATAGGGTTTGGTTAAAAAGGCATGCGGTCGGGTTTCCAATGCCCGATTAATAAACTGTGAGCCTGTATTGGCCGATATGTAAATGATAGGAACCGCTGTTAATTCATTAATTTCCTGGGCCAACTCAATACCATCCAATTTTCCTTTAATCTGAATGTCCATTAAAACCAAATCGGGTTGTTTTTTTTCGATGATATCCAGTGCCTCGTCATCTGATATTGCTGTTCCCACAACTTCAAATCCACTCTTTATTAAATCATCTTTTAAATCCTCCGCTACCAGCACCTCATCTTCTACAATTAATAATTTTACTTTCATTCAATTCGTTTATAGTCTTTTATAAAAATGGTATAATTCATTCCGTTAGAATCGTCTAAAATCCAATTACCTCTCAGTTGTCGCATCAAGGATTTTATCAGTCGCATTCCAAAGGTTTTATCTGTGTCCAGGTGGTTAACAGCTCCTTTTCCGTTATCTGAAACCTCTATTTTTAATTCTTCATTTTTCTCTTCTAGTTGAATGCGCAAAATGGCATGTTCAACTTCTTGATAAGCATGCTTAAAGGCATTGGTTATGAGCTCATTTATAATCAAGCCCAAAGGGATAGCGGTTTCTACATCCAGCTTAATAACGTCAAAATTCATTTGTACTTCAACGTCCTCCTTTTCCAAGCCAAATGTACTCATGAGTCCATCCACTAATTTTTCAATATAACTGCTCATTTCAATCCCGGAAAAATCGTCATTGCTATACAACATTTTGTGAATGAGTCCCATCGCATGCACTCTATCCTTTCCTTCCAGAATTGCCTGCCGAGCTGCATCATCATCCATACTTTTTTCCTGCAAACTCAATAAGCTTGATACCAACTGTAAGTTGTTTTTTACCCGATGGTGAATTTCGCCCAACAGCAGCTCGTTTTCTTGGTTCTTCTTTTCAATTAAGCGTTTTTGCTCACGGGTTTTTCGTAAACGATAAAAAATCAAGGCAAGAGACACCAAAACCAAACAAAGAATCACAATTACCAGCATAATAATCTTTTCCTGATTGGCCTTTTGTACTGATACGACCTTAATTTCCTGTTGATGCTTTAAGTCCGACAATTCTTGCTCCCGATCATATTGGTATTGTAATTGTTTTTGAAAAGCCTCTTGCTCGGTTTCAAGATTTTGCAAACTGTCTCTCATTTGAATCTCCAACTCATACATATCCAAACTCTCCTTATAGCGACCCTGAGCTTTATATACCTTTTTTAAAACCTCCGCTGTTCCTTTGATGTTATAGGGATGGCCCATTTGTTGAGCCATATCATGTCCCTTTTTGGCATATTGTTCTGACAAAGCAATTTCCCCTTTTTCAAAGTAGTTTTTTGCTAAATTGGAATAAGAGATAGATGTTCCGGCAGCATCTCCTTCCTTTTTAAAAAAAAACAAAGCACTATCGAGGTAATAAATGGAGGAATCATACAATTTTTCCATATGCATTAAATGACCCAGGCTCAAATAAGCAGAAGCTTTTCCTCTATCATGACCGTTCTTATAACTCAATTTAAGACTTTCATTAAAGCAATTTCTCGCTTTATCAATTTCCCAGACTGCACGATAAATTGCACCTACATTAATTGAAATTTGAGCTTGTCCAACCGTATTTTCAGTTTGTCGATACATCTCCAATGCTTGTTCGTAATAATCCAATGCTCTTGCCGTATCACCCTGATGTTCGTAGATATAGGCAATGTTGTTCACTGAAATGGCTATTTCTTCCAAGTCTGCCCCTCTGGCCTGATCAATCTTCAAACTCATTAAAAAATAATCCAACGACTTTAAGGCATCTCCCCGATAATTGTAAACCATTCCAATGTTGTTCAGGTTAATCGAAATTCCATCATAGTCGTGATGGGAGGCGTGAATTTTTAGGGCTTCATTATAGTACTTCATAGCATGATCATATTCACCTATTTCCTGATAATAAAAACCCATATTTCCTCCTGCATCAGCTTGGAGTCCTAAAAAAGAATTTCGATCATGTTCAGAAAGATCCTTTTTCAGATTTTCCTGAGCAATTTCATAGGCTATTTGATTAAGAGACAACAGTGTATCAAAGTTTTCTACATAAAGTATTACCGACAAGTCAATGTAAGCCTTGGTTCGGATAGTATCAGGTTCAGAATTGGCTGTTAGTTTCCAAATCGAATCCAACTGGGCTTTTTGTTCATTTTCCTGACCAAAAGTCAATGTCACTAATAAAAGAAAAAGGCTGCTAATAAGGGTTTTCATTCATAAAGTAAATAGAGGTGTTTACAAAAACAAAAATGGAGTTCACAAAAAGGCCGCTATTATTCCAGACCACACCCATAGTTTTGATTTAAAATCCTGCCCAAAACTCCATGGATTGTTTTATCAAAAAAAAGAATTATGAAATTGAAAAAGAAATTTAGTACTGTATTTATTTCGCTTCTCTTGCTTTCCTGCGGAAAAGATGTAACGATCTGTGTAGATGGAGATTTGAATCCTGCAGAGCCGGGAAGCTATACGTATAACTGGTGTGGTGAGAATGCCGATGAAGTACAATGGACAACAGGTGATGGTAATACTTACCTGGGAAATAGTATCACCTTAGATTTTCACCAAAAAGGAACTCACTATTTGAATGTTTATGCTGAAAATAAGCGAAAAAATAGCAGTGAACAACTTGAAATAAACGTAGGAACCAGAGAAGCCAGGGTGGAACTGTACGATTGCGCTGGAAATACTCAAAATTATCCTCACTTTAGAGCTTATGTTTATAATAATCGATCCGAACTACAAACGGATTTGAGAAATGGAAACTTTAACGGATGTATAGATTCTATCACACTGGAGTCCTCTTATTACTATAACAACACTAACGATCATAGCGTGCAAACAGCAGTAGGAGGATTTAAAGGATTGGGTAATGGTCAACATCTTATTTACGTGAGAGAATACGATCATATATCCAGTGCAAATCTACACCGAAACAACTTGCTTCCTATTCTCAACAATGGTGATCTAACCAATATTAACATTGACAATGGGGCTGCTTTTGATCAAATTTTAATGGTTAACATTAACAATCAGCTGTACAGTGAAGAAAATGCTTTTATTCAGAATTTTTTATCCAAAACGTTTGTACTAACGGATGTCACGCTGAACGATGTTGCTATTGGTGTATCAGATTGCAATACCGATGACAAGATGATTTTTAATTTGGATGGAAGTTGGGAACATAATGTAGGTGACAACGATTGTTCTGGAGGACAGACCAACAGTGCTGGAACCTATTATGGTTGGGCCAATTGTACTACCTCCTTAAATAGTACCAGTTTAGGCTTAATCGTAAATTCGGGATCATTTTTAGATGCATCCTCTGTTACCCTCACTTATGTATCATCTAACCAATTTAACTTACACATGACCGTCGGGGCAAATTATATGGTTCAGCAATACACAGCTTTTTAGATTTTTTAGCTCAGTATGTACAAAAAAACCCGGCCATGAGCCGGGTTTTGCATTTATTTAGATGTATGTTGCTATTATTTTGGAGGTTAAAAATGGAAAGATGCTCCAAAAGTTAGTGGGTATGCAATTTCTGATTTGTCTCTTTCAAACAGTGGTAAGAAGTTGTAGTTTGCAAATAATCCAAAGTCTCTGTATCCAATACGAGCAGTGGCTGCTACCTGGAAAGGATTAAGGTTAAAACGCCCTTTTTCTTTATTTTTAGTTTCACCTGTAACAGACTCGAATTTGTATTTTACATTAGAGTTCATACGCACACTTCCAATGGCACCAAAAGCAATGTGGAAATTACGTCTTGATCGTTTCGCTGTATTGATTTGGATGAGCAAAGGAATATTGAAATAATTTACTCGCAATTGGTTTTTAGAGAATCCCGAAACCAAACTTGAATCAATAACTCCAAAGGTTGACTCTCCGTTTGCAGCTAATCTCAGATAAGAATCTTTAAAGCCAAAACGTTGATTTGTAAATCCAATTCCAGTCACAATTCCCAAATAGTCTTTTGCAATTCGGATTCGTTGCTCCAGCAAGTTAATGCTAAATGACCATGAGTTAGAAGGATCTAATTGAAGGTGCTGAGAGTTAAAAGTGAACTCTTTGTTGGCATTCATCAAAACGTTCATTCCGATGTCAATTCCCGACCAATAAGTCATACTTCCTTTACTCGGGTAACCATCGTCGTCAGAATCAAAATCTGTCCCATCTCCCATATCGCTACTTCCTCCTGCCGGGATGGTGTCATGATCAATAATCAGGAATTCTACATCTCCAACTTTAAATCGTGTTGTATCAGACTCTTTTGTTTCGTTTGTTTCTGTTGGTTGTTGAAGGGTATCTGTCTTAATTTGATTGTCTTCTGCTTCTTCCTGAGCGAAAAGGGAAACGCTCATAAAAAGAAAAGCTAATGTTATTAGTTTATTCATCGTGTCAATTTTTTGTCTTTAGTTCTTTGTTTTTCTTCCCAAACAGAATTTCAAATCTGGCGCTGTTAGATATCTGATTTTTGTTCTTGTTTGTGGTAATGTTGCAACTTGTCTTTAGTTGCTTGTAGGACGGAGAGGCTCTTGGAAATGTTACAGCTATTTTGCTTTTTTTCGCTGAAATTCAAACTTTCCTACTTTTACATGATAGGCAATGTATTCATCGGACTTCACATCTTTGTCACGCGAGAAAAATACTTCCTTATCAATGGCATCTCCAACTCGATCCGTTAAGATTTTTAAGGGTTGATCTGTTTTGACCGAACGGCTGTTTGCTATGGCCACATCATCTTGTGTTAAGATTGTTCCTTTTTCAGGAGCCGGTGGTACTGAAAGACTGTCAGAGGATTCTTGCCCTGGTGTTATATCCACCACATTATCCTCAATTTCATTGTGTTCATTTGGTAGAGGTTGAACCGTAACACTGTCATCCTCTTTCGGAGAAATTAAATCTTCTTTTGGATCCTCCGTGAAAGCCATTTGGTTATCTTCCTTGTTTGGAACGTATGGCTGAATGTTTCGTGGTTGTGGATTTACTTCTTCGTCCGCATCCGTTTCGTTAAGGCCTTCTTCAAAAGAAGCATTTTCATCATTCACTGTTTCCGAATCACCCTCATTCTCATAAACTTCTTCTGAAAGTAACGTTTCTGTCTCACCATTAGAACCATTATCAACCGTTCCTCCGTTCCAATTCCAAGCTAAACCAAATAAAACCAATCCGGCTGCGGCTACTCCTGCAACACGTGCATAAAGTGGAATAATAAAACCAGTTCGTTTTTTCAAGCTGGCCTTATCAGCATATACCTCACTTAAATCTGCCTTTAAAATGGTAGACTGGTAAGCTTGATAAGTGGCCATTAACTCCTGCTTTTGCACATAAGCTGTCAAAGCAGCTGTTTCCTCTTCACTTAATTCTCCCTCTACAGATGCAATCATGTAATCTTCTACATTCGCAGCTGTAATTCCACTTGTCAACAATCGAATTGCTTCCGATTTTAAAACGTTTTTATCCTTAAAAATCTCTTGTGTATTTGCCTTTAAAACTGTTGCTTTATAAGCAATTACTCTGTTTTCCAATTGATTTTCGTGAATAAAAGCAGCCAATTGTACTTTTTGGCTGTTTGTCAGCAAACCTTCCAAATCACTAATGATGAAATCATCTACATTATCTAAATGAATAAAGAGTTGATCTTCATCTACTTTTAGTTCTTCTTTTTGCTCAAAAGGAGCTTCAACAGGAACAAGTGTCACCTCTCCAAAGTCCTCTTCCATCTCGGCTTTTAATTCCGGATGAAGGTTTAAGAATACAGCAAGATCATTTTGCTCTTTCTCAGAAAGATTGCCTTCCAAGTAATCCAGGAAGTACGCCTCGTAGTTATTTAAATTGATCTTTTCCATTATTCTAAAACTGCCTCTACACTTACCAAAATCTGTTTTAACTTTTTTCTCGCCCTGAAAATATAGACTTTTACCTGGCTCTCTTTTAAGCCTGTAATTTCACCTATTTCGTCGTAGGCGTAACCTTCATAATCTCTTAGTAAAATGACTGATCGCTGTATCTCTGGTAGCTGATCGAGTGCATCGTGTAAGATTTTTTGAAGATCCATGTCTTTGATTGGGCTTTGACTCATCTGTCTGTCTATCTTTTCCACTTCGTCTGTATATCTTTCTTTTCTTACTGTATCTATCAAAGTGTGATAGGCTGTAGTAAACAAATAAGACTTGGCCTTTTCAAAGGATATCTCCTCGTGCTTCATCCAAACTTTAGCAAAAGTATCTTGTACAACATCATGCGCCACATCTTTATTTTTAAGATGTTTTACAACAAACCGATAAATATTATCGGAAAAGTTATCTACGCATTGGTTATACTCTCTTGCCGTCATTTAAAAGGGTTCAATCACTTTCGACACTTGTAGGACGATGCTTCAAACCAAAAGTTACAGCTAATTAAATTTTTTTCATAAAAAAAAGGCCCGTCCTAAGTGTACGGGCCTTTTCAGCTAATCACAATTGCTTACTTTAAAATGAATTTGATTGGGAGGATGTAACTCACTCCTTCTTCTAAATCATTCTCAACCATATCGGTTGATGGCATTTCCTTCACCATTTCGATTGCCTTATTGTCTAAAGCCTCCGAAATACCCTCAACTACTTCTACATTTTCTACCTCTCCATCTGTGTTGAAAGTAAAAGAAACGTAAACAATGCCTTCTTCTTTGTTCGTCACTGCCTGATCTGGATAAGAAATGTTTTGGTTAAACCATTCCTTCAAACTCACTTTTTTCGGCTCGCCATGTGTGGTAGTCGCGGAAAAAAGTGGAAGGCTCATCATCAAAGTCAGTGTTAATACGATTGTTTTCATTGCTGTTAGTTTTAAAGTTTAAATTGTTCGTTTGTTGGTAAGACACAATTAGTACATATTTAGTTACAAGGCAATACGTTAAAAAAAGGTTAACACTTTTTTCGACATTCTATTAACAAGCCTTTTCTGACCTTATGATTATTTGTAACTTCGCAGGCCCATGTTAAGCATTGATCCAAAATCGTTGGCCATTCCGCAATTACACGGATATTTATTAGGAGCAATTGGTCCCAGACCAATTGCTTTTGCCAGTACAATTGATAAAGAAGGAAATCCAAATTTGGCTCCTTTTAGTTTCTTTAATGTCTTTTCGGCCAATCCGCCAGTGATGATTTTTTCTCCTGCACGTTCGGGCCGAACTAATACGACAAAAGACACCTATAACAATGTAAAGGAAGTTGCAGAGGTTGTTATTAATGTAGTGACCCATGATATTGTTCATCAAATGTCATTGGCCAGTTCTCCTTATGCTTCGGACGTGGACGAGTTTGAGAAAGCCGGATTTACAAAATTAGAGTCCGAAACGGTTAAGCCGTATCGTTTGGCTGAATCTCCAGTACAGTTTGAGTGCAAGGTGTTAGAGGTGAAAGAATTGGGACATGAAGGTGGAGCAGGGAACTTGGTGATTTGTGAAGTTACTAAGATTCACATTGCAGAAGAGGTTTTGGATGCCGATGGGAAAATTGATCAAACCAAAATTGATTTGGTAGCTCGTATGGGAGGAAATTGGTACTGCCGAGCCAAAGGTGATGCCCTTTTTGAAATCTCTAAACCCATCACAACATGTGGTATTGGCATGGATCAAATTCCGGAAGATATTCGTTTCTCAGACATTTTATCAGGGAACGATTTGGGACACCTGGCCAACATTGAGGCCCTGCCCAACGAAACGGATGTAAACGAATATAAATTAGTGGAATTAAGTGATATATTTGTTTCTTTAGAGGACGATCAGGTAGCTCTGGAGAAGAAACTTCACGAAATTGCCAAAGGACTTTTAAAGGAAAATAAGGTAGAAGAAGCCTGGAAAACGCTTCTTGCTTTTAATAATTAAACAAACCAAAATTATGTACACGTTAAAAGGTGAATTAAAGGTAATTAACGATATTCAGCAAATTTCAGATTCTTTTCGTAAAAGAGAATTTGTGGTAATCGATGCTTCGGGACAATATGCCCAAACAATCTTATTCCAGGCTGTTCAGGATAGATGCGAATTGTTGGACAATTTTAAAGTTGGAGACAATGTTGAAGTGACATTCTTTTTAAGAGGTCGTGAGTGGACAAACCCAAAAGATGGAGTGGTTCGTTTCTTTAACTCTTTGGATGCTTGGAAAATCGAATCATTGTCTAACGCTTCTGAAGCTCCTACTTCTGCCGATAATGCAGAGACTTTTGTTGCTGAAGGTGATGACGATTTGCCGTTCTAACTAGCTATTTACAGAACTAAAATAGAAAACGACTTGCCCTTGAGGTGAGTCGTTTTTTTATTCCTGCTCAACCAAACAATTATTCTCTTTTTGCCAGTTTAAGGCTTCTGTTTGGGTAGTGATGTGCCCCTGTTGCAAAATACGTCCGTTAGCCCAGTAATAACGCGTTCCGTTATGAACGGTATATTTTCCGGACTTTTTGAGTTCATACTCTCGCTTCACCAAATTTTGAGTAATTCCGCAAGTAATTTTCAGATTTCCAACTTTGAACCAATAACGGTATGTATCTTTCTTTTCTTCCATCATTTATCTTCCCAGCCACAAAGTTCCTTTTTTCCTTTGCTATAAGCCTGAGCCTTTGTTAGGCGGATAATTTTCGATTTACAGTTACTCAATCCCCTACAATGCTCCGTCAAATGATATTTCTTGCTTCCACCGCTATCACAGATGTAAACATAATCGTCAGAAACAACGGTAGGACTGATCAAGAAAAACAGTCCTACCATCAATAGCAATCCTACGACTACCTTCTTCACTCTATTAGTTTTGGGTCTAATATTCGTTTGTAGTGGACTCCAAATTTGATGGCACTCTGCTCTTTGGATGACATTCATAAGCACAATAAAAACATCCCGACACCCGGTCGTAATGTTTAATTGCCTCCATCATCGCCTCATCACATGACTCAAACTCTCCCAGATAAATTCTATCTCTGGAATTAGGCATCCATGCACAGGAAGACCCCGATGCATGCACCTCATAATCACCATTTTCTTGTGGGTATTTATTGATGTAGTATTTCTTTAACTGCATTCAATTTGTTTGGAGTTGGGACAAATTTAACGGAACGCACTATCATTGTCAATTGCAGAAAATACGGTAAAATCCCACCGTAATTTCTGCAATATCAGGCAGGAAATACTTTTTGCTTTTTTTGTAATTGACTTAGGTTCAAATACTTAGTTTTTTATTTGGTCAATAATTTGCTTTTAGCGAAAAGGAATCATTAAATTAAATGGACTAATCACAAAATAAACACTTATGCCACAATTCGATGGAACAGAAGGAGGTCAAATCTCCCTCCAACAAGGTGCTGATCTTACAGCTTCTTACAGATTGAAGTTTCCTAATGCTACTAAAGGACGCTTCTTCGGAAAAGAGATTTTACAACAAATTTTGGATCAACCAGGATGCGTTGGAATTCGAATGTACTTTGGGGTAAAGAAGGAAGAGTCGGGATCGGGACATCATGCTAATTCAAGCTCTTCAGGCAGCAATAATCAAGCAGTCACTACATCGCCTATTGATCTGGAACTAGTATTGGTTGGAGCCAACGGAAATCAAGATGATATGCTTGACATTATCGCAGACTTATCCGTACCTTGCCCTAGTTTCTGCGGATCTCAAAATTCGCTAAACAGCTAGAGCATTGGAACTATTGCGTATACTACCATACATTTCTTTAAGTTCAATATTAATACCATTAATATTAAGTGGTGTGTACTACGTCCATTTGACAAAAGCACTTAAAATTTTAGGTGCTTTTGTGCTTATTACATTGGGCTTAGAGATATTCTCAGCAACTCTGAGCTATGGAGGTAACAACAATCTTTGGATCTTCCATATTCACTCTTATCTGGAAGTACTGTGCTTTGCTGGGATATTTTATCTGATTTTTGAAAAATCACCTTTACGACATGTTTGTTTAGTCGTAATAGCATTGTTTTTTGCTTTTGGAATCAGTTATGTTCTTTATCATCAGTCTTTTTACCAGTTTAATTCAATGGAACGAGGGGTTGAGGGAATTTTGATGTTGTTGCTATGCATCTTGTTCTTTGGACGCTTGCTACTTAAACTAGACGTTCCCAATTTACTGGCTTACCCCTATTTTTGGTTTGCTACTGGCCTAATGATCTATTTTTCAGGAACACTCTTTTTGTTTTTGTATGCCAGTAAATATTTAGCGATGGGCGATATTACGTATTGGCTCATCCATTCATTGTTAAACATTCTACTAAACATTATATTCGCCATTACCATATGGAAGGGCAAGAAGTGGACATCATCGTAATTTTGTTTGGTACAATTGGTATGCTTCTTCTCGCCATTGCGTTGATTTTGTTTGCCATTTTGTACAAGCGAAGAATTACAGCCAAAAAGATGGAGTTGATCGAAATTGAACAGCGCTATCAAATTGAATTGCTCCGATCAACCATTGAGGCAAAGGAGAAAGAACAGTATCGCATTGCCCGTGAACTTCACGATGAAGTGGGATCGAGCCTCACCGCCATTAAATTACACCTCAATAAATACAAACTTGAGGAAACAGCTAAACGCGAAATAGGAGAGAACATCCGAAGCGTTGTTTTAAAAGTAAGAGAGATATCCAATGAACTTCACCCGGCGGTTTTAGAAGAACTTGGATTGCGAAATGCGATCCGAAATCTATCTCGAAAATTAGATGAACAAACCAATTTAACCTTTAATTACCACTGTTCAACAGGAGAACAGACTAGCATCCCAAAGGACGTCGAATTATCACTTTACAGGGTTATACAAGAACTATTCAACAACATAGTTAAACACGCCGAAGCAACACAGGTTAATGTAGTTTATGAAGAAAGTGACCAATCCATTACAATTAGTGTGGAAGACGATGGTAAAGGCTTTGTTAGAACGGCCAAACATTTGTCTAAAGGAACACTTGGACTTAAAAACATTGATAGTCGCATTCAACAAATTGGTGCAGAACTGAACTACGAAGAAAACCGTGAAAAAGGATCAAAAGTTACCATTACCCAACATTTATGAAACGACAAATAAAAATTGCCATCGCAGAAGACCAGGCAATGTTCAGAGCCGGATTAGTAGAAGTGTTAAATGGACACAAGGATATTAAAGTAATTGCCGATGCCTCTGACGGAAGGGAACTGATTAACCAAATAAGAGGAAATGTTCCCGATTTGGTATTACTGGACTATAAAATGCCAGAATTAAATGGTTCGGACACGGCCAAACTATTGTCCAAAAAATACGAAGGCATTAAAATTTTGATGCTTTCTAACTACGACGATGAAGAGTTTGTTTTAACCTCCCTGGCAAGTGGAGCTGTTGGTTATATTACCAAAGATGAAGATGCCGATGAAATTTTTAAGGCTATTGAAAGTACCATGAACATTGGTTACTACATGAATGACCGAACGTCTAAGCATTTGATCAAAAACCTCATGAATGCCGGACAAATTGTTCCAAAATTTGAAGCTGAGAAAGAGGAGTTAACTAAGGACGAAAAAGAGGTTATTCGTCTCATGAGTAAAGAATATACCACAAAAGAAATTTCAGAATTACTGCATAAAGGAGTTAGAACCATTGATGGTTATAAAGCCAGTATTATGAAAAAGACAGGTGCCCGAAATGCTTGTGGTGTGATTATGTATGGCATTAAGAACGGAATTATCGAAGTATAAATTCCGGCTATTCGGTAATAACCACCTTTTTGTTCAGAATATATTCTCCATCTCCAAAACTAAAGGTATAAATGCCCGAACTAAATGTTTGTAAATCAATTTTAGTCCCTTTTTCTTCCAAAATATCCTGTCTTCTTACCAATTGGCCTGAAGTTGAATAAATGGATAGTGTGAGAGCTTTTTCACTCTCAATTACCAAATAGTCTGAAGCTGGATTTGGATAAATAAGCAGATTAAATGGAGCCGTCTCATCAATTCCCACATCACAATCTTCAATGGTCACTGTAATGGTATCGTAGGCGACACATCCCGAATCAGTAGTCGTAATCACACTAATTTCATAATCTCCCAGACTAGCCCAACTGTATTCCGTCATGGCCGTTTCTTCCGAATTATTCCAGAGAATCTCATCATTTTCTGCCACACCCACCTCAATGGTATCTCCTTCACATAGTTGACCGCTGGTTAAAAGAGTAATGGTAGCATCTGGTATTGGCAATATCTCTACCCATCCCGTATCTGATGTAATGATGCATCCGTTGGTATCAGTTACATTCACCCAATAAGGTACATCTCCTGCCTCATCAAAACCGTAATAAAGATCAAGCGTATCAGTTCCGCCACTCACCCAATCATAAGCAACATATCCTGAGTCAGTCCAAATCTGAATGGTATCGTCATAGCACATGTACTCTTTATCTCCAAAAACCGGAACAGGATCAGCCTCAAAAAACACCAAATTCAAAGTGTCTGATGCAGTAGAACAGCCATTGGTATCCACGGCATCCACATAATAAACATAGTCCCCAGGCACAAAATCTTCTGTGGTCACAAAATCGGTCGTTTCCAATGTCGACCAAACAATTGAGCTAAATGTTCCAGGATCAGTAATATAAATGGTATCCACCTTATTGTCACAGATCACATTGGTTTCACTGGTAATTTCAATGTCCGGGAAAATAGGATTACAAAACTTTGCTAAAAAAGTATCTCCAGTTCCTCCTGGATAAAGCTCCTCATCAGCACCTGGAGTTGTTAAGCCCGAATTACTAGCTGTGGTTCCAGAAATAACAATTTTTAAATCGGCATCTGAAACATCTACGTCTCTTGGTTCATCATGTGCAGGACCACCATAATAGGTTCCAAAACGATAATCTCCCGTACTATCAATAGAAATGACAAAACCATCATATAAACCTTCCCAACTATCATCATAGGCCGAAGGTTTTGCGATATCCTCACTACTCAGCGTCATTCCGGCAACAACCAAATTACTATCTGCTCCCATATCTACTGCATAAGCGTAATCGGCTCCTTCACCTCCAATGTAAGTACCCCAAACCAAGGTTCCATTTGGTCTGAACTTGGCCAAAAACCCATCATCCAAACTCCCTTGCGTAGGCTGGTAAACATCTCCGTAGGCAATAGCGGTTGAACTGGAAGTAATTCCGGTCATATAAGCATACCCTTCACGGTCAACGGTTAAACCATAAGATTGGTCATTAGGAGCATCTCCATAATAAGTTCCCCATTGAAAATCACCATCTGTATCCCATTTGGCCAAAAAGGCATCGTTATAACCTCCAAAAGTAAGCTGATGTGTACCTGGTGTTGCAATTCCAAAAGAAGATTGGGTTCCACCAGAAATATATACATTGGCGTCAGCGTCCAAACCAATTCCCCATCCTTCTTCCAATTGCTCTCCATAGTAAGTTGCCCAATCCAAAACTCCTAAATCATCAAATTTTGCAACATACGCATTTGATGCTCCACTAAATACCTCCTTATACATTCCGGCAGTAGCGATTAAAGTAGTACTATAAGTATGTCCTGTGATATAGGAGTTATTATCAGCATCAACAGCAATTACAGCTCCAAAATCGTGCTGATCTCCACCGTAATAAGTACTCCAAACTAAGACTCCCGCTCCAGTAAACTTTGCTACAATAACCTCATCGCCATTTACCTGAAATTCCTGATGAACTCCTGGTGTAGCCATATCGGCACTAAAGGTATTACCCGTAATAAAAATGTTGTTATCGTTTGAAATATCCAATCCGTAAACCCTGTCATAACCATCTCCTCCAAAGTAAGTTCCCCAAAGTTTATTTCCACTTTCGTCAAACTTCATAAGTGAAATATCAAAAACCCCATCAAAGGTTTCGTCATAAGCCCCAGAGGTAGCAATACTTGACGTACTAGATGAAAAGCCTGATGAAACAACATGGTTATTGTTATCAATTCCAACAGCCTCCATAAACTCATTATTCGGACCTCCGGTGTAAGTTCCCCAAATAATATCCGGAATAGGGTCAATAATTAGTTCGTCCGTTACACTCAAATCTCCTTCTAATTCAAACTTCAATTTTCGCCCTTCAAGTACATAGTTCACTTCTACTTCTCGCTCAAGGCCATCAAAAGTTCGAATAAAACTCAGTGGAATTTCCTCAACCAATTCACCATTTTGCGTTTCGATATGTAATTGCTCATTGGCTAAAAAGACCTTTTGTCCACCTTTTATTTCCAATTCAATGTCTTCAATATCCGCTCCGGCTTTAAGAACAAAATTGTACTTAGGTCCAGTTTCAGTAGAAATGAACTCCAAATCAATTTGATCATACAAATCAACATAGGTCACTTCTTCATAGGATAACACCTCATAAAAAGATCCAAGCGGATTAATATAATTAGTGTACGTTTTCAGGGGATCGTTTACTTGAATATCATTTGCCTCTCCACCAAAATAAAATTCAACCCTACTGTAATGAACTTGAAATGGCTTTTGAGAGGCCCAATCTTTATAAACACCTTTCCGAATACCCTCCGACCATTCATCCTCTACTTTTATTTCATAACTAAAGTGATCATCATAAAGTTGAACAGATAAGTTATTGGTGTTACAAAGCGAGTGCAAATCGGGTAATGCATTTCCAAATTGATCATGGAATTGCCCCTGATTTATCGTAAAGCCTGAGCCCTGCCCAAAAGTAAAATTGGCACAGAAACAAACTAAAATTATTCTGAACAGTTGGTTAAGTGTCATGAAATTAGTCGTAGAAAGGAAGTTCCTAAATATATGTTTAATACGTTTTTAGTGGGCGTAAAGTTGGCTGAAATTAAGAAAATTCTTCTTGCAGCATTCCAATAATCCCAATTATTTCTATTGCAAAACTTAAAAAGGCAACCCTGTCTCATTTTCAACGTCTTAAAGATGCGCGAACAAAAGTTAACTAAACCCTGTAAAAATGTTAAATTACTTAAAACCCTTGGTTTTAGTGGGATTCCTGACCCTTCTTGCGAATCAAAACACTAAGGCCTGTACACCCTACTCACCACCCACTTTGCCCGGATCTGTAGTGGGGACTGATTTAATTATTACTGTTACAAGTAATACTTCTTGGGGATGTACTTATCATTATGAAGTAGAAATTGCATGCTTAACTGGAGCTTATACTGGAGTTCCCACTTTTCCGGCACCGGCAAGTGGAACTGCATCTGGTTATGGATCCAATTATCCCTCTCAAACTATTGACCTTTCGGGCTACTGTCCGGGAGATTATAAGTTAAGAGTACGAGAAAAATATACTGGTTATGGAGCTGCAGGACCATGGTCAGCCTGGTCTGCAGATTTTAACTTCACAGTTCCCGGACCGACTTTGACAGTTACGGCAGATGCCGATCCGACTTCGATTTGTTTTCCTGGAACATCAGATTTATCTGCAACGCCATCTGCAGCATGTGGTGCAGTGACTTATAGTTGGGATAATGGAGGTGGACCTGGGCAATTTGTGACAGTTTCTCCTACCGCAACAACAACTTATACCGTAACCGCTACAGATGCCACTTCATGTGTAACAGCTACTGCTTCGGTTACTGTGACAGCTGCCCCTACAGCTGTAGCCGGAACTGCAAGTATTGCTCCTTTATCTATTTGTGACGGAGAAACAACCACCCTGACACTTACTGGAGAAACCGGAACCATTCAATGGCAAAGTGGACCAACTGCTGCGGGACCCTGGACTGATATTCCGGGTGCCACAACAAGTCCATATGTTGTTGGACCTTTAGGTTTAGGAGATGATTTATTCTTTCAGGCTGTTGTAACCTCTTGTGGAGACGAAATTTCAAATGTAGTTACAGTAACCGTAAACCCTAATCCTGTTATTACTGCTCCAGCAGATTTTGAGGTTTGTGACGGAACGGTGGTTACCGTATCGGGTACCGGAGCTGTTTCTTATACATGGACTGGTGGAATTACCGATGGAGTTCCATTCACACCTCCAGTGGGGGTAAATACATACACCGTTACCGGAACCGATATTAATGGATGTCAGGGATCGGATGATATGGAAATCACTGTAAATGCATTACCAACTATTGATGCCGGTCCAGACCAAGTTATGTGTGATGACGGAACACTTGTTACATTAAGTGGATCAGGAGGTGTTTCATACACCTGGCCAGGAGCCATTTTGGATGGCGTCCCTTTTGCCCCATCAGTTGGAGCAACGACGTATACGGTGATTGGAACGGATGCCAACGGATGTCAAAATACTGATGATGTTACCGTAACTGTAAATCCAAACCCTATTATTACTGCTCCGGACGACTTTAGTATTTGTGAAGGAACAATTGTAACAGTTACAGGGGCTGGAGCTGTTTCTTACACATGGACTGGTGGAATTACAGACGGGGTTCCATTTACACCACCTGTAGGAGTAACTTCTTATACTGTAACCGGAACAGATGCTAATGGATGCGAAGGATCAGACGATATGGTAATTACTGTAACCGCCCTTCCACCAATTGACGCCGGAGCCGATATCACTGTCTGTGATGGTGAATTAGTTACTCTGAGTGGATCGGGAGGTGTTTCATACACCTGGCCGGGTGGAGTTACAGATGGAGTTCCATTTACACCGGGAGTTGGAGTAACAACTTATACGATGGTCGGAACAGATGCTGACGGATGTCAAAATACAGATGATATTACAGTAACCGTAAATCCATTACCGGTAATAATTGCCGGACCGGATCAGATTGCCTGTGAAGGTGATGCTATTACCTTAAATGGTGCTGGTGGAGTTTCATACACCTGGAGTGGTGGAGTTACAGATGGCGTTCCTTTTATTCCAATGGTTGGAACTGCTACCTATACTGTTACGGGAACTGATATTAACGGATGTCAAAATGTTGATAATTTAGATGTTACGATCAACCCACTCGATGATGCTTCCTTTACATATCCTTCGGGATTAACGCATTGTGTTACAGGACCAAATCCTACGACTGCAATTAGTGGAATTGCTGGAGGTACTTTCTCTTATGCTACAGTAAGTGGAGGGCCAACATTGGATATCAATCCGGCGAATGGAACTATCAACCTGGCCACGTCTGACATTGGAACATATGACATTACTTATTCTACCGCAGGAGGACCTTTATCTTTATGTCCTCAAACTTCAACCATTACCTTGGTTATAACCGATTCGCCAATTGCAGATTTCTTTATTGATGATTTTTGTGCCAATGTTGGTGATCCGGTTCCAACCTTTGCAGGTGGTGGAAGTGGTGGAATCTTTACATCCACTCCGGGATTGGTGATTGATCCTGTTACCGGAGAAATTGACTTAGATGCATCAACTCCGGGAACTTATACCGTAACCAATACGATTGATGTTCCAGGATGTGCTTTGGTTACCTACGATGAGGACATGACTATTTTTGATGTCCCAACAGCTGTTATAACAGGATCAACAACCATTTGTGAAGGAGCAACTTTACCAGACTTGTCAGTTGACGTTATTGGTGGTACAGGGCCATTTACGGTTAACTATACCTTGGACGGAGGATTTGAACCTTCATTAATTATTGCTGCTCCTCCAACTACAATTACCGAAGCAGATTTAGGTTTGTACGAATTGTCTAACATTTCAGATGCCAACGGATGTTTTGCCATGATTGATGATGAATCGGCTTTGATTGATGAATATCCGTTACCTGTGATGGATGTATTCCCTGATCAGGAAGTATGTGAAGGGGACGATTTATATATGGGAAGCTTCTCTTCTTCTTATCCGGATGATTCGTATTCATGGACCAACATTGGAGGAGATGATCTTGGATTTGGAATGGACGGATTTGGAGATATTGGAACTTTTACCGGACTAAATGAATCGGATGGAGATATGACCACTGCTATTGAGGTTACTCCAACTTCGGCTGAGGGCTGTATTGGTGATCCAATGCTGTTTAATGTTATTGTTCACCCACTTCCAATGCCATTTATGATTGCGGATAAAGATTTAGGATGTGAACCTCTTTTAGTGAACTTTACAGATATCTCAGATGACCCAACAGTGGTATTCTGCGAGTGGGATTTCGGAGATGGTTCAATCGCCAATGCTTGCGGATCTGTTCCACATGAATTTTCAGAGCCTGGAACTTATGACGTAACCTTGACATTAACTACTGACTTTGGTTGTACAGACTATTTCACTGAAGAAGATTTCATTACGGTGACACCATTACCTGAAGCTTCATTTAGCTTTAACCCACAAATCATCACTATTGAAAACACTGAAGTAGAATTCACTAACCTCTCGTTTAATGCTGATTATTATGAGTGGAATTTTGGAGATGGAACGCCAATTAACGGTGAAGTAGATCCAACTCACGAATTTCCTGAAGCGCCAGGAGAGTACCTTGTAGGTTTAACGGCATATAACAATGGCGGTGAATGTTCGGACTATACAGAACAGCTTATTGTTGTACAAGACATCATCATTTTTTATGTTCCTAATGTATTTACTCCTGACGGGGATGAATACAACGAAGAATGGAAGCCTGTTTTCTTCTCAGGTTACGATATTTTCGATTTCCATTTAACCCTGTTTAACCGTTGGGGAGAGGTTGTTTTTGAATCCTTTGATGCGTCTGTAGGTTGGGATGGAACTTACAGTAACCAAGGGTTAGTTGAAGATGGAACTTACGTTTGGCAAGTAGAGTTCAAAGAAACCATGTCTGATAAGCGTCACATCCATAGAGGACATGTTACTATGTTAAGATAATACCTCACACCTGATATATAAAAAACCCACTCTTTTACAGGGTGGGTTTTTTCTTTATTTTAACTGTTTTAAGATTGATAATCTAATAATTTTTTCTTATTTTGACTACGTCAACCCAAACGTATTTAAATGAATAGTAATCTCCGGCTATTAATTGTCGATGATCATAACTTGGTATGTAATGGTATCAAGTTTATCCTTACAGAATCAGAAATCAGCACCTACATTGAACGAATAGATACCGCTTATGGCGGTGAAGAAGGAATTAGCAAAGCTATTGCTTTTGACTATGATCTTATTTTGATGGATGTTGAAATGCCTGAAGTAAACGGAATCAAAGCCACTAGTAAAATCATGATTGAAAAGCCCGAAAGCAAAATTCTGGCTATTTCCATGTACGGTGACATGGAACGTGTCAACGGAATGCTTAATTCTGGCGCCTTAGGCTATGTATTAAAAGACACTGGTGTAGAACGATTGATAAAAGCGATAAAAGCCGTCTCAGAAGGCAAACGCTTTTTCAGTAATCAGGTAGCTTTAAAACTTATTGAGGCTGGTGTGGAAGATTTAGAAAACCCCAATTCTAAAGGAGAAGTAGAGGATATCAACCTCACCCGTCGAGAGCGGCAAATCTTAACCCTGATTTTTCGTGAAAACACCAATGCTGAAATTGGAATTGAACTGGGAGTGAGTAAACGAACTGTAGATGCTCATCGCCTTAACATCCTAAAAAAGTTGGGGGTTAAAAATACTGCAGGACTCATCAAATATGCAGTCAGAAAAGGGTATAAGTAATTATTTTCTTGTTTCCGTTTTTTCCTGATTTCTTAATCCAGTTTAAGATTCTGCTGATCAATATTTGTCATCTTTGTACCTAGAAAAAGAAAGAATATGAAAAAGATCATAATTGGAGTAGTTGTTTTAGCGGCAATTGGAGCAGGAGTTTATTATTTCGCCCTTTCGGGAGAATATGAAAGTGACCTTGAAAAAAGTGCTTTAACCACTACAGTAGATACAACAGGAAGTGCAGAAGACCTCCCTCCTTCTATTGACCAATTGGAAGGACTTTATGCCGTAAATTCTGAAAAAGGGAATGCAGAGGTTATTTTTGAAATTGATGGCTTAAAGAATACCAAAGGAGCCTTTGAGCAGTTTACCGTTGACTTTAATATTGATGATAACTTTGAAAACTCAGCTTTGGAAATTGTCTTTCAAGTAAGCTCAATCAATACGGAAAATAGCACACGTGATGAACATTTGATGGATGTTGATTTCTTTAATGAATCAGCTCACCCAACCATGAAATATATGGCCAATCGAATTACCTACGAAAACAATGAATATACCGCACAAGGAGATTTAACCTTAGTGGGAGAAACCAACAACTTGGCTTTTCCTTTTAAACACTTAGGAGGAGGAACCAATGATGCCGGAGAGAACTTTGAGGCCTTTGAAGGGGGATTTGAATTTGACCGTACTCAATACGGAATGCAAGAAGAAGGAGGTGTTGGAAATATCGTTACCATTACCTTTTACGCAGAGCTAGTAAAGTCCTAAATTGCTGAGGGATAAGCATTCATTTTTTCATGTATATTTGATACATGCTTGTCCCCTTTGTTATTCTTGCCGTTTTTTTGGTTGTATTACTATTTGTTCTTGGAGTACGTCGAAAAAAATATGCTAAAAAGGACATTCACTTCGGATATTTAAAAGAGCAGTATAAGTTCGATCTTTATAAGCAAAACTCAGGCGCCTTTGGCCCCAAAGTATATTCCTTAAAAGGGAGTTTTGAAGGAACAGATGTTGAGGTAAAGGAACAAGTTAAACGTTCTTATCGGAATTCTGTTTGTTATACCCATATAACACTACCTGCCCATTTTGACTTTGAGTTTTTAATTGGAAAGGAGAACTTCATTAGTTTAATATGGCGGGCTGTTGGTTTTAAAGATATTGAGTTTAATGACCATCAACTTGATCGGGAATACCTCTTTAAATCTAATAATGAAGAAGCTTTTAGAGAATTGATTAATCATGATATTTTAAATGAACTCAACCGAATTGGCTCTATCTTCAAGGGCCAATTGGAATGTAAAGACGGAGAATTAACGTATAGTTTCCGAGGAGAAATTATCTCCGAAGAGGTTCGCCAAAATGTTGAGGAACTTGTTTCTTTCATGATTAAAATCCTAAGCCGATAAGCTATGTCATTTGTTGATCGATTTGCCAATACTTATAAAAAGCTTTTACCTTCTCCCTTTACAATTGCCTTATTGCTTACCGCCCTAACCTTTGTTTTGGCTTTAATTTTTACCAAACCCATTGATGCTGGTTATGGTGAGTACACCCTAACTCTTGCCGGAAAGTGGGAAGAAGCACTATGGCTAGAAGGAAAAGGTGGATTGTATTTTGCTTTCCAAATGATGCTCATGCTCATTTTGGGGCATATCCTGGCTTTGTCAAAACCTGTTGCTTTTCTTATTGATCGATTGACTCAACCTTGCACCAATACAGCCAATACGGCACTTATTGTTACTCTTTCTACCATGTTGGTGAGTTTATTCAATTGGGGATTGGGTCTTATTTTTGGAGCTATACTGGCCAGAAAGGTGGGCGAAAAATTCAATCGTGAAAACCGCTCGTTAAATTATCCCCTCATTGGAGCAGCAGCTTATTCGGGACTAATGGTTTGGCACGGCGGAATCTCAGGTTCCGCGCCCATAAAAGCAGCAGAAAATGGTAATCTAAAGAAAATTCTTGCGGATGTTGAAGGTGTTGATTTGGCAACTATACCAGATAGTATAGACATGTCTCAAACCATATTTTCGGGCATGAATATTACGATTAGCCTTATGCTACTGATTCTGGTTCCACTTATGATGTTTTATTTTGGAAAGCGAAAACAGTCACAAGGTATTCTTCCAACTCCATCTGTCTTAAAAAATGAAGATGAGCA
Organism: Flavobacteriales bacterium; assembly: GCA_022361195.1. Taxonomy (GTDB): domain Bacteria; phylum Bacteroidota; class Bacteroidia; order Flavobacteriales_D; family Crocinitomicaceae; genus JAKSBJ01. Next base: position 27,825 of record JAKSBJ010000276.1, read on the forward strand.
GCTAAAACCTGAAGGTGCCGAGAAATTAGATCACTCAAAATTCTTAGCCATTTTGGTGGGGATTTTAATTCTCTGTTATGCTTTTTATAAAGCCGTTATTCTGCCGGAAAAGCTAAGTTTAGGTTTCCTCACCCCCAATTTCATCAACTTTAGCTTATTGGGATTAGGAATAGCCTTTCATTTAAGCATTTCTAACTTTATTAAAGCCGCTGGAGAGGCCATTAGTGGTGCAACCGGAATATTGTTGCAGTTCCCGCTTTATTTTGGAATTTTAGGGCTTATGATTGGTTCTGGTCTAATCAATGAAATTTCTGACTTCTTTGTTTCGGTTTCTTCCCAAAATTCTTTTCCCATTTACACCTTCTTTTCAGCTGGGTTAGTAAATGTTTTTGTCCCCAGTGGGGGAGGACAATGGGCCGTTCAGGGTCCCATCATTATCGCCTCAGCCCAGGAATTGGGTGTTTCTTTTTCTAAATCAATCATGGCCCTTTCATATGGCGATCAGCTCACCAATATGATTCAGCCTTTTTGGGCTCTTCCACTTTTGGGAATTACAGGTTTAAAAGCCAAAGAAATTTTGCCTTATACCTTGCTTCTCTTTTTAGCAGGCGGATTTATTTTTCTTGTAGGATTACTCCTCTTTTAAACCAGATTGAACACTCCAGCGTTTTTCTTTTCCAGAAGGAATTAATAAGAGCAAAAGATAAATTGGATACCAAATTTGATGGATGATGAGTGTTAAAAACCGCAATGGTTTGAACTTTCTAAAAGTGTATAAATCTATAATCCATTCCGAGAAGAACTTGATGCCTATGGGTAATAAAAACCACAAACTAAATTTTACACAAAAAAGGGCTGTTATTAGTCCAATTTGAGATAAAATCAACAGAAAAACACCAAAAAAGGCGTAAAAATCAATCATTTTTGTCATTTTCCCAAACCAACGTTTTCGTTGCCGGATTAAATCCCCAATCGTTTCTGGAGCATTAGTATCCACTATCAAATCACTAAGCGCATAAGCACCAATTGACCTTCCCTGTTCTTTCATAGCATTTAATAGAAAAATATCATCTCCAGAAGCAATTTGATAATCTTTTCGTTCTTGGTCGACCTCCAAAAAAGCATAACGGTTAAAACCCAAATTAGCTCCGTTACACAAAACAGGATTACCATAAGAAGCTAAACCAAAGGTCACCAATTGTAAAAAGGAAAACTCAAAACTTCCTAAATGCTGAATGAGACGACGGCCATTCATCCGAATTGGAAAAATCACCAGATCATGCTGTATGGAAAACTGTGCTTCAATGATAAAAGTAGGAGCGAAACGAACATCTGCATCCAAGGTTAATATCTTTTGATGAGTCGCCAATCTAACTGCAGTTTGAATAGCTGATTTTTTACCCTGCCCATCATTTCTAACCAACTCAAATGGAATTCGCATGACTGAGGTAAACGTGGCTACTGTGCGATCTGTTGAATGATCATCCACAAAAATAAACTCAACATTATCCGGAATGTGGGCCTTGTTAATTGATTCAATTAAAGGCAAGATTCGATCTTCCTCATTGCGAAATGGAATAATTACGGTCAGGCCAGAAGCATTTCCTAATACCGGACCTTTTCGTTTCTTGGTTTTACCATATCCGACCATTAAAACCAGTGCAATTAGCAACTGAACAGAAAACAGTATGATTAGTGCATTCCAAATCATTTTTTACCCATCAATATTCCAACTCCACTTAAAGCCGGGAGCGCCAAGTTAATCAACCACAACAAAAAGGCAGTTATTAAAATTACGGTGGCATCAACTCCCATTTCTGACAAAACAAATAAAGCCGAAGCCTCCCTAACAAAGAGTTTACCGAAGAGAATTGAAGGGAATAAGGTACTAAATAAAAAGACAAGAGCGATGGAGGCCATTAGCGAAAGCAATGAAAGATCGGCTCCAAAAGCTAATAGAAGTAAGACATATTGTGTTAGAAAAACGGCATACCTCAGCAAGCTGAGAAAAAGAACCAATAACTTCAAACTAAATGGCGACTCATTGACATTCTTAATTCCATCTTTGATGGCATTTGAATACAACTTATTAAGTGGATAAAAATTGAGTAAAATGGGCTTAAAGTAGATCCACAGTCCCACAAAAGCTAATCCCAGCACCAATGGAAGGTAAAGTTCTGGAGCTAATTCCAAACGATCAATCCCCAACCATAGTAAACCTACAATTCCAAACAGAATTGTTGCGCAAAACTGTGCCAAATTTGCATGAAATGTCAATAAAACGGCCTTGGTCTTTACTTCCTGTTTTGCATAAATGCTTCGGCCAATAAAATTTCCTATTCGGTTAGGGGTCACCAATCCGGTACTAATTCCTGCTAATACAGAAAGAGAAGCTTGTTTCCAACTCAACTCCTGCGTGCTTTTCATGAGTATTTTCCACTTCAAAATCTCCAGCCACCAATTAAGCGTCATGAGGAATACCACAAGCGCAATAAACCATGCTCCATTTTTTGTGAGTTGAAGTTCGTTGAGTTGATCCAGAACGGGCTCTTGCCCAATTTTCCAAAGAATAAAAAATAACAAAGCTAGTCCGAAAACCAGCTTTACCATCCAGTGGGGTTTCTTTGATTTGTTTAACAAGGTTTTAATAATTTGCCTGCCATCGTTTTTTACGTTCTTTCAAAAAAGCTTGTAAGCCTTTTGCCGCATTCTTAAACTTCATTGACCCACCATTAATGGCCTTGTCAATATACTGTTCTGCTTTATCAAAATCAGACGTCCAAAGATAAGCCTCTGCCAGGTTATAATAAATCATTGCCGTCACCTTTTGGTTAATTCGGGAATTTTTATCCGAAGGATTACTCTCACTCAAGACTGCCTCCCAGGCTGAAATGGCATCCTGTAATTTATCCGCTGCCCCGCTACGATTGCGATCATCTTTAATTTGAACATATCCCTGTTTGGCTATTGTATAAGCTTCTGTTAGGTCGGTATACGAATGATCTTTGAATTTCTTAACTGAATAAACCTCAGTAGAACGCGTTTTCTCTGGAAAGCCAATTGTATTATTGAGGGTTATATTGATTTCTCCCAACATAGAATTGCGCGCTTTAGTTTGCAATTCAGTCCAAAAAGTCTGTTTATTATCCAACCACCACAAATCAAATTCATATTGACTGCTGTATGATTTCATTTTATGGGTTTTGGTTGAATTTCCAAGCATAGTGTTGTAAACAGTTCCTCGACTTGGGCAATCAACTTTTAAGGTGGACACTAGCTTGTAGGTGCATTGATACTCATATTTGGTCGAAGCACCCGATCCACTCCTTTTCTTTGTGATTTTCATTTCACTGATGGGGCCCATATCAATAGTAATAACAACACCACCAGCTCCAACTGTAAACCCATGAACATTTACTTTACTTCCCACATAAGCATCCGCTAAATCATCATGTAAAAGAGGTTCCTCTACCTCTTCCATCACTGGCTGCGGTGGATAAGGTTGCCTTTGCGGTTTTGTTGTTGCTCCTCCAGTATACGATGCCTTTTCCCAGGCAGCCAATTCGTTTAAATAGTGCCTATCAATGACTTTCTTTTGTTCTCTCCAGGAAGCCAGTTGGGCCCAATAGTCAATATTCGCCGCATCCTGATGCAGCGCAAAAACGTTAAGACTATCCTCATTGGCCAACTCGTAGGAGCGGTTTAATATAACTTGATAAGTTGAAAACGCAGGATCAACCGGATGACTAGGTAATTGAATGTACTTAAAATTGACTTTATTGTCTGAAATATTTTGGGCGGAAAGGGTTAAGCTGCCAATTGACAGTAAAAGGAGTAATGCTTTTTTCATTTTTGATCCATTTCGTTCAATGTAAAGCAGAAATTGTAGAATCGAAAGATAAGAAATATCTCCTAATCTACTTTTATCAAGGGCTTTACTGCTCTCCTAAAAAGCAACAACCTTGCCATTGATAAGATGAGTTGTTTTCGTATTAGGAAAGAACAAAGGACTAACTATTTTCTTTCCCCTCAAAATCAAAACGATAAAAGAGTCCTATTGTTCCAAGGAAATGGCGGTTGTAGTAACCCTGCCTTCTAAAATCTTGCCGAAAATTGATTGATGTCGTTAAATAAACATTTGAAAAACAGTGAAAATCAAAATCAATTCCACCGCTTAATCCCAAATAACCATCAGCAATTTTCCCTCGAGAGGATCTGTCAACCTCCCATTCTTCACGTGGAAAAACATAAACACCCTCATCATTTAAAATGGCTATGGTTCTATATTCTATTCCATAAGAACGAGATTTTATTCTCCAGGCCCAATAGGGTCCCAGGTTTAAAGAAAGGTTATAACGATCATGCTTATTTTTGTTGATGATAAATTCATGAGGGATTACGATTTGTCCGATGTGCCTTTTATAAGTTAATTCGGAACCCGTATAGGTGTCGACCTTATTGTAAGATGAATAATTGACATCACCATTACTTTCAACCATATCAAATCTAAATCCGAATCCAAATCGCCCATTGGCCATTCTGTACTTAGCATTCATCCCATAAGTCAATGCATAAGGATCAGCATAATAACGCCGATGATTTAATGTACCATCCTCTATCAGATGAATAGTTGTACCACTCATTCCGGAATGAACTCCCATATAAATTTGAGCCTGTGAAGGAGGAACAAACAGAATAACAACAAAAAAGAGAAAGACGATTTTCTTAAGCATTGGGTATCATTTAATTCGACAAACGTCACCCCAATTTAATTGATTAGGAGCTAAATTCCTACCTCTTCCCAATAAACCACCACCTTACCTATCGAACTTCGATTTTCTAAAAGCTCATGGGCCTCGGCAATTTGATCTGCCGAAAAACGAGCTCCCACATGCGGATTAAGTTGACCTTCTTTGACCATTTTAACTACCTCGCTTAAACATCTGTTTAAAACCAATGGTTTATTATCACCAATCTTCAACATGTTAACCCCTAAAACAGATTTTGAACGCATCATTAAACCAATTGGAATCATCAATCCCATTTTACGAACAAAGTTCAGAGTAGATAAAATTCCCCACTTCTTTCCCGATCGTTCAGAACCGCCAAACAGAACCACTTTTCCACCTGAGCCAATAAGACTCATATCCTTTTTGAAAGTAGAGCCCGCAATTGGATTAAAAGTTGCTTCTAAACGATCGCTGCCCATTACCTTTTGCATTTCAATAGCATAGTCGTTTTGGCGGTAATTAATGGCATGATCTGCACCTTGTTTTTTGATGTAAGCCAATTTTTCATCGCTGCCTGCCGTAGCAAAAACCTCTGCTCCTTTTAGTTTGCACAATTGAATGAGTGCAGTTCCTACACCACCTGCTCCGGCGTGAATCAATATTTTATCTTTTTCAAAAATATTGAGGCATTCATAGGCCATATAATAAGCTGTTACGAACTGCGTCGCAATACAAGCCGCAACTCCAGCATCCATATCCCCTATCTCGCTTACTCCCAGTTCAGTGGTTACCGCATACTCAGCATAACCTCCAAATCGGGTAAAAGCCACAACGCGTTTTCCGACTATGTTTTGATCTCCACCCTCACCTACTTGCTCAATAGTTCCTACAACTTCGTAGCCTAGTACGGAAGGCATTGGTGGGGCTTCCCGATAGAGCCCATTTCGGGCCATTACATCCGCATAATTCAAACCAAAGCATTCCACCTTAATCAATACCTCCCCTTTTTTTGGGTGAGGTTTTTGAACCTCTCTCATCTCAAATGCCTGTCGGGCATTTCCCTTTTTTACCAGATGAATTGCTTTCATGCTTACAATATTTTCAGTTCTTTCAAGGCTTGCAAACTTACCTCTTTACGTATTCTGCCAAAGTTCTCCATCTCAAATTCAGGCATGGGATCAACGTTCGTCGCAAAAAAGTAGTTTCCTTCTTTCTTCGCTACATATCCAACAAACCAACCATTGTTTTGATTGTTTTGAATCGACCAACCTGTTTTGCCATATAGTGTATAATCCGTACTTTCTTCAATAACAAACATGCGATTAAATGAATCATAAGTACTTTCTTTTAAAGGAAGTTTTCGTTGTTGAAGGCGCTGGATAAAGTTGATTTGCTCATAATTGTTGATACGCGATTCACCATCTACCCAAAACAAGTTGAGTGATGTACTGTCAAATACCATCCTTGGATATTCCATTAGCTCCAATGTTTCTCTCATCCGATCTTCACCGACCTCAACGGCCAGTTCCTGATAGCATGGAAGGCAAGAAAACTGAAAGGCTTCACGAAAGGTCATGTCCTGTTCCCAAACCTCCATTCTGCGTGGTTCTCCACCCCAATAAATCATGCCACTATCGTTCTCAACCACACCATTTTCCAAACAAACTAAAGAATTAGGTATTTTAAAGGTTGAAGCGGGTAAACGACCCTCTTTGGCTCTTTCAAAATCGTTAGAAAACCACTCGTCATTTTGTTGATCATAAATCAAAATGGCACCGCTTAACAATTGTGAATCTAACAGACCTTCGAATGTCACTGTTTCCTTCGGTCCATCAGATTTAAGAGAATCTACAAACCCTTCTTGTCCCTCACCATCTTCAGTTGGAGTGGAGCACGAGGCCAAGAGACCAATAACAGCCAGACTTAAAAATTGGATGATTTGCAATTTAGCTTTCAAGACAATTATTTTGATTTCTTTCCTTCAACAACGACCACAAATTCTCCCTTGATAGGATTGTTTTCAAAGTGTTCAATTAACTCATCAGCAGATCCACGTACAATTTCCTCGAATTTCTTAGAAATCTCCCTGCAAACAGCTATTTGACGATCAGCTTCAAAAAATTCTTTGAATTGTTGGAGGGCTTTCATGATACGATGTGGCGATTCGTATAAAACAACTGTTCGTTCTTCTTCAGCAATTCGCTGAATTCGGGTTTGACGGCCTTTTTTATGCGGTAAAAAACCCTCGTACACGAATTTTTCACAAGGAAAACCGGAACTCACTAAAGCTGGAACGAAGGCCGTTGCACCTGGGAGACATTCTACTTCTATCTCTTCTCGAATACATGCTCTTACCAACAAAAAACCTGGATCAGAAATCGCTGGTGTACCAGCATCAGAGACCAAAGCATAAGTCATTCCGCTCTGAATCTCCTGTACCAAACGATCAACAATTTTATGCTCGTTGTTTTGGTGATAGGAAATGAGTTTATTCTCAATTTCGTAGTGCTGCAAGAGGTTTTTGGTTGTGCGTGTATCTTCTGCCAAGACAGCATTCGCTTCCTTGAGGACCCTCAAAGCCCGCATGGTAATATCTTCTAAATTCCCAATGGGAGTTGGAACGACAATTAGTTTTCCCACTATTCGATTGTTACCTGGTACAACTTATCCCAAAGTTTCCCGGTTAAATAAAGTTTATTGTTCTGAGGATTCAATGCGATTCCGTTTAAAACATCCGATCCTAACGGTTTTTTGCGAACCAAATCACTACAATCAATCTTAGTTAGCACCTTTCCACTGAGGGTATCAATTTCTACAATGTACTTTTCGGTATACACATTCGCCAATAGATTTCCGTTCACTACCTCCAGCTCATTCAAATTAATCATTCCTCTTTGATCATCATAAACCTCCAAAGTCTTTTCAACAGCAAAGGTTTTTGGATTTCGCCAACTTAGAATGTGCGAACCATTACTCATGATTAAACTCTTACCATCATTACACAATCCCCAACCTTCGCCTTCATAATTAAACTGACCCAGGAGATTAAAATCCATGTCATAATAATAGCAAGTACTGGCCTTATACGTTAACTGATAAATGGTGTCATTTAAAATCGTAATTCCTTCACCAAACTGGTTACTTGGAATGGCATATTGTCTTAAAATCTCACCATTGTTTACACCTACTTCCTGTAAATGAGAAAGTCCCCATTGACCAGTTCCTTCAAACAATTTGCCTTGATAAAATTCTAAGCCTTGTGTATAGGAATCTCGATTATGCGGAAGTTCCTCTACGATGTTTACGGTCTTTAAAGCCGGGACCAAATCCGAGAAAATTACAACTTCACGATTGTCTCCATGCTCCTGACCATCATCACCCACATAGGATAAGAAAAATTTCATTTCTCCTACTCTTCCTATATCCGTTTTAAAGGTAATGTTTTGCGATTCTGCCTTTAAATCATCAGCAAACACTTCTCCGTTAACCAATAACTTCATGTCCTTAACCTTCTCTGGTTCTTTTACCTCAATTTCAACGGTTATTTCATCGCCAAAATCAAACTGATCTCCATTTGCCGGAGAAACAATTCGAGCCGGAACCTGATGATGCTCAGGATAAATAATTTCACCGCCCCCTTCATTTTCACCTTCTCCTTTACAAGATTGGAAGAATAGAAAAAGGACCGGAATAATGAATCCGTAACGTTTTATGGTTAAAAGAGATTTGTTTGTCATAATTCAATAACCTTCAGGGCTTTGAGTTCAACCCGATTATTTTTTTGTTTTGCTCTTTCACGTTGATCGTCTGGTAAACGATCTAATTTCTCATCTGGAACTAGTTTGTCCACATCTCCATATCCTTTAGCAACTACTTGCTCCTCTTTGACTCCTTTAGAAATTAAAATGTCCACAATAAATTGGGCCATCTCTTGTGAAAACTTGATGTTTTTCTTTTGTTTGGAGGAAGAATTGTCATAAACACCTATTTCTACCTGCAAATTGGGGTGAATTTCAAAAAAGTGCAGAATCACTTCAAACTCACTTTTGTTCTTTTTAAAGTAATCTTCTGCCGAAGAGTCACCGTAGCTATTGTCTAACTTGGTACGATGGATAGCCCCTTCCTTAATTTCGGCATCATCAATTTTAAAAAACTCTTTTCGTTGAGCAAAAGTGCCCAAAGAAACCAATAAGAATAGTAAGGTAAGTGCTTTCATCAGAATTTAGAGATCATGTCCATTAATACTTGCTTTTTACGCGTTGAAACCGGAACTGTCGTTCCGTCTTTCATCACAATATAACCATCTGACTTAGTGAATTCCTTAATAAATCGAGTATTGATGAGATGCGATTGATGAACTCTTATAAAGTGATGGTCTGACAACAACTTGTCAAACTCCTTTAGCGTCTTTGTAACTAAAAGTTTCGTTCCATCTGTAAAATAGAACATCGTATAATTGATGTTTGACTCACAACGCAGAATTTCTTCAACATTAACAATGTGAATTTTCTCTAAAGTATTAAGTGCAATTCGCTTTGGCTGATTAAAATTCTCTTTTAACAACTCAATTCTGTCTGCCGGTTTATCCTGATCCTCTACCCGCGAAACCGCATCCATTAATTCATCAGGATCAATAGGCTTTAAAAGGTAATCAACTGCAGAGAATTTAAATGCCTTTACAGCATACTCATCAGAAGCCGTGGTAAAAATGAGTTTGAAATTAGTTTGAGGTAGAATTTCAAGTAAATCAAATCCCGTTCCGTCCTGCATTTGGATATCTAAAAACACCAAATCCGGATTTAGTTCTTTAATGACCTTAGCACCACTTACAACACCTCCTGCCGATCCAACTACTTCAATATTTACGCAATAGTTCTCCAGGTCCGACTTAAGTACCTGAATGGCTTCTGGAATGTCGTCAATGATAACTGCTTTGATCATAGTTGTTTTTTTAAGGTTCGGGGATCAATTTGATTGTGTGAAGCTGAATAGGTGCACTGTCCATCTTTAATCACCAAAACCTGTGGCGATTGATGTTCAACACCAAACTTACTTTCAATCTCATTAGAAATGGGGCGATAAGCCAACAAATCTAAAAAATACACATCTGCCTCTTCAGGATTAATTTGCCAATTCGTTTCTACCCTGTTTAAGGCCATTGCAGAAATTGAGCAACGTGTACTGTGTTTAAAAATAATTACCGGCTGTTCATTTGAGCGTTTTTCTATCTCATCCAGCTGACTCACTTCATTGAGTTTAATCCAGTTTAGTTTTTCTGAATCCCCCTCTTTATTTCCAAATGAAAACCATCCCATATTTAAAATGTTGATTTAAATTGTTGTAAAAAACGTATATCATTTTCAGAGTACATTCTTAAATCACTAACCCTGAATTTTAACTGTGCAATTCGTTCAATTCCCATTCCAAAAGCAAATCCCGAATATTCGTTTGGATCGATATTGGCCGATTCCAAGACGTTTGGATCTACCATTCCGCAGCCCAAAATCTCCAACCAACCTGTGTACTTACACACATTACATCCTTTCGAATTACAAATGGTACAAGAAACATCCACTTCAGCCGAAGGTTCGGTAAACGGGAAATAAGAAGGTCGTAATCTAATTTGCGCTTTTTCCCCAAACATCTCTTGCGCAAAGTAAAGCAGTGTTTGTTTCAAATCTGCAAAAGAAACATCCTTATCAATGTACAATCCTTCAACCTGATGAAAGAAGCAATGTGCTCTTGCCGAAATGGCCTCGTTACGATAAACCCGGCCAGGAGAAATGGTTCGAATAGGTGGTTTTTCACCCTCCATCACTCTCACCTGAACAGACGAAGTGTGTGTTCTGAGCGCCATTTCCTTCGTCCTATCTTCATCCTCACCTGCCTTTTGAATAAAAAAGGTATCCTGCATATCACGGGCAGGATGCTCAGGCGGAAAGTTCAAAGCAGAAAAGTTGTGCCAATCATCCTCAATCTCCGGTCCTTCCGAAACCGAAAATCCAATTCGACCAAAAATTTCAATGATTTCTTTTCGAACCATAGCTAATGGGTGTCTTGACCCAAAAGCAATTTCCTCAGCAGGACGACTTTTATCGATGGCCGAATTTGAACCAGTTTTTCCGTCTCCTCCACCTAATGATGCTTTTAAACCGTTGAATTTTTCTTCGGCTGCTTGTTTTAAAGCATTGATTTTTTGACCGAAGTCCTTTTTTTGATCATTTGGAACTGATTTTAGTTCCTGATACAAATCTTTAATTTGGTTTTTAGATCCAATAAACTTTATACGAAAAGTTTCTAATTCCTCAGCAGTAGCCACGGCAGCTGCCTCCAGCTTGGCTTTTATCTGATCAATTCTATTAATGAGCTCTGTTGACACTTATTTCTTTTTGTTTGTGGCGTTCAATCCTAACAATTATCGCACATTTAGCGCGAAACGAAATTACAAAAATTATGTGGAATACCTTTCTGTTTTCATTGCTCAAAACCTTTGGGTAGCCTTAATTTTTCTTAAATCGTATAATCCTTTTATAGTTCATACTTAACCATTAATAGCCAGGGGTGTAACTTTTCAAGTTTTCAATTGTTTAGAAATATACCAGACCCCTCAGGGAGAAGGGATTGTTTTTCATACAACTATAAATTCAGACAACTGTTTTGTCAGAATCACGTATATAAAAACACGATGGGAAACCTTTTATGCAAAAAAGTCGTATTTTTGCTGGGTTCTCGTCTTTTAGACGACGAAAAAAACGAGCATATGGATAAGTTCATGACAAAATTAGGGATGGTAATTATGGCGGGCCTTTTGATTTCGGTTGCCACTTTATCATCTTGTAGAAAAAAAGGAAATACGGTTGCTATCGTAACGGTATTGGATACAGGATCAACTCCAGTTCCTGGAGCAATGGTACGTTTGTATCCAACACCAACTTTAACATCGCACGGAGCAATTGTAATTGACGATACTATGTATACCGAAATTGATGGTACTGCAACTTTCGACTATACAGATCATTTTAATTTAGGGTCTGCTGGATTTGCAGTTTTAGATATTGAAGTGAGACTTGGAGAAGGTGATACTGTTAAAGTTGGAGAAGGAATTATCCAAATTGCCGAAGAAGAGACAACTGAAGCTACTGTGATTGTACAATAGCACTCAATAAATTTATTACTTAAGTCCGTCAGAGCCGTGATGCTTTGACGGATTTTTTTTATGTTCGGACCATGGCAAAAGCGTTTTTATCTACTGTTTTTCCGCAAGCTGAAATTTCATTGCTTTTTGAAAATTCCGATTTTGATTTTGGGATTTATCATTTAGTTTCAGGTGAACATCAACTGATTTTTACTGATGGAATGTCGATTTATGAACAAAAACCTTCTGAAAATCAAAAAGATTATAACAAGGTTGAACTCTACTGCTTATTGCCAACTTATATCGATCCAACCAAGGTGAAATGGCCCGTTCATTGGCTAAATCGCATTGCACAGGTCCCACAAAAAAATAAGACCTGGTTTGGTCCGGGAGATACCATTCCAGCAGGAAATCCGCCCCAAAATATTGTGGGAGGTTTTGAAGCCAACCATTTTATCTTGTCCAAACCTTTTAAACTCTCAGAAGAATTAGATTCTTCTTACGACAAGGCCGACTTTAAATTCTTGGCAATCATCCCTATTTTTGAGCCGGAATTGGATTATAAGTTCCGTAACTCAGGAACTGCCTTACTTAATCGTTTGGCAAAAAAAGGATATTCCGAAGAAATAGATACATACAGAAGCACCGTTTGCAGAAAACGAATTTTGGGATTTTAAACATTCTTACCTACCTTTAACCTACGAAATTAGTTATGACACCAATGAAACGATTAACTCCGGCAGAGGAGCAGGTAATGCTGCGTTTATGGGGCTTGCAACAAGCCACTGTTCAGGAGATAATTAATTTCTATCCTTTTCCAAAACCAGCCTATAATACTACCTCAACCATTATTCGGATTTTAGAGAAAAAAGGCTTTGTTAAACACAAAAAGAAAGGCAAAGGGTTCATTTACCTTCCTAAAGTAAGTAAGATAGAATATCGTAATTATTTAGCCGATTGGATGTTGGATAATTATTTTGATTGCTCCACTCAGGATGCTATCAACTATTTTAACGAAAACAAAAGCTTAGACGAACTCTTATGAGTTAGAAGGGAAGATTTTTTCCCGATACTTCAGTAAAGGTTTTTCAAAGTATCTCCAGGACAACACACTGGTCACGACTGTTCCTACAAAGGTTGTAAACAAGAATAAGAGGTATGCTCTCCAATTGTCGATTGGAACACTGTAGTCGATAAAGAATTGATATACCACATGAATCCAAATAATATGGTAGACATAAAGGCCGTAGCTAATTTTTCCTAAACGCGTTAGCATATTATTATCTCCAATTCTTAGTCGACTACCTTGCGGTATGAAGATTAGAATTAAGAAAGCGAACATCATGGAGAAAATCGTGTACTTAAAGTGATCCATGAACCAATTGTGGTATGAAAAAATGGCCTTTTGATATAACAAAACACCGCAAAGTGCCAATACATAACCTACCCGAAGCGCCAGTGGAATTCGAAGCACAAAACTCTCTACCTTTTTATAATTCACTGCCGTGAAATAACCAATTAATCCTGAAATAGCAAAGTAATCGGCATTGGTCAATAAATCATTGGTTCCTATTAACTCTGTACCGTAAATCTGCTGTTCAAAAATTCGGGCTAAAATCGCCAGTACGATAGTTGTTCCTAAATAGTAAGGAATCCACTTTCGTTTTAAGAAGAAAAAAACGATCATCCACACAATGTAAAAGTGCTCTTCGATACACAAAGACCAAAAAACGGACAATGGCGTTGTACGCGGAACATTGTCCATGATAATCATCTTATAATTCTCTAAAAAGGTAAATGAAAATCGCCAGTCGGGATCGTAACCTCCCCAGTTCATGTAATATCCGATTTTCGTAGCAAAATCCGGCGGAATGATAAAAGCGATGATGACCATTGCATAAAAGAGCGGCCAAATTCTAAAAGCCCTTCTCACGAAGAACTTCTTCACCTTTATATTTCCGTGTTTGATTTTATCATGGGTAAGAATGTAAGTGATTAAAAAACCACTCAAAACAAAGAAAAAACTAACTCCAATTCCACCTCCATGCGCAATGTGATCTTTTACCCATTGCATCGTTGATCCTTCAGAAGCTATGACCACCGCCGAAGCGTGGAAAATAAAAACCTTGAAGAATGCGAAAAACCGAAAGGCATCAAAAGAGTGGAAATGCAGTTTTTCCATTATTGTTCCATTAATTCGACTTTGAATCCTACGTCAATAATCTCCGCCAAATCATTCTCTCTCATTCCATGTTGTAACTTAAAAATATAAGTTCCAGCCCGGGCAAATCTACCCCCGGTCGAAATCATTCCCTGAAATTCAACTACTGTTCCCGAATTCTCTCCTAACCATTTTCCGTCCGTTTCGGCTAATTTGAATTCCAATGTATCTTTTCGTTCTTCATCACCCGGATAAGTGCTGTAAAGGAACATGTAAATATTACTGTATGGATAATCTGTCGTTGTTCGCATGTTGATGAACAAGTTTACCGGTGAAAGGGTATCTGTTACATCAAATTCAAACTGTTTGATATCCTCATATTTCCAGACATTATCTTCACAAGCCAGATTTTCTTCGTACAACACACCAGAATCACAAGCTGTCAAGCTGAACAGAGCGAAGATGAAAATCCCAATTGATTTTAGTATTGATTTCATTCTTTGTTTTTCGGTTTTGGTTGAGAACCGCCTTTGGTATTTTTAGGCTTTCTCGGTCGGGAATTATTCTGTTTTCCCTGATTACCTCCCTGCTTTCCAGAACTCTTTTTCTTGTTTTGGTTACCGCCATTTTGATTTTTTGCCTGGGTTTTCTTTTGATTCCCCTGCTGTTTTTTATTTTGTTGGCGGTTATTGTTGTTATTATTTTTCTTTCTGTTTTTAGGGCTGTTATTCCCTTGCTTGTTTGACTTTGGCTGTTGGTCTTTTGCCTCCGTCTTTTGCTGGTTTTGTGAATTACCTTTTTTCTTCTTCTTTTTCTTCTTCCTCTTAAAAACGTGCTCAAAGCGGTTAAGGCTATCCTGACCCACCACATTGGTGTAATCTGGTTCCTCAATATCAATGTCCACCATGTAATCCTTGAGATCTTCGGGCTTTTTGTTTTGCTTGTTTAGCTCAATAATCTCCTTTACACGCTCGGGAGTAAGTGGGATAAATCCTCCAGAAACAGGATTATCTTTTTCTTCCTGAATATACCACATTTGTCGCTTAAACACGTCTGTTTTAACATGATAAGCAATTCCCTTTTTAGTTTTTAATTTAACATCAGCCGAAGGAAAAGCTTTTAGTGCATCCAAATATGAATCCAACTCAAAATTGAGGCAACATTTTAATTTACCACATTGTCCGGCTAATTTCTGAGGATTTAAGGATAATTGCTGATAACGAGCTGAGGCTGTTGAAACCGATCTGAAATCAGTTAACCAGGTTGAACAGCATAATTCTCTACCACACGAACCAATTCCACCCAATCGTGATGCTTCCTGACGCACCCCAATTTGCTTCATCTCAATCCGAACTTTAAATTCGGTTGCTAAATCACGAATTAATTGTCTAAAATCAACCCGGTCATCGGCTGTATAGTAAAAGGTAGCTTTATTCCCATCTCCCTGATATTCTACATCAGAAATTTTCATTTCCAAAGCTAGCTCAGAAGCCAACTCTCTGGATTTGTACATGGTTTTTTGCTCCAGATCTTTATATTTTCTCCACTTCTCTAGATCCTCCGAATTAGCTTTTCGCTGGATCTTGCGCGCCTCATGTGCTTTAAAGTTGGATGTTTTTTTCCGAACCTGAATTCGAGCGAGTTCACCGACAACGGAAACAATTCCGATATCATAACCAGGACTGGCTTCAACAATTACTGCATCCCCCACCTGCAAAGGAATTCCCTTTAAATTATGGAAAAAACCTTTTCGACTACTCTTAAATCGTACTTCTATTATATCATAGGTACTTTGACCATTTGGTAACTCAACATCAGCCAACCAATCAAAAACCTCTAATTTATTACATCCACCGGTTCCACAGGAACCGTTACTTTTACAACCATTTGGAACGCCGCTTTCACTTGAACAATTTCGGCAACTCATAAATAGTTAATTGGTAAAGCGTAAAGGTAAGCTTTTCGGCTGATTTTATCAGAAATCGATTCGTTGAATTTTAACAGCTCTATCTTGATAGATTTGAATGAGAAGGAAATTATCCTCGCTTCTGCTTCCCATACCACTGCCGTAAAAATGGAAATTTTGGTAGTGATCTTCGTAATAAGACTTAATAACTGGCTCGCAACCCAGATCCCCTCCAAAAAAGTAAATATCATTTTCTAATTCCTCAAAAAATGGAAAGGCTACATCCCAAAAACTCTCTTTTCCATCAAATAAAGCATAGGAATTTGTCCGAACGGAATCGAGCTCAAACTCATCAGGAGCATCTTTTTGCCACCACAGTTGATGTGAAAACACAAAGACCGAAGCTTCATCTTTTCCCTTTACTTTTTCTAATTCTTCCTGAATAAAAAGCTGCTGTGCAGAATCGGGCTTCCATCCTTCATAGGATGTATTTAAGACCAAAAAAAGATGATCTTCAAACTGAAAAGATAGGTAGTAACTGGATTGCACATTTTCTTTAAAGCCTCCATCCACATCATGATTACCTGGTGCGATGTACCAAGGAATTTGAAGACTGTCAAGTTGTTTGACAGTAGAGTCCCATTGTGATGGACGAGCATGTACTACCACGTCTCCCGTTAAAACCAAACTTTGAATATCCATACTCTCATTCAGTTCTTTTATTTTTTTGAGAAAAGGTGGGTGGATGGATTCGGTATAATAAGTTGAACTGCCATAAACATGTCCAGCTACAGCACAACTATAAACTACCTCATTTGTTAAAGAATCATTCGTTTCGGAATCATTCAAAGCCTCTTCACCTCCGCATGAAAACAAGAGAAAAACAAGAACGGAAAAGGCAGAATATTTAAACACCTCGTTTAATTAGTTTCGTCAGTTTAATCAGCAAGTCTGAAAATAGAATTTTTGGATTGGCGTTTCGCTCCAATTGGTAAAAGCCCGAATTAAATTCATCCATTAATTCGGTAATATTACGATTGTTAATGAAACGCGCAAATTTGGACAAGAACTGTTTTTCTTCCTCTCTCAAATGTACCAGTTTCCCTTTCATATAGTTGAGCATGATACTTTCACGTAGAATGTGAAGGGCGTATTTGATAAAGTTTTTTTGACGTTCTTTCTCCAAATCAGTGATTTGATCAGTGATATCCATCAAATCCATTGGATTGGCGGTATAGGCTGCACGCATCATTTTAACGAACAAATCAAAATAAACATGGTAGCTATTATCTCCCTCAACCAAATGGATCGCCTCGTTGATGTTTCGTTGAGAAAATCCAATCACACTCACTGCCAACTGCTCATCTATCCCATAATTCTTTTTTAAAAACTTAACTGACTCCTCAGCTTGTAAAGCTGGAATTCGGATAAACTGCGTTCGGGAAATAATCGTTGGCAAAATGGATTCGGTACTATTACTTACCAAAAAGAAGTAGGTTCCCTCTGGTGGTTCTTCCAATAACTTAAGAAGCTTATTGGCTGCGGTGAGGTTCATTTTCTCCGGAAGCCAAACAATCATGAATTTATAGCGTCCACTAAACGACTTTAGGGACAATTTTTTCATGATACTGCGACTTTCTTCTTTACCAATAACCGCATTTTTTCCCAACTCATCCAGCTCAATTTGCCATTGATTCAGATTAAAATACCTCTTCTTTAAAAGAAGGTTATTCCACTCCGTTCGGCGATCATCAGATGATTCAACATGCTCCTTTTTGGACAAGACTACCGGAAAGGCAAAATGCAAATCGGGATGGGTTAGAGCCGCACACTGTTTGCACTGCGCACATTCTCCACAAGAATCGGTCTTAGAAGGATTTTCGCACAACATATATTGCGCCATGGAAATTGCCATCTGTAATTTCCCCGAACCTTCGGGGCCAATGAACATATTGGCATGAGAAACCCGCTCGTTGCGAACCTCATCAACCAGTTTTTTCTTGATCTTCTTATCCCCTATAATTTCGCTGAAACGCATGCAGGGTAAAGGTAGCCATATTGGAACGAATTTTGCCTTTCCTAGGAAAATTATTACATTAGAACAAATTAACTATGAGCCTATGAAAACGATTTTTACTCTGGCTATTGCCTTTATTTCAATAGCTTCTTTTGCCCAAATTAAAGTCTCTGAAAAAAATGTCAATATTGAAGGAAGTAAGGACGGATTTTTTATTGAAATTCCTTACGGTACATCTAAACAAGTGGACAAAGCCTTGAAAAAGGAACTGAAAAGCTGGAAGGGAAACTACAAAGGAGGTAAATACCACTTTGTTGATGATAGCAAGAATAAAAAGATGGGAGACAACACTTTTGATGTCTATGCCATTTGTGAAGAAAATTCGGACGGTGGAGGGAACATCTCTGTTGCCATTGACCTTGGAGGTGCTTTTTTAAATTCAGGAATGCACAGTGACCAGTTTAAATTGATGGAGGGAATTTTATATGAATTTGCAGTGAAAATTGCCAAAGACGTTGTTCAGGAAGAGGTAGATGAGCAGGAAAAGATTCTAAAAACACGAGAAAAGGAACTTTCTGACCTGGAAAAGGAGCAGGAAAAAATGGAGAAAGAGATCGAAGATTTCAAAAAGAAGATTGAACAAAACGAAAAAGCCATTGAGGAAAGTAAAAAGAATCAGGAAACGAAGAAAGAGGAAATTAAAACACAGCAAGGAGTAGTGCAGGAGGTGATTAAGAAAAAAGAAGCTGTTAAATAAGGAACACCACTTTTAACTATAAATTTGCCTTCTCAACTCTAGTTGGGAAGGCTTTTTTTTTCAGTGGCAGGAAATTTCAAATATCAGTTCATTCTTCAATGCATCGTTTTGGTTTGGGGATTCACCGGAATATTAGGTGATCAAATTCAAATGGACTCGGAGCAGATTACCTTTTTTAGAACGGCCATTGCATGTTTGTCCTTGCTCCTTATTATTCCTCTTGCCAAATCACAAAAGCATCCATCCTTAAAACAAATTGTACAATTATTGGGTGTTGGTATTATCGTGGGAGTTCATTGGTTTGCCTTCTTTTATGCCATCAAGGTGAGTAATGTTTCGGTTGCTGTAGTTTGCATGGCTAGTTCAACATTGTTTACTTCTTTGCTCGAACCTCTTTTATTTGGCAGAAAGTTTTTACCCAGCGAATTGTTTTTAAGCATTTCTACGCTCATCGGTATCATTGCAATTTTTGGTTTTGAGTTTCATTATTATCTCGGAATTTGTTTTGGTTTGCTTTGTGCCTTTTTAGGAGCCTTGTTTACCGTCATCAATGGACGACTGACTCAATCCGTTTCTTCTCTGCACATTACCTTTTATGAAATGATGGGTGGCTGTTTAACCATGGCTGTTTTCATGGCATTTTCCGGCAAATTAAACGGCGAATTATTTAATGCCACCAATATGGATTGGATATATCTGTTGATACTGGGGATTGTTTGTACCAGTATTGCTTTTATGAGTAGTGTTTGGGTAATGAAACATGTATCTCCCTTTTCGGTGAGTATTAGCTTAAATATGGAACCCATTTATACTATTTTGCTGGCAGTGTTAATTGACTACTTAAGTGGAACCAATAAGGAACAGATGTCTGTTGGGTTTTATGTCGGTGGAGGCATCATTATTCTAGCCATTTTTGTCAATGCATATTTGAAATCCGGAAGGAGATTTTCCTGATTCTCGGACCAAATGTTAGGAGATCGTCATATTATTATTAAATTGAGACTCGGTATGGTGTAAAAACCATATTTTTGCAAAAAATTAAACCTAATTCTTCTTCGTATGGATAAAAAGAAATTTATTGTACCCTACGATTTCTCTGAGGTTGCGGACAGTGCTGTTGAGCATGCCTTGGTAACAGCTCAAGTTGTGGGAGCTGAAGTTCACGTTTTACATGTAGTTGGAAAAAAAGATGCAATTAAAGACGCTAAACAACGTCTTGAAACTTCTGTTGCTACTTGTAAAAGTACATCAAAAGCCCCTGAGGTAGAAATCATCAACCACGTGAGAGTGGGGAACATTTTCGACGATATATCTGAATTTTCAGCAGAGATTGGTGCCGAATTAATTTTTATGGGCACACATGGAGCACACGGATGGCAACATATTACGGGAAGTCATGCATTGAAAGTAGTAACAAGTTCTCCAACTCCATTTATCATTGTTCAGGAAAACAAGATTAACGAGTCAGGATACGATGACATTGTAGTTCCTTTAGACTTACACAAAGAAACCAAGCAAAAATTAACCTTGGTAGCGAATATGGCAAAGTACTTTAATTCAAAAGTGCACGTTGTCATTCCGGATGAAACAGATGAGTTTTTGAAGCACACGGTAAAAGCCAACATTATTTTTGCGAATAAGTTCTTTGGTGAAAGAAACATTGAAGTTTCAACCACTTTAGCTGATCCGGGAGACTTTGATCGTGAAGTTGTAAAACAAGCGGTGAAAGTAGATGCGGATATTATTGCAATTATGAACTTGCAAAAGAATCAATTATTGGGTGTGTTGGGAGCAAATCACGAACAATACATGATTACCAACGAAGCTAAGATTCCGGTTTTAATGGTAAACCCAATTAACGCAACAAATACGTATCAACCTATATTTACTTAAAGGTTTAATCATACATTCTTGAAAACCTGATTGTACCTACACAATCAGGTTTTTTTATTTTGCAATAAAAGGGTAATAATACTTTGTCATTTTTCTTTCTTTTTAGTAAATTCAGCATCCCTTAACAAGACCTTTTATCGAACTAATTGATCCTTAACAACCATAAGCGATTACTATACGTATTTTTAGATAAGGATGAAGATTAAAACTTCGACATATGGTCTGCTCATTTTGGTCACTATGATCATTACCAGAGCATCTTTGTTGAGTAGCGACGATTCATCTGATCTTTCAGCATTATTCCATCGTGATAACACGCTTAATTCCGCTTATTCAGAAAACTCCAGTCTTCGTTCAAAAAACATCACTTTTGAATCACTTATTGCTTCGGCAAATTTGCTGGTTTTAACGAATACGGATTTGATGCAAATTGGAAGTAGAAAGAGTCAAACCACTTCTGCTTCTTCAAAGCAAACAAATACTCTAAAAGCAACTGTTGTAGAGAATGATTTGTTAGTTATGAATGACGAGGTAGCCGCTTTGGATGGAGGTCCTGCCAATGACATTCCTATCGAGCTTCAATTGTTTGCTCCATCTCGTTCTAATTTAACTGAAGGTGAAGTTCAGGACAATTCTTTGGAAGAAGAAGACCAGACTATTCCTTTAGATGCAGGAAGTACTATTACGCAACAACTTTCCCGCTTGTTTCCGAGAAGATAAGTTTCACTCCATTTCTTTTACACTAATTCAGGTAATTGCTCGTAGTGATCACGTTCAAAAACAATGTACTCTTCAAAACCGATTTCCAATCGCGCTAAAACCTTTACTTCTACTTCGTCATAATCAACGACAAGAGCAGGGTAAGTTTGATCGTCTTGAATGGCTCCTGCGCGGTACATTTTACGCATATCCAAATCATTTTTATTGTACTGCAAATCTGCTGCAGTAATTTCTTTCCAGATGGCCATGATTTCTTGGGTTGTGTGGTTATACGCTACTAAAATTAAACAGACTACCCCTGATAATCAATAGATAAGCCGAACCACTTATTAACAAGAAATTGACAATGAGTAAGTTGCGAGATTAATAGAACATCCCCACAATAGCAGCAGTAAGCAAGCTGGCTACTGTTCCGCCTAAGAGGGCACGCATTCCCAACTTAGATAACAATCCTTTACGACTTGGAATAAGTGACCCGATTCCACCAATTTGAATTCCAATGGAGGCGAAATTAGCAAAGCCACAGAGCATATAAGTAGAAATGATCACAGACTTCTCTGAAAGCTCACCAGAGGCCTTTAATTCACTCAGACGAGGATAGGCTATAAATTCATTTAAAATCGTTTTCTGACCTAATAATTCACCCACCAGCACCATATCATTTGCCTCTACTCCAATTAGCCATGCAATAGGTGCTCCAATGTATCCTAAAATGAATTGAAATGAAAGTCCGTCTTTATAAGGTGTTGATGATGCAATGACATCATTTAATTGCGTTACTTCTCCAACCCAACTTAAAATACCATTCCCTAATGCCATAAGCGCAATAAAAACCAAAAGCATGGCTCCTACATTAACGGCCAATCTTAAACCATCTGAAGTACCATTGGCAATTGCCTCTAAAATGTTGGTTCCAATCTTCTCTTTTGAGACCTTGATGTTCTCGTTCACCTCTTCCTCTTCTGGAATTAAGATTTTAGCCGCCACAACAGCCGCTGGAGCAGAAATGATAGACGCCGTTAGGAGATGCTTGGCAAAAAAGGCCTGTTCAACCGGATCATCTCCCCCCAAAAAGAAAACATAAGCCGCTAATACACCTCCAGCAATGGTTGCCATTCCTCCTGTCATCAAACACATCAACTCCGACTTGGTCATTCCCAACAAATAGGGTTTAACCAAAAGCGGTGCCTCTGTTTGACCCAAAAACACATTTCCTGCAGCAGCCAAACTTTCGGCTCCTGAAAGGCGCATGAATTTTTTCATGATCCAGGCAAAAACATAAACAATCTTTTGAACTACTCCCAAGTAGTAGAAAATACTCATCAAGGCTGAAAAGAAGATAATGGTCGGTAAGACCTTAATAGCAAAAGTGATCAATGGCGCTTGGACCACTCCAATGTCCATTTGCCCAAAGAGGAAGTCCACTCCTTTATCGGTATAAGAAATCAATTCAACAAAGAGATTACTCGCCCACTGAAAAGCACCCTCTACAAAAGGCACTTTCAAAACCAAAATGGCGATTATAATTTGCATGGCTGTACCTTTTACAACCAATCCCCAATCAATCTTTTTTCGGTTTCCTGAGAACAAATAAGTCAATAAAATCAAAGACATGATTCCGACAATACCTCGAATCACCGAAATGAACGAAAATCCACCACTTTCCTTTTCGATCTTTTGATAAGCATAGTACTCTCCTTCAAAAGAAAAGCTCAGCCTTTCATCCGTCAGGCTTTCAATACGGGCAAGTTTGGTTGAAGCTGCCGCCTGATGTTCATCATCCTGAGCAGTAGAAATCAGCTCTCCGTTTTCGTAAAACTGTATTTGTGAATTCCCATTAGCTGAATTTATCACCTCCATTGAATCAACCTGGTGAGTAGACGGAACTACATACGTCAAAAGCAGACTATCATTGCTTCGTTCCCATGATCCATTGACCTTTTCATCGTACCACCCCTCCTGGCTAAAGGTAGTTCCGTTTTCAGTTTCACTAAAAAACAAGAACTTGCTTACTGTATCCTGAGGATCAGTATTTTCAAGCAACCATTTTCCATTAAGTTTATCGGCTTCCTGTTGTTTAGAGCAGGAAAAAAAGGACAGAAAAATTCCCAACAACAGTATGAACGAATGAGAACGCAAGATTTTTAGTTTCGTTTTTGGATCTCATCACGAATTTCAGATGCCTTTTCGTAATCTTCTTTCGCAATTGCTTCTTCCAGCATTTTTTCGAGATCTTCAACACTCAAAGCTGACAGTTCATTCCCCTCTTTGGTGGCTGAACTCGCTTCAACTATTTCTTCCGGATCATCGTTTACTTCGGCACTCATTTCATCTTCTAACTGAATGCCTGCAGAGCTTAAAATATGCTCGTATGAATAAACTGGG
This sequence comes from Flavobacteriales bacterium, assembly GCA_022361195.1. Taxonomy (GTDB): domain Bacteria; phylum Bacteroidota; class Bacteroidia; order Flavobacteriales_D; family Crocinitomicaceae; genus JAKSBJ01. The sequence continues at coordinate 51,529 of JAKSBJ010000276.1, forward strand.
CAAGAACATCTAATTCCAATTGCGATGGCATCAGATGTTCTTGCATCAATTTCTATAATTTCTCCTTCTCTATCACAAACTAATTTGGAATAAAACACACCCTCTACCAAGTTGTAGATAATCACCTCTTTTATTTTAATATGAAAAGAGTCAGCGAAGGTTTTGAAAAGATCGTGCGTTAACGGCCTTGAAGGCTTCATCTTTTCCAACTCAATCGCAATTGATTGTGCCTCGAACCCACCAATAATAATTGGTAAACGTCGGTTTCCTTTCATCTCTGACAACACTAAAGCATACGCCCCGGATTGTGTTTGACTATATGAAAGGCCGATTATTTTAAGCTCGATTTTCTCCATTGTAGCAAGATAAGGAATCTCTAAGAAAGTTCCCAGTAAGAACCCCTTAGTTTTGAGCTTTTAATTTTTGAATTTCTTCCGTTAATTTCGGCAATACTTCAAAAGCATCTCCTACAATACCGTAGTCGGCTGCCTTAAAGAATGGTGCTTCAGGATCTGTATTAATTACAACAATTACCTTAGATCCGTTAACTCCAGCCAAATGCTGAATAGCTCCCGAAATACCTGCCGCAATGTACAAGTTTGGACGAATAGCCAAACCAGTTTGACCTACGTGCTCGTGATGAGGTCTCCATCCAATATCTGAAACAGGTCTTGAACAAGCTGTTGCTGCTCCTAAAACTTTTGCTAAATCTTCAACGATTCCCCAGTTTTCAGGACCTTTTAATCCTCTACCGGCAGAAACTACTAATTCAGCTTCAGGTAAAAGAACATCTCCTTCTTGCTTTTGAACTTCTTTTACTCGAATACCTGCTGTTCCACAATCTGCACTAAACTCTTCAACTGATGCTGAACCATCAGCCGCTTCAATTCCGATCGAATTAGGTGTAATTGCGATAACTTTTTTTGCTGTATTTACTTTTACGTTTCCGTAAGCTTTTCCTGAGAATACATTTACTTTAACCGTTCCGTCAGCTGCTGGTAAATCAATTGCACCAACAACCAATCCCGCTTTCAATTTTGCTGAAACACGAGAAGCAACTGATCTTCCTGTTAAATCCAAAGAAAATACAATTGTTTCTGCAGAAACCGCTTCAGCAGCAGCAACTACTAAATTGGTTAATTGAGATGAATCATTTGAACTAAGTCCTCGGTGAATAAGCACTTTTTGCGCTCCGTATTTCCCCAACTCGGCTAAAGCTCCTTCATCAATGGTTCCGTTTGTTACTACTGTAGTTGAACCAATTTTACTTCCGTAATAAACAGCTTCCATTGCATTTTTAGCAATGCTACCGTTTAATGTATCGATATATACTAATACTGACATTTTAAATCTTTTTGAAATCGTTAGAGAATTAGATCACTTTTGCTTCGTTGTGGAGTAGATCAACCAATTCGGCGATGTTTCCAGCATCCACATACTTACAATCTGTTTTGGCATCTGGTAATGCATAAGATTCGAAACTAACCAAAGCATCACAGTCTGCAGGAGCAACAACCTCTAAAGGTTTTGTTCTCGCAGCCATAATCCCTCTCATGTTAGGAATTCTTTGCTCAGCCATTCCTTTAGCAGCACTCAATACAAAAGGTGTATTTACTTCAACTACCTCAACTCCCCCTGACATTTCTTTATGAACTGTAGCTGTAGCTCCGTCCACTTCTAATTTAGTTGCCAAACTCACAAATGGTAATCCCATTAACTCGGCTACCATTCCTCCAACTTGTGAACCATTGTAGTTAATGGTTTCTTTTCCACAAAGTACCATATCAAAATCTCCAGACTTTGCATATTCAGCAATTTGGTAAGCTGTGTAGTAAGCGTCCTTTGCTTCACTGTCAATTCTTACCGCATTATCGGCACCAATTGCCAATGCTTTTCTAATAACTGGCTCATCAGCGGCAGTTCCAACAGTGATGGTTGTAACAGAACCTCCAAGGGTTTCTTTTAATTCTAATGCTCTTACTAAAGCATACCATTCGTCATATGGATTTACGATATATTGGACACCGCCCTCATTGAATTTTGTGTTGTTATCCGTGAATTCAATTTTGCTGGTTGTATCCGGTGATTTGCTGATACAAACTAATAACTTCATTGATCTGTTTATTTTGACCCGGTTCTTATTCTTTGATCTAAAACAATTCAAAGAATCAACGAACTGAGACGATTAATGACTCTTTTAAAATTCGCCCAAATTTACCAAAAATTTGAGCATCTAAGCCATTTATCCGGCTTTTTTTCGGAGTCCAAAATTTTGAAGGGAAACGAACCCTATTCGCCGATAAGTTTTAAGATTTTCTTGCTATCGGGAGCGGTGATAGAACGAAAACGGTCCATTAATTTTCCATCTTCATCCAAAATGAATTTCTCAAAATTCCATTTAATTCTTCCTTTTTCCGAAACTCCTTCCTGAGCACATAACCATGCAAAAAGCGGAATAATATCATCTCCATCCACCGAAACTTTTTCGGATAACAAAAAGGTTACACCATAGTTCTTTTTACAAAAGGTTTGAATTTGCTCATTGTTTCCTGGCTCTTGGGCACCGTAGTTATTTGCTGGAAAACCAATGATTACTAACTTGTCTCCATACTTTTCATGCATTTGCTGCAACTCTTCATATTGTCCGGTAAAACCACATTCGCTGGCTGTATTGACAATCATGATTTTTTTACCCTTGAATTCGGAGAAAGATTTTGTGGTTCCGTCAATAGTAGTAAAAGAAAATTCGTGAATAGATTCTTGTGCATTCATAGTGAGGTATAGGCTTAAAAGCGTGAATAAAAAAAGCGTTTTTTTCATGGTAAACATTTTGTATAATTACATTCCTCCATCATCATTTCCTCCAAAGCTTCCCGATCGGTCACGTCCTTTTTTCTGGTTGATTCGATAAACAAAAGAAAGGGTGAACTGACGAGATCTCCACTGAAATTCTGATTCGGAATAAAAATACTGTGATTCAACAATGTTTCGTCTCACCCGGCTGTTCAAGATATCCCGGGCATTAAATGACAGTGTTCCATTTCCTTTAAAGCAATCCAATGACATAGAAGCATTCCAACTGTATCGAGCCTTAGAACTTCCTTGATTGGTTGATTGAGGAGAGTTGTATTGCAGACTGGTTTGCAGATTGAGTTTTTTCTTGATTCGGAATTTAGATCGAATTCGGCCACTAACAGCGTAGGTGTCGTTAGAATAGGTAATACCTTCATACTCACCCTCTGAAATTTCACGGTAAAAGTTCATATTCCCAATCAAATCCCACCATTTTGTTAACTCATACGATCCGGAAAATTCAAACCCAAAGGAATGCTCATTTCCTAGATTAACCGGAACTCGACGTGTAAAGCCAACCGAATCCGTCAATAAAATTCGCTCCATATCATCTGTAATGTATCGGTAATAAAGAGAAGTTAAAAGTGATCCTTTTTTCCAATATTTTAAATACCCTAATTCATTGGAGTGAGTGTACTCCGGATTTAGGTCAGGATTTCCGGAGAAGAAATTACGTGAGTCTGAAAAAGTGAAAAAAGGTGATAACCACCAGTATCTTGGCCGGCTAATTCGACGACTATAGCTCAACTGAACAAAGCTCTTTTCTTTGAATTCATAAGCAAAATGTGCCGAGGGGAACAATTGAAAATAATCTCGCCTATTCAGCTCATTGGTTTTTAATAACTCAGTACTTACGTCCGAATACTCACCTCGTAGTCCCAACTGGTAGGTAAACTTTTTAAACTTATTTCCAGCCATAACATAAGCAGCATAAATGTTCTCAGTATAGCGCAAATCGTTGTTGAGTAAGTCATTCACTTCCCATCCGGTAGCCAAAGAATCCTCCAGGTAAAAATCATTCCCTAGTTGCCGCAATGAAACACGTGCCCCAGTTTCAAATTTCCCTTCTTTTCCAAAAGGGTGAATGTAGTCGGTTTGGATTAACCAACTATCTTCATTTTCATCACTGTTGGTTCGTTGGTAAATATCTTGATCGATCGACAAAGAGCTCAATTCAATCAAATCCGATTTTTCTCCATCAATTGAAAAGTTCTTTTTTAAGTCAAAAGTGAAAAGTCGCTCTGGTTTTTTAAAGGTTTGACGAAAGTTAAGATTATACTCTTGTCTTCGTGAAAAGTCCGTTTCAAATTCATCCCGAGTCACTGTTCTGCTCAATTCTCCATTTAAATCATAATCGCTATAGGTAATGGCCGAAGTGTTATTTCCATCCGAAATACTGTACACTCCTGACAAGGTTAGAGACGTTCTTTTAGAAAGGAAAAAATCCACTCCTCCCCGAATGTTGTGGGACAAACCTCCGCGTTCATGATTGGACTCTTGTGTATAACTATAAACTGTATCTGGGCCATCATATCTTTGATTCACACTTCCGAATCCAGGGCTTTTTCGATAACCAATTCCATACCCCCCAAACAAATTGAATTTTTCCTGACGAAGGTTCAAATTAAATCCACCTCCAAAATTCTCAGGATATCCTACTCTGGCATTAATTGATCCATTGAATCCTTTGTCTAACTTTTTCTTGAGCACAATGTTGATGATTCCAACTTCCCCTTCTGCATCATATCGCGCTGAAGGATTGGTAATCACCTCCACTCTTTCAATCATATCTCCCTGAATTTGACGTAGAGCATCATTTCCACTTAAACCAACCAAAGTCGATGGTTTTCCATCAATCAAAATTCGAACATTTCCGCTTCCTCTCAAGGTCACATTCCCATCAGCATCTACCGAAACTGAAGGAATATTGTCCAAAACCTCAGCTGCATTTTGGCCAGCATTACTTGGATCTTGTTGAACATTAAAAACCCTTTTGTCTAGCTTTAATTCCATCTCAGGACGTTCAGCTTCTACCGTTACTTCATTCAACAATTTTTCATTGGGTTCCATCTTTAACTCACCCAAATCAATATCCTCCGTATCCAAAATAAGACCTGGAATTATCTTTTCCTTAAAAGACAAAAATTTGATTTTCAAAAAATAAGATCCCGCAGGAGCTCGTAATTCAAATTCTCCCGAATCATTAGTTGAGGCTCCATCTACCACAGTAGAATCCAGACTGGAAAATAAGAGCACCGAGGCGTAAGGAACTGCTTTTTGGTTCATATCCACCACCTTTCCCTTCACAGACGGACTAAACTCACTAAGGGGAGAGGAAGACGCCCATGCTCCACCAAAAAATAAGCTTATTCCAAAAAACAATAAAATCCTCATAATTAAGTACTCTTGCGCAAAGATACTGACTATTGAGCCGTAAATTACTTACAATCTGAAACTCTTAGTACATTTATCGGAACAAAATCTTCTCATTATGACATCCATAAAAGATCAATTTTTGCTCAATTCGGAAATTACTTACCTCAACCACGGCTCATTTGGGGCCTGCCCCAAACCCATTTTTGAAGACTATCAAAAATGGCAATTGATGTTGGAACGAGACCCGGTTCAGTTTGTCACCAAAACAAGTTTGGACCACCTTAAAGTTTCTAAACAAGCCCTGGCGGAATACATCAATTGCGAGCCGGATGATTTTGTTTATGTCACCAATCCGTCAACAGCTGGAAATATCATTATTAAAGGTTTGGACTTAAAAGAAGGTGACGAAATTTTAACAACTGACCACGAATATGGAGCCATGGATCGCACCTGGAACTACGTCTGTAGAAAAAACGGAGCAAAATATGTTCGTCAACCTATCTCCATGCCTATCCAATCCAAAGAAGCATTTTTAGAAGAATTTTGGAAAGGTTTGTCTCCAAAAACCAAAGTGGTTTTTATCTCACACATTACCAGTCCAACAGCAGTGGTTTTTCCGGTAAAGGAAATTTGCCAAAAAGCGAAAGAATTAGGACTTATCACATTCATTGATGGAGCTCATGCATCGGGACATGTTCCACTAGATTTACAGGAACTGGAGGTTGACATTTATACCGGAGCTTGTCATAAGTGGTTATTAACTCCAAAAGGGAGTTCTTTTTTGTATGTCCGCAAAGAATTACAAGATCGTTTTGACCCCTTGATTATTAGTTGGGGATATGAAGCCGAATTTCCTTCTCATTCACAGTTTTTGGATTATCATGAATATCAAGGAACACGTGATACAGCTGCTTTTTTAACCCTTCCGGCTGCTTTTCAGTTCCGCAAGGATTTTGAATGGGATGAACGTACGGCCAAATGCCGCGAAATGATTTTGCATTATTATCCTGAAGCTTGTAAAATTTTGAATACAGCGCCTATTTGCCCGCTGAATTCCGATTTTCTGGGTCAATTATGCAGCATCCCTATCAAAACAACCGATGCTTTTCAGTTAAAAGACCTACTGTTTGACCAATACAAAATTGAGATCCCATTGCCTAAAATGGACGATCATTTATTCATCAGAATCTCTATTCAAGGCTATAACGATGACAAGGACATTGAAATCTTATTTGACGCCTTACGAGATATTCAAAGCAAAACCAGCTTAATCCAATGATATTGTTTAACTTAGTCTGACCCAACTTAAAAGCTATGTTACAAAAAATAACACTCTTCTGCCTGGGAATTTCCCTGATGGGCAGCACTTCTTTTAGTCAGGACTTTTCTTATTCGGTTGTTACCGTTAACAATGCCACCTTTAGTAATGATTTGTTAATTAGGACAGACTATGGAACGGCTTACGGAACACCACAATGGGAAAGTGGAGAAACAGAGCAAATTCCAGTTGCCTACGTATCAGGACAAGCAGCCCGAGTAGAAGCTGAATTTACACTGGACTGTGGGAACATTCCGTCTACCATTACAGTAAGAGGAGTTGGTCCTGAAGGAATCAATTTTCCAGTTCAGACAGTAGCGGTAGAAGCATCGGGTAACTTCACCTATCCAGCTGCTTCGGCAACATCTGCTTTTGAAGATGATATCGTTCGACGATTTAAACCTTTTAAAATTGGTTGGGATATTTCATTTGATGGTGGAAGCACCTGGCATGCGGCTGATACAACTGCAAATACAATGTATGTTACTTTGAACAATCCAATGCCTGAAACCAGTGGATTTAAGTACTGGCATACCATTTATGATATTAGTTGTCGAAATGCAGATTCGCAAAGCACAGAAACCGATGTAATTGCCGGAATTTGGAGTGAATTTACCGATCAGGTAACCTTAGATTGGGAAGATGATAGTTTGAAATACTACAGCCCAATGTACACTTTCAATACCAACTTGCAGTCACTCTTAATGTTCCACAATGCGCAGTGTTATACTTTTGCACAGTTGTTTTTGTCTTGCATTAAAATTCAGGGAATTGTACGAAGCAATAATTACGTTTACATTACTCCAATCGGAAACTATGTTTGTGGAAAACCAGTGAACCGATTCCTTGTTCAAAACTGGGAATTTACAGCACCTTCTGCAGCAGGAGAATGTACTTATTTCCCATATAAAAATACTTACATCAACATTTACGTTCCTCCTTATACAGAGTATAATTTTATTACAGAGGATGTGGTTGACCAACCAGGTTTACCAGGACAATGCTCTTCTAATCCTAGCTCCTTTTTCAATAATCACCAAATTGCGTATATAGATGGTGTTTATTATGATGCTTGTTATGGAGTTTCTTTTAGTAGTGTTGAAGACATTCCATACGAAGCTTTTAGTGGTTGGGGGTATCGCTATACAATAGGATCAACTAAGCACTGTTTGTTTACAGACAATATGGATTTGTCTGAATTGATCGACGTTGTCTCAACTTTCTAAGTCCTTTTTAAATTGAATAAGCTTTTTCTCATATTGGCCCTTTTTGTTTCAGCGGTCTTATTTGGACAGGGAATTGATCGTAAAATCATTATTGAAGACGATCAATATTATTGTGTGACCATTGACGAGCGTTATCAGATTGGTACTTTGCACACGGCTTCCATTCAGGATACCTTACTCCATGGAAAAGCACTGGCTCTTCCAGCAGGAAGAAGTTTGTTGTCAGAAGACAGGCCTTTATCGTGGGATTTGAGAGACACTAATATTTATGCAGTGAGTTTTATGGATCACCCAATGAATGATCGTAACGAAGCCATAAAGCTGCTCAGTCTTAATCAACTTAAAAGTTGGGAGAGTACCCGTCCCGAAGAGGTTATTATGCATTCGGTAGATCATAATATGCTGGTATATAATGATCCTTATAAAAACGTAATTTCTCGCTCTAAATTTTTAGACGGATTCTATTTTGATGCGCTCTTTTTTAATGGGGCTTATTGGATGCTAACCTGCCATAATAATGAGCTTTTTTGTTGGAAGTATGAAAATGACACATGGCAAAGTTCAGAACTGCAAAAGGTGAATTTTGAAGGAAACTTTAGTCTATTTATTGAAGACAACGCCTTGATGTTATTAAGCAAATCGGGAAGCATTTACCGGGTTTCCATGGAAGGAATTCAGTTGGAAAAAGAAGGAGAAAAAGGATTCGACCTCAATAAGGTCATTTTGGTAGAGAATAGAGATACAGGAAGTTTGAGCTACCTGGACAAGGTGCATATGGACAAAGAAATGCCCTTTAAAGCTCTTTTAAATGAATTTGGTAAAATCATCTATAAATAAAGTAGTATGAAAAAATTATTCACATTAATCATTGGTTTAGCTGCTGGATTACAACTTAATGCAGCCGATTTGGAAAGTTCAGTTACTTTCACCGAAACAGGTGGAAGCACAGGTGCTATTGATTTAATCGTTAATGGAGGTGTAGCTCCGTACGTATTTTCATGGACTGGTCCTGATGGTTATTCTGCCTCAACAGAGGATATTTCAGGATTGGAATACGGAATGTATACCGTTACAGTAACTGATAAATACTGTGGAATTGCAGTTTTAGAGGTATTTGTAGATTCCTCTTCTTCATCTTCCATTTCGGAGTTTTCGGAAATTAACGAAATTGAAATTTATCCCAATCCAACTTCTAACATCATTTATGTTCAGTCACAATCAAAGGTAGACATTGAAGTATATAGCCTGGCGGGTGAATTAGTACTACGTAAGGATAACACTCAATCTATCGATATTTCGGAACAGGAAAGTGGAAGTTATCTCATTAAACTCATCCATCCAGAGGGGATTATCAGCAGGCAGATTATAAAACTCTAGCCTAATGAACAAACACCTCCGCTTAACCTTAAAGCTATTGGGAGGTGCTTATTGCCTTTTATTACTTTATTTACTCTTTTTTGCCGCTTTTCGAAATGGTACAGAATCCAGCATAAAGCTAGTTCCTTTTCAATCCATCATTCAGTTTTGTAAGGATGTAAAATGGAGCACTTTTGGACATTGGTTCGTCAATGTACCTGGAAACATACTGGCGTTCATTCCCTTTCCCTTTATTTTGTTTTTGTGGTATCCTAAAAAACTTAGTAAGTTTCAACAAAACAGCATCGCAGTTCTCGTTCCGATAATCATTGAAATCAGCCAATATCTCAGCAGTCGCGGTCAAGCCAATGTTGACGACGTGCTATTAAATTATGTAGGATTTATGATTGGATTTTGGCTCTTAACCAAAAATCTTAAGCGTTTTCTTCCCAAATCTGACTAAGGTGAACCATTGTTTTCACCGCTTTTTCCATGTCCTGAACACTCACATACTCATGGCGCGAATGAATTCCCATTTCACCTGTAAACAAGTTTGGACAAGGCATTCCCATAAAGGATAAACGCGATCCGTCAGTTCCACCTCTAATAATGACCGGACGTGGTTCAATTCCCACCCGTTTCATGGCCTCAATGGCATTATCTGTTACAAAAGGTACTTCCCTAATCACCTCTTTCATATTACGATATTGCTCTGTTACCGTAAAGTCAGCCGTAACACCATCGTATTTAGAAACTACTCCGTCCAAAATCGTTTTTAAACGATTTTCGTACTCTTCCAGCTTTCCAGTTTCATGATCTCGAATAATGAAATTGATAGTCGCTTTCTCAAGGACCCCAGTGAATTTAACGGGATGTACAAACCCTTCTCTACCTTCTGTAGTTTCCGGTGACCAGGAATCTTTTGGTAATTCATCAATGAACTCAGAGGCTACCTTAATAGCGTGAACCAATTTGTTTTTAGCATAACCTGGATGTGCCGAAATACCATGAATGTTAATTTCAACCGCATCTGCTGAAAAACTTTCGTCCTCAATAGATCCTAAAACACCTCCGTCCAGCGTATAACCATAGTCAGCTCCTAAACGATCCATATCTACATGATCAACTCCTCGACCAATTTCTTCATCAGGTGTGAATAAAATACGGATTTTTCCATGCTCAAACCCAGGATTATTCATCATAAAATGAGCAAAATCCATAATACAAGCTACACCAGCTTTATCATCAGCACCCAGTAATGTTAAACCACTTGCCGTTATAATGTCGTCCCCAATTTTTTCTTTCAGATAAGGGTGTTTTTCAGTTGTAATGATCTGCGATGTATCATCCGGTAAAGTAATAGGATTACCATCGTAGTTTTTATGCAAAATTGGTTTAACGTTCTTTCCACTACAATCTGGAGCAGTATCCATGTGTGCGCAGAAGCAAATGGTTGGGATATTGGATTTTGATGAATTTGCTGGAATTGTTGCATAAACATAGCCCCATTCATCCATCTCAGCATCTGAAACACCCATTTCCAATAACTCCTTCACCAATACGTTCCCCAAGTCTTTTTGTTTCATAGATGAAGGGAAAGTAGTTGAAGACGGATCGGCCTCTGTATCAATCTTAGCATACTCCATAAATCTAACCGCTACGGTGTGGATATAGTCATTCAATTTTGTCATCTTTTTCTTTTGTGAAATTTGTTGCGCGCTAAAATTACAGATTCTTTCGCTTATTCTATATTCTTCTTTTTCTCTTCTAAATGCATTGGGTTAGAATTAACTCCTCCAAACTCAATTCCCAGCACCAATTTCAGAGAAATTTGCCGAGCCCAGGCCTCAGTTGTACGTGTACCTTGCAAGAGGTTATTTGCATCGGGACTGGTAAAATTCATGAACTGTGAAAATTGAAATCGTGGAACAAAACTATAATCCAGACCTACCGTCCACTTCTTTTTAGATTTGGTATTGTAGCCAAATCCAATGGACCAATGCGTTAAGTGCCACTTAGAAGATTCGATGATGATTTTTTGCAAAGTATAATATTGATTTCCTGGAGCAACATGGTTAAAATCGGTTCTTACGCCGGTCATCATATCCCATTTATCACTAAAACGTACTTCGTAACCGATTCCCGAATTAATAACCGGAATGTATTTTTCGCCATAAGCCAGAAAATTCTGATTTCCGAAAAAAGCTAAAACCTGATCTTCGGGAACTCCACTTGGATAAGTGTTGATTGGATTTTGAGGATCGAACAACAAATAATACGGAGCTCCAAAATACAACTCATTTGTAATGTGCAACCAGGCTTTAGAACCAAATCGCATACTTACTCCAAAAGCCAACGAACCAAAGTCTTTTGTTTTTACTTTTTGTTTTTCCCTTCTATCAGTAAAAACCACATCTCCCCCTGATAAACTTTGCAGATTACTGGCCGAAAATTCTCGAAACACATTGGCTCGTCCCATGATATGGAAAGTTGGGGTGGTATAAGTTACTCCCCACCGAAAAGCCTCTGTATTAAAATTGAGGGATGGTTTAAAATTTCCTTTTACACTCCAATAATTAAAATCAATCTTGGAAGAAACTCTTGAAACATCTTGAGTTGGATCAGAAATAGGCAATGTCGCCATGTCAATGTTATTGGTGTAATTGACATTTTTATAAATTCCAAAATGCGAAAGTCCAAAAGACCATCGTGCTCCTAATTGATAGGAAAACCCTCCTCCAGCCCAATATTCTAAAACATTGTGATTGTAATTATAGGAAGCAATATAATTTTCGGTCGTTCCGTTACTATCCACATCATATTCGGCTTGATGCAGATAGTCAAAATTACTGTTAAAGGTTTTTTTGGTGATAACAGCATAACCTGCACTCAGTCTAGGCCATTTACTGAATTTGAGAATTCCGGCAATTAAGTTAGGGTACGTTAAAAACTGTGTTTGTTTCACATCAAGACCGTCACCCAAGGCATTAGAGACATTAATCGCCCGCATTTTATAGGCATTTACCGTCACCGATAAATTGGGATCTTCAACAAAAGCCATTGCCGCCGGATTGTAATAAACCGTGGCATTATCACCCAAACCAGCCGTTGCAGCACCCCCAAGGAGTGTAGCACGCGTTCCGAAATGCTCAGACCAATAATGGGTATCTTGTGCTGTCAATTGTTCGGTCAGAAGAACAAGAGTGAGAGCAATAA
>JAKSBJ010000273.1 GCA_022361195.1 Flavobacteriales bacterium
CACCGACCACCAGGATGAAGATGCCCCCCAGCACGGCCATGCGGTTTTTGCGCAGGCGATACCAGGCATCCTGCCAGAGGGAATGCCCCTGTTCGGCTTGTTCGATGTGGAAGTCCGTTTCCGGGAGCTTCGGTTGTGGCAGCAGTTCAGACATGGACCCTTCGAAGTGTTCTATTCCAATTTGAGTTTCGGATTGAGCCACACCTGGACGATGTCCACGATGGTATTGAAGACAACAATCAGCGTTGCAAAGAAGAGCACCAATCCCAGCACCATGGTGTAATCGCGATTAAAGGCGCTGGTGACAAAATGCTTGCCCAGACCGGGAACATTGAAAATCGTTTCGATGACGAAGGATCCCGCCACCAATCCGGCAAATGCGGGTCCCATGAAGCTCACCACGGGCAGGATTCCCCCCTTCAGGGCATGCCGTAAAATAACCACCCGGGCCGCCGCGCCCTTGGCTCGTGCGGTGCGGATGAAATCCTGTGTCAGCACCTCACGCATGCCCGCACGCGTCAACCGTGCAATGTAGGCGGCGTAATAGGCTCCCAGGGTCAGCGAAGGCAGCACCTTGGTGGCCGGGGTGTCCCAGCCCGGATAGGGAAACCATTTCAGCTTGAGGGCGAACACCAGCACCAACAGAGGGCCCAGGACAAAAGTTGGAAGACAGATCCCCACCATCGCCAGGCTGGACGGGGCGTAGTCCAGGAAGGTATTGGGTCGAAGGGAAGCGATCACCCCCATGAGCAGTCCCAGTATCAGCGCAATGACCATGGAGTAGAAACCCAGTTCCATGGACTTGGGAAACGCGGTCTGGATGATCTCATTGACCGATCGACCGGGATATTTGAAGGAAGGTCCCAGGTCTCCTTTGAGCAGGTTGACCAGGTAATCGCCGTATTGGGCCATCAGTGGCTTGTCCAGGCCGTAATGGGCACGCAGGGTTTTTAATACTTCCGGGCTGACCTGTCGTTCATCGTCAAAGGGGCCGCCGGGGGCCATGCGCAGCATGAAAAAAGTGATGGTCGCCACGGCCCATAGCACCGGAATGGTTTCCAATATTCGGCGTAGGATGAAGCGTGCCATGTGAACCTGGTAAGAAGCGCTGTCTGTCGAAGTCTGAGCTCTGCTTCCGCCGGATTATTGGGTCGGCTCCAGGTAAAGGTACTTGTAGGGATGGTGGTCGAGAATGGTGGGATTCCAGCCTTTGACGCCGGGATCCAGAAGATAAACGCGGGTGTAAATGTAAATGGGAATGACCGGGACTTGATCCATCAAAATTTCCTCGGCCTGTTGGAAATACTCGAGGCGCTTGGC
>JAKSBJ010000026.1 GCA_022361195.1 Flavobacteriales bacterium
GACGGTTCATGCCACAGGCGCGGCAGACCGTGGCCAGTTCGCGGCCGTCACCATCATAGATTGCCTGTTGTATGCGGTTCACCGGCAGTTCTGCCAGTCGCGCCAGACCATGTTCGAACAGGCGCACTTCCCCTTGACGCAGGGATTTCAGGATAAAGTCGCTGTTCAGCTTGCCATCCTTGTGCAGACTTTCTACCAGCATCGCCGTGGCATCGGCTTCGCCGTGATCCAGCTCGATCGTGCTGGCCAGTGACGCCTGAATGACATCGTCGATTTCAGCGCTGCTGAGTTCGAATGTATCGATGATGTAGCTGCGCAGCGCGGCAGACACCCAAGCATACATGCGCTTGGCCAGATCCCTGGGCAGGTCGGGCCGCCGCAGCAGGGGCTTCTGATAGGAATCGATGCGTTCGGATTCTGCCACCAGGTGTTCAACCAGCGCATCGGAAATCTGGGCGGAATGATTGTTGATCAGCGTCGCGATGACCTCTTCATCGCCTGTTTCGGCCAGCGCATCTGAAACGGTGGCGGGCAGGTTTTCGCGCATTGCGGTGGCCAGTTGGTGCTGGCGGCTGCGATTGCGGACAACATCAATCAGGTCAACGTCGCGCAGAAGCTTACTGCGCAGCAGGATGGGGTAGGCGACTTCGATCTGGTCATTGCACAGCATCACGGCCAGTTGCGGTGGCAGGTCTTCACGTTCCGATACCCGCTCGGCAACCCGCTGCCGGACGACCATTTCGACGGAATGGCTGAGCTTGCGAAGGATATCCACCATTTGCAGGAGATCCTTGTCGTTCAGCTGGCCATCGGGGGCCTCAAACAGCTTCCAGATGTCGTGGTACAATTGTGCCTTCGCGCGTCGGCTCAGAACGTTATTGCTCTGTGCCATCGTCGCATGGCTCAAGGGCCCTGCCTGCGGTTCTGCGGGCAACTTTCCGGGGTTGCTTGCACTCATAATGCCGAATGTTAACGCGACTTGTCTTAAGGAATGCTGAATTTTCGGGTGTTTAGGTCCCGGGTTTCGCAGATTACTTCGACCGCATATTAGGGTTTTGCTAACCACTATCTCCGACAATGACAGCATTGATCGACAAATGAGACGAGTAATGGCTGAAATCTCTTTCCACGCAGTTGAGCCCCTGGAACCGGAAATGACCGGGGCACACCGATACCGCACTCTGACCCGGTTGATCGAGCGGTTGCACAGGCGTTTTCTGGACGTTATTCGCGCCGACCTCGCACGGCTCGGCATCGACGATCTGAACGCGGTTCAGGCGCTGTTGCTGACCAATATCGGCGATGAGGAAATCAATGTCCGGACGCTGATGGAAAAGGGTTATTATCTGGGGTCCAATGCATCCTACAACATCCGCAAGCTGGTGGAGATGGGATATCTGGAACAGTTCAAATCCCCCCATGACCGGCGGGCGACGATTGTGCGTCTGACGGCGAAGGGCAGTCATCTGACCGGTGCGATCGAAGAACTGGAAAGGGCGTATTCCGACCGGCTGGGGACATCCGCCGGTGACCTGTCCAATCTGCTGGACAGCCTGTTTGTCATCGAACGGTCCTGGGCGGATTATGTCCGGTTCGGGCCGAACTAGGGCCGGAACCAC
>JAKSBJ010000018.1 GCA_022361195.1 Flavobacteriales bacterium
AATATGACGCAGGTCGTATCTCGACAAACGCTGGACTTGCTCCAGGCTAACACGGAGTTACTTTCTGCCGCAAAGACCCTAGGTGAAGACAATGGTCAGGTCGTGTCCTCCATTCAAACCTACGTGGACAGGCAGACTCCCTCCAACTTCCACAACAAAATTTTCATGCTACCCGAGTATAGAGAATACACATCTCTCGAGGCCGAAGTGGCGGATATTGTCCGGGCGGCAGAATACCCGCCACGCAAAACCAGAGACGAGGCAATCGCTAGTTTACCTGGCTTTGTACGCAACAAAGTATTCCCACAATCCACGATTGTTGTCAACGGCCCCAAGCGATCCAATAAGCCGGAACTTTCTCCAGAAGCCAGAGCGGTCGCCCAGGCTGCGTGGGATGCCTACACGTCTTCCATTGGCGTCACCAAGAACACACCGGCACCCACCACTCCAGCGCCAGTCAACAAAGGCGAGGTACGAACCCCAACGTTTCCCCAGAAAATCCGCGAAGCCCTATCCTCGTGGATTGGTCAAATTAAAGCAAACCCCAGGAAGTACTTGGAACTACCGGAATTCAAAGACGCACCCGAAGGCTACTTTCGCTTCAGGAACATCGTGAACAAACTCTTCGCGTTCTACCAAAAGAATGACAAGTCAGACTACAAAACACTCGTCGTTTATTTCACCAGGTTCGAAAATCGACAAGAAAGGGAGTTTGTGAATCCAGTGTACATAAAGTACTTTCAGGACTTTGTGAGTGTTTTGGAGAAAGCCCTACCTAGAGTTCAGGTGTACACCGCCAACACACAGGCAGCCAGTGCATTCATCCAAACCACGCTCAAACGCTATGAAGATCGCGACCAGTTTGTCAGGGTCACGCTCACTGAGTTTGTCGCTGATACCACGTTTGAAGCAGGCATGCTGTTTGATAGCGAGGCGAGAGACTTCAACGAAAAGGTGCGGGGTCTCTCCAAATTTTGGATGGGTGAAATCGACGACGACATTCGCAAGGGACAAAACACCGACTTTGAAGCGCTGACGGACCGGGTGCAACGCAAGAAAACCGAGTTGGAAAGAGAAAAGACCAAGATCACCAACCGAGTGAAGATGGAACAACACGACTCCGACTCAGGCACACTGTCGAACCACGTCAAAATGCTCTTTTCAACCACGTTTGGAAACTTTCGAAATGGCGCCTACAAGGTGATTCGAACGGCAAGGAAACTCACCGGTAAAGCAGTAAACCCAACCGACCTGTTTCAAGGCGTCCCGCCCGATTTTCAAAAGAGACTCACCAAGCCGGAAAATGACGAGGTCGTGGATTTCGTGGTCACAAGCAACTTTGACGAATTTGAGAGCATACACACGTTTCTGCTTGCGTACATGGCTTACATGAGAACTCCCACCCTCTACAAGGAATCCATGCAGGAAACTGTGAAAGCTGCATATCAAGGGTCCATTGTGTTGAGTAGGATGTTGTCCGACATGTCCGATTCCCACGTTGTTCAGATCTACAACATGCTAAACGTGAAAGCGGTACCCCAAATCGACAAGGACAAAGTCATTGCTTCATTTGTAACCAAGAACAATGAGTTATTCAACACGTTGAAACAGTTGAAGAACGCCTACGACTGGGTTGCGCCATTGTACGACATTTCCACGGTGGAGCCCTTTGAAACTCAGGACGGTAATTCTGGACTTGCGTTGTTCTCCA
>JAKSBJ010000017.1 GCA_022361195.1 Flavobacteriales bacterium
CAGGGAGCTAAGGAATATTTCGTCCGAATGGGCTGACCGTCTTTCCCGAGAATTCGATGAAGTACTGGCCGAGCATCCCTATCGCGATACGAAATAGCAGGCTGAGCCCTCCTACGGTCCAGTTGTTCGGCCTGCCTCACCCGGGAAAATCAATTCGCGACAGCCGCCAGACGCAGCGTGCTCAAATGCACCCCCAACTGCCACCAAACCGATTAACCCGGCCACAGCGCCGGGTTTTCTTTTTTCAGCAATAAGGACGCACCGACGCCCTCACGAGTGACCTCAGGCAATTGCGAAAGACCGGACCCCGAAATCGCCGG
Source organism: Flavobacteriales bacterium (assembly GCA_022361195.1). Lineage (GTDB taxonomy): Bacteria > Bacteroidota > Bacteroidia > Flavobacteriales_D > Crocinitomicaceae > JAKSBJ01. The sequence continues at coordinate 321 of JAKSBJ010000017.1, forward strand.
TAAATACGCCCATCTGTTCGATGCCGCAGACGGCACGATCCTGCCCCAGGACAAGGCGGACGCAGCCGCCCTCGGCAAGGTTCTGGACCACCTCCCCGACTTCAGGAAAATGATGGAGGAACTGGCAATTGCCGAAGGCCGCCTGCCCGGCGATATCGAGGTGCGGGCCACCGGAACACATGGCGGCGGCACCTGGGGCGACATCACCGCCAGCTCCGGCAGCAATGGCGGCGACACCGGCTCCGGAAACAACATCCCGGACCAGACGATCACGGCTTTGACGGTGGCACTGGGAAGGTAACCTTGAAAGAAGGTACACTGATAGACCGTTTCGGCGGAAAAATCGATGAGTTCGGGACAATTGACGATGGAGGGAGCTACAGCTCCTCGAGAGGACTGGATTTTGACTGGAGGACATTACCGGCAAACAAAAAAACAACCTCTATGTCGCATACAGACTTTGTTGCGCCAATTGACAACGTCCGCATGGGCAGGATCATGCCATGGTTTGATCAACCAGGCGGCGGAATACAACATCACTTGCCCCTGAGCATCAACGAACTACACAGAGGCGGTTACATCGAAGTAATTGAGAAAAAATGGAAGAAATTGAACAAAAAATCCGTGATACATACAAGGAATTGGCCAAAAAATCATCGATCATGCCCCGAGAAATTCCATACTTATTCTTTACAAGTAGAGACAATGGAACACCGCATATTGAATACACTGAAGATTCCGATATTCTTCTAGTTCAGGATCCGGATATTCTTCTCATAAAAGATTTGGATATTGTTCAGATAAAGATCCGGATATCGTATTCATTGAAGATCC
>JAKSBJ010000158.1 GCA_022361195.1 Flavobacteriales bacterium
AAAAGAGGGAACTGAACTACTTAGTGAGATCAAAACGGTTGATTTTCCTGAAAATAAAATCTCTTTAACCTTATTACCTAATCCAGCTTCAACAGAAGTAATGGTGGTAATTAACGACAATCAGGAAAATGTATTCTCTATTAAAATCCGTGATTTAAGCGGAAGAGTTGTGAAAGAGGCAGCTGTGGCTAACGAGACCAAAATTGACGTTTCGGATTTACGAAAGGGAGTTTACCAAATCGAACTCTACAAACAGGAGACTCTTCAGCAATATCAAAAATTGGTTAAAAGCTAACTTTTCGGCTCTCTAAAACCCGGTTATTCTGATCGGCAATCGAATAGAAATAAACTCCGTCTGCAGGATTTAAACTAAGATTGTTTTGTCCCTGCTCAAGGGGTATTGAATTAAGTAAATTTCCTGACATATCATACATGTAAAAAATTAAAGGATCAATAAGCTTCACATCTATCTGAATCATTTTTTGAAACCTCAAGACGGTGACCTCAAAACCCAAATCATTTGAGGATGGAATCCCACTTAAGACTCCCACTGTAAAATCATGGATAATATAACAACCTATCATATTCAACATCATCAGCTCATATTCACCCGCGCACACATCAGTTTTTACGGACTCACCTAAACCTGAAGGTCCTCCTGGTGACCACATAAAAATCACCTCAGACATTTCCTCCCCATAAACCGTTTCCACCTCTACATATCCATCACAACTTCCTTCAGTGCTTTCGGGTACAATAGTCATCTCAAAGTCCAGGCTGTCAGGATCAACCAACTGGGCAGAATCCAGTAAAACACAACCGTCACTATCTACAATTTCAATGTAATACCATCCATCTACCAAAATATTTGCTGTGGGTATTGTCATAACAATTACTCCCGCCGAATCGGTAATAGTAACTTCATAGGGTGCGGTTCCTCCATAAGGGAAAACCTCTATTGCTCCATCGGAGAAATCAGGACATGAAGGATGCGTAATTTTTAGGGAATCAGCAAAAGAGTCACACTGCGCCTTCGCTCCCAAACTAAAAAGGAAAAAACAAAATAGAAGTATTACAATTTTCATTAGTAATGGATTTATTGAAAAACGCCTTAACAGAATAGAAAGTTGCAGGAAATTAATTTATCTCAGCTCATAATCAATCTTCTATTTTAAGCAGAGTACCCTTTTTTTAAAATTTGGTCGAAAATTCCTAGAATTTGGTTCAAGCCAAGACTCGTATGTCTTTTTACATTATCTTGCTTGAAAAACTAAGCTATGGTCATTGTTTGGAGGGGGATTGGAATCATTGTCCCTATTTTTTTACTCATTGGTGGATGGATTGTAAGTTATTGGTTTGACGATACCCGATTGGGCAATCCTCACTTTATGGGATGGACTCTGTTTTGGACCAGTATTCCTCTTTTATTGGTCGCTTTGGCCCTGTTTGGAGCTCGTTTACCGGATCCCGATACTGGAGAAAAACCGCCAAAATCTTACAATGACTTTTTCTTTGTTCCCGTTTGGATTTGGGCATTTGGATTTCTTATCATTGGAATTATATTGATAAACAAAGAAAAAGAAGCTCCTTATGTTCCACCTCCGATGGAAGAAGAATCTACCCGTTTTGAAGGTACAAAAACAGTGAACTTCTATAATCCTTTAGCCGATACGATTACCGTTACTGTTGAGGATGCCGACGAAGAAGTAGTAATGGAAGAAGCTATTCCTCCTACCCATATTCGTTGGAAAGAATTTGATGCGGGAATGTACACAGTTTATTATGGTGATGAAAAAGATTACATTACCGTTTTAGGATCAAAGGCAATTGATAATGACCGCTATGACAATGGTTGGTATGTATTTGGAGGAGAACATGATTTAATCCTCTTAGATGTAAATGAGGCCTGTTCAAAAGAAATTGTTAAATCAGATTTGATTGATATCAATTGGAGCGAAAAAATAGTTGATCGTTACAGTGGCGATAATTATTTGATTCCACGACTTAAACCGAGAAATGACTTTTTCTTCACCGTCTACGAACCAGGTATTACATTGCCATTGGAACTTCAGGATAAAGAAAAAGTTTATGCTTTGGTTTCCATTCCTGTTGACCTTGAAACAACAGAAGAGTATTTAGATTCGGCAATTGTTTCTGTTTGTTTTGATTAAACGGCTACAAAATCCTCTAGATAATTGGATCGATTGAGGTATTTTGAATAACGTTGATACGATTTTGAAGGATAATAAATGTAAAGGCAACTTCCTTCTTTAATCCATTCCACCACTTGTTCAAATCCTTCATGAGGTAAAGCTGGACATCCATAAGACCGTCCTAAGGTACAATCGTTTTTTTCCATAAAATCATACGAAGCATAATCGGCTCCGTGCATCACAACACCTCGTGAAGAAGCACGACTGTTGCTATATTCCATTCCTTTTAATCGTAATGCCAGCTTAAACTTTCCATGATAAGTGGAAGTGGTCACATAAAAACCTAAACTACTTTTTCTAGAATTGACTTCATTTGAAAAATGCCGGGCATATAATCCTCCCGAATTTCTACCGTGAGCAACCAATGATGTATGAATCAGTTTACGTTTGCAAAGATCCAAAATGTAAAATCGAGGTTCGTTAGAGGGCTTTGAAAAATCAATCACCGTAATAATATCCTTCCGTTTTAATTCTCCCCTTTTCTCTAAATTATGATATCCCGTTAAGGCTTGGACGAAAGGCTCGTATCCCATATCTTCACAGTTCATTTCCTCGTATAATTCCTTCGCATAAACATCAAAAGATGAGCGAGCTTCCTGATAAATGGAATCAACTTTCAATAAGTCAGCAATTTTGGGCTTTTCTGAAACCAAATTTGCCGCAAAACCACTTAATGAAAGACAAAACAAAATGAGGAGAAAAAGTAGATTTTTTCCCGTTTTCCTTGCACACATAGGGCGCAAAGATAAGAAAAACAGTTACTTTTGCCAGTCGATACGGGGCCTAAGCCCCTTAAAAAAGCTTAAAAAGAGGCAACTAATTTTCGTATGAGTCAATTGAGTGAAATAGAAAAAAGAAGAACTTTTGCAATCATCTCCCATCCCGATGCCGGAAAAACTACTTTAACTGAAAAGTTACTGTTATTTGGTGGAGCAATTCAAACTGCAGGAGCCGTTAAGAACAATAAAATCAAGAAAACGGCTACTTCTGACTTTATGGAAATTGAGAAACAACGTGGAATCTCAGTTGCAACCTCAGTAATGGCTTTTAAATATGGTGGTAAACAAATTAACATTTTGGATACACCTGGACATAAAGACTTCGCAGAAGACACCTACCGTACCTTAACGGCAGTTGACAGTGTTATTTTGATTGTGGATTGTGCTAATGGTGTGGAGGCGCAAACAGAACGCTTGATGGAAGTTTGTCGAATGCGAAACACACCGGTAATCATTTTCATTAATAAAATGGACCGGGAGGGTCGTGACTCTTTTGATTTGTTAGATGAATTGGAAGATATGCTCAAAATCAAAGTTCGACCATTGAGTTGGCCAATTGGAATTGGAGCAACCTTTAAAGGAGTTTATAACATCTTTAACAGTACACTTAACCTATTCTCAGCGAATAAAACTAAAATATCAGACGATTTAGTTTCTATCAGCGATGTTGAAGGAAAAGAGGTTGATGAGTATGTAGGAGAAGATGCCGCCTCGGAATTGAGAGAGGAGTTAGAGCTTGTGAATGGTGTTTATGACGATTTCGATAAAGAAGCTTACCTGAGAGGCGAAGTAGCTCCTGTTTTCTTTGGGTCTGCCATTAACAATTTTGGAGTAAAAGAACTTTTAGAGACTTTTCTTGAAATTTCGCCATCACCTATTGGACGTGACACCGATCAGGGATTCATTGAACCGGCAGATAAAAACTTTAGTGGATTCGTTTTTAAAATTCATGCTAACCTCGATCCTAATCACCGCGATAGAATTGCCTTTTTGCGAATCGTATCCGGGAAGTTTGAACGAAACAAGTTCTACAATCATACAAGGTTAGAGAAGAAGTTTAAATTCCCTAACCCTACTTCTTTCATGGCACAGGATAAAAGCGTAATTGATGAAGCTTTTCCTGGTGATGTAATTGGACTTTATGATACTGGGAACTTCAAAATTGGTGATTCTTTAACCGAGGGGGTTGCGTACTCATTCAAGGGAATCCCGAGCTTTTCACCGGAGATTTTTATGGAGTTGGAGAATAAAGATCCAATGAAATCCAAACAACTGGAAAAAGGAATTCAGCAGTTAACAGATGAGGGAGTTGCTCAATTGTTTATTCAACAACCTGGAAATCGAAAAATTGTTGGAACTGTTGGTCAACTTCAGTTTGAGGTGATCAAATATCGTCTTGAGAACGAATATGGAGCAAAATGCCAGTTCAATCCTAAACGTTATCACAAAGCATGTTGGATGACAACCGATAATGAGGCTCAACTTGAGCAATTTATCAAGGCCAAAGCCATCTATATCGCTTTTGATAAAGATGGAAATCATGTATTCTTAGCCGAAACACCTTTCCTACTTCAAATGGCTCAGCAAGATTATCCGGACATTACCTTCCACTTTACTTCTGATTTTAAAGTAGGGCAAAACTAGGCTCCTTTATTAACCAATATTCTCTTATCTTTAGCTTAAACCAAATGCTAAAATAGTCTTTGTTGTATCAGATATTAAGATGAATGAACTTTCTGGGACATGCCTATATCGCTCGAAATCACCCTTTTTTAATTGCAGGGAACTTTGCTGGAGATTCCTATAAAGGAAAGCTCGACAACTTTAATGATTTGCCTAAACATATTCTGGATGGAATTCATTTACATCGTTTCATTGATGATTTTACCGATACCTCTGATCAAATAAAGGAAGTAGCTCATATTTTTCTGGATAACGGAATCGAAAAAGTTGGATTCATTGCCAGCGATATTATTCTGGATCACCACCTAAGTAGGGAATGGAAGAACTATTCTGAAATGCCCTATTTTGATTTCATTGAGAAGATTTATCATCACACCGATCCAGAACTGGATACACTAAAAGCTGATTTTCAATTCTTATATAGCAAGCTGAAACAATATCAATGGTTGCATCAATATCCGCAGGAAGATGGTATTCAAAAGATACTTTCTCAATTTTCACGTCGAATTCGATTTGAGAATGATCTGGATAAATCCCTAAACATTTACAAAGAACATAAACCACTCATTGACAACCTTTTTTCAGACTTTCTTAAACACATTGATGAAGCTGCTGAAGATTTTATTCTGGACAAATTAATTTGATTTTCGTAACTTGATTCCATGTTCAGGATTGTTATACTATCACTGATATGCTTTTTATTGTCCTGCTCACAGGAACCGGAATTGGTCTATGAAGCCCCTCCCAAATGCAGTAAAGACTGGAGTGAAATTGCGGATGACAGCATGTTGACCGTACTGGCTGAAAATAGCCCTGCTAGCTATTTCATTTACAAAGGTCGAAATATGGGGTACGAATATGAACTCCTTCACGAATTCGCTAAGGACATGAATGTTCGACTACAAGTTTTGATGGTGAACAACCTGGATGAAATGCAGATGAAATTAGACTCTTGTATCGGAGACATCATAGCCTGCAATTTAACCGTTACTCCGGAAAGAAAATATGCCTTCAATTTTTCAACTCCTCATTTAACAACTCACCAGGTTTTGGTTCAACGTGACCATCCCGATTCATTAATCACCAACTTTAAACAACTGAGAGGTAAACGAATTCATGTTTGGCAAAACTCATCCTTTTACGAAAATTTAGTAAGCCTCAATGAACAACAAAATTTAGGAATTCATATTGTTAAAACCGAGGGAGACATTATTTCTGAAGAGCTGATTAGACAAGTGAGTGAAGGCGAAATTAACTACACTGTTTCCGATGAAAATGTAGCGAAGATAAGTATGCATTATTACGACAATCTGGACATTTCATTGGCTATGAGTGAAGATGAGGAAATTGCTTTTGCCATGCGAAAAGGTTCCGAAAAGCTGAGAGATACTATTAATTATTGGCTAAACGCAAAAGAAAATCAATCCACCATTGGCGAAGTAAAGCGGAAATATTTTAAACGACGTAATCTTACTTCAAAGGCCAATCAAAATTATTCTTCACTTACTGGTGATCAAATTTCGCCTTATGATGATGTAATCAAGAAAGAAAGTGAACTCATTGGCTGGGATTGGCGTCTGGTTTCAGCTATCATTTATCAGGAATCTAAATTTGAAACATGGAAACGTTCCTGGGCAGGTGCTTTTGGAATATTCCAGTTTATGCCTGAAACTGCTGAACAATACGGTATAAGCGAAAACTCCTCTCCCGAAGCTCAGATTCATGCTGGATGCCGTAAACTCAATAAAAACTTCAATCAATGGTTAGAGGAAATTCCGGACACAAATGAAGCTATAATGTTTACGCTCGCCACCTTTAACTGTGGTAGAGGGCATATTGACGACGCCAGAGCAC
>JAKSBJ010000015.1 GCA_022361195.1 Flavobacteriales bacterium
ACATCAGGTCAGATCAGCCGCCAGGGACGCCTTGGCGGCTGCGCTGAGACCTGTGGTGTGATTGTAGTTTTCATGTGAAATGCGATACTGCACATCTGTTGCCGGGTCTTTCAGCGCGGCTGCCTGATCATCGGTCAGATTGAAGACGAAGAAATGCACGGCGCTGGCCTTGCCGTCCGCATTGGTGCGGTCCAGATCGTCATCGCTTTCGCCGCGCACGGCTTCGCCACCGATCACCAGCGACACAGTGTGCTCAATGCCGCCCAGACGGCTGAGTTCGCGGGCGCGGCGCACCGGTTCATCAATTTCGATCATCATGGTAGCACAGAGGCTGCGGCCATTGGGGACCAGCGTGGCATAGGCCGTCAGTTCCTCGGCGATCTGTTCTTCGCCGCCCTGTTCCACCCGCAGCATTTCGTGCACCTGCCACCACATGGTGAAGTAACTTTCGAAATAGACGCTGGTGAACGGACCGATATCCAGCCGCCGGTCCGCCTTGTGGGCGCGCAGAGCCTGCTGCAATTCCTTGCGACGGGCCATGAATTCGTCATTGGACAGAATATCGTCGCGCACCAGCGCGGGTTTGGCGGTGATCATCGGATCGGAACTCCGGTACTTGGGATCGGGTACGTGCAGGCTGCTGTTTAGGCCAGCCCGCACGCCTTCGCAAACAATTCGATCGGGTGGTGGGACGATTTCGGCGGCGCCTTGAACATGTCCGGGTTTTCGCCGTTCAGTTCATCCATGCCCTGCAGGATGTGCACCCCGGCCAGCGGACATTCGGACGCCACATAATCCTTGTCGGCGCGCCCGGCATTGCGGGCGGTGTTCTTGCCCACTTTCAATGCGGTATCGAAATTGTCCTTCTTAATGCCCCAGGAGCCGCCATGGCCGGAACAGCGTTCGATAACGTTCAGATCAATCTCCGGGATCAGGCGCAGCATCTCCGCCGCCTTCTGCCCGATATTCTGCGCCCGGGAATGACACGACAGATGCAGGCTGACCGAACCACCAAGGGGTTTCGGTTCTGTTGCCAGCCCCTCGCCCTTGGCGATGCTGACAATGTATTCCACGGCGTCTTTTGTCGCCGCGCTCAACGCCGCAATGTCCGGATCGTCAGGCAGCAGCAGCGGCCATTCATATTTCAGCATCAGCGCACAGCTGGGGACCAGGGCGATGATATCCTTGCCCTGGTCGATGTAGGGTTTCAGATTGCGTGCGACGTTTTTCGCCCGGCGGGCCACATCGTCCAGATCCCCCTGCTCCAGCTGCGGCATGCCACAGCATTCGGGATAGGCGATTTCGGTGGCGACACCATTGGCGTTCAGAATCTTCTGCACCGCCGTGCCAATATCCGGATTGTTGTAATTGACGAAACAGGTTGCATACAGCACGGCCTGGCGCCCGGCGGCAGGCGCATCCCCGGCCACCGCCGACGCATCGCTGCCTCGTTTGGTAAAGGGCTTGCCGGTATATTTCGGCAATTCCGCACGGGTATCGACACCGGCGATGTTTTCCAGCATGCCACGGGTCATGCCATTGTCCCGTTTCGATCCCCAATTGGCAAGGCCCGGCGCGACCCCGGCCAGCTTGCCATTGCGATCCGTGGCAGAAAGCTGCTTGTCCCAGAAACCGGTTTTGCCCGCTTTATGTTCCGCCGCACGGTAGCGCAGCATCAGATG
>JAKSBJ010000268.1 GCA_022361195.1 Flavobacteriales bacterium
GGACTCACTTGTTGTTGATCATAGAAAACCTTTTGGTGAGAATTATCTTCTATTCGGGTGATATTACCAGCAGGATCATAGAAATAAGCAATGTCCTGAAGAACTTTGTTATCTGACTTTCGACTGGATTTTAAACCCGTGAGATAATAAGTTTTAGGATCGTATTGATAAGTTGTAGTAATGCCATTTCCATATTCAATTTTTTGTCTTAATCCCTTTTCATTGTATAGAATGTCTTTGACAATCATCTCTTTTTTGGGTGGATTTTCGGGATAACTGACTTCTACTTTTTGCAGTTTTCCAGATTTTGAATAAGTAGGGTAGTGGACACTTCCGTCAGTTTGTTGTTGCGAGATTAATTTTCCAACAGCATTTAGCTGAGATTTACTTTGGTAGGTGCCATTCAACAGTTTTTCAGAACTCAAATTATTCCAATTAACTTCCTTTTTATATTCGGCTCTAATTTGTTGCTTGACTGAGATAGGTTTGCCCTTAAAGTCAAAAGATTCTGTTGTGTCTATTCCGGCCTGATGGTAATGTTTAATGACCTGTCCAACACGATTGTATTTTTGGGCATCCGTAATGGAATCTTCATAAAACAGCCGTTCTACTGTTTGATTTAAACTATTGCCTTTGATGTGCTTTGAGGTTGGTCGATGAAGTTGATCGTACTCAACCGTTGTTTTATGTCCACGACTATCCCAAGAGAAGAGATTCTTTCCTGCCGTGTCGGCAAAAGCAATGTCAATTCCAGCATCCATACTCTCTGTTTTGAGTAGATTGCCTTGCATATCGTAGCCGTAATTAAAGTTCTGAACTTGCTTTATCGCTGGACGATTTTTGTTGAGTTCAAATTGACGTGGATCAGTGATACTTAATTGTTTGTTTTCAATGTCCAATTCAACCGCTGTGGTGTAGCTTTTTCCTTTTTCATCTACAGCTGTGGTCTTGATGGCTCTCCCCAAATTATCTAAGACAGATTTTGCTGGCGTATTGGCATGTTGAATAGCTTTTTTAAGTGCATCCAGCTCACCTCCCTTCAAAGAATTATGATTTTTCTTGTAATAATCCGACTCCAAAATGCAATCATTGGCATCGTAACTTTCCTGTTCCCAAGCAGAGAATTTTACCTTGCTCATAAAGCCCTTTGGAGTATCCGTTTTAATCAATCTACCCAGGACATCGTAATACATGGTCGGACTAATTCCAGTATCAGTCACTTCTCGTTCTGTTTCGTATCGCCAGGTGGAAGAATGAAAAGGTTCGTATTGTTTAATGGCTTTGCCTTTGTTGTTTTGAATGGTACGTCCAGAACTCAGCCAACGCTGGTTTACATGACCTTTGATTGGAAGGCCTTGTGAATCTCTCTTTAATGGAGAAAGTGAGGGGTATGTTGTCATAATAACAGGCATTTTTTATTCTCTAATAAATGCCTCTCCGGCTTCAACTAATACTTTTTTCTGGATCGATCTTCCCATACCATCCGAATACTCTAATGCAATTTGAACTTCGGTTTTCTCTCCATTTTCTAATTCACTTTCATGAGTTTCTCTTTGAACAACAATGGATAAAGCCGGCTCCTTTCGGCTCATCCAGGAAAAAGTGTCGTAAAAGAAGATAGTGGTTGCTCCTTGTAAATAGGCGTTTGGATCCTTAAACAAATCTTCTGGATTGGAGAGTTCTTTAGGTTTGAAGGATTTAATTTTTTTGTCGCCTTTCTTTTTACCGCCCTCAGTTCCATAAATGCTCATGGCCTGAACTCTTCCCATTACATCAAAAGCCAATTCGGAGACATTGTCATTTATATCTGTTTGTTTCCAGGCTTGAAGGGTTCTGTAGTCCAACTCAATAGCAACTTCGTGTTTTAATTGATTAACCACCTTCACTACCGATAGAAAATAAGGGTCATAAAAAACCTTGTTTTGGTATCCCCAGGCATCTTGGGTATGAGTTGGAAGATAAAAGGTCTTTTTAGCTGAATAATGTTGAATTAGGCCTGGATTCCACCAATAACCATCTCGTTTTATATACTTTCCTTTTTTTTCAATTTCCTCTTCACTGAGTTTGTTTTGATAAACCGATTTAAAAAGCTCAATTGGAGCTACGGCATTTTCAACATGATGAACTAATAAATCGGGCGAAAATCGTGTCAGAGGAAGGGCTTTCTTTTGGTCTTTATCCCAATAAAACAATTGTTGCCAATCAACCAGCCGAGCTTGTAATGATTGATGGTTGAGTTGTTGATCGTATCGAATTTGATTAGAAACCAAAAGTGACTTTTGAACTTGTGCTTTTAGCTCGCCTAAATTGAAATAGGCATTTTGAGGATTTAAACCTCCAATTTCGTAAGTTTTACTCTCGTAAGGAACTCCCAGTCGGTATGTATTCTGGGTTTCATTGAGGATTTTGTTTTCTTGCAATACTCCTCGAAGAATTTCTTGTTCGGGATGATTTCCTACTCTTTTTCTTCGAGGATAAACCAACTGAATGCTTTTTAAAGTCTGTCCGTAAGAGTTGGTTTCTAAGACTGCTTCATGGCTTATTCGTGGATCTCTTGGATTTCGTTCGTAATGGTATTGGATGGATTCATTGGCTAATAGTTGAAAAACAGCGCGTTGATTTGGCCCTTTGGGTTGAATAACTCGTAAAATGCTGTTACTTTCCGATACCGTAAAAGGATGTTCTGAAACACCTTCAATATTGTCTTCAGCGTATAGTTCACTGTGCAAAATTTGACCACTCAGGGCAGTATAAGCTTCCCGTCGACTGAGGGGGTCTAATTGCTCAAAATTTTCGATTACCGAATCTGCTAATGCGAAGAAATCTTTGTCAGCTGAATAGTATTCTTGACGAAAAAGTTGCTCTAATTCAACACTGTCTTCATAAACTCCAGTGTGAAACCAACTGATGTTTTTTACAGGAGGTAAATGGTGCCCTTTTTCACCCGAATCAAAATCAACTCCTTCTAAAATACCTTCTTGAGAAAATTGCTCAAAGCTCTCGGCGTCCCATTGTTCTACGCATCCAAACCCTCTGAATTCTCGCTCAACAGAATCATAATAACCGTGATGGTAAGCATACCGTTGAACCATTTTTGTTCCTGAAATCTGCTCAATAGCTTCGGTTTTTTCTACCACATTAATCGGGAATGGTAACCGATTGGCCCACTGTTTACCCGCCTTTTTATCCTTTAAATAAAACTGAGTGGATGAAGTGTATTTAATCTTACTTAGTGTCCCCCTATTGTTATCGACTTCTTCTAATAAATAAGGCTTAATTCCTCCGCAAAAATCGTAATAACGGTGCTCAACTTTTTGGCTGCTTACATTCTGGTAAATCAAACATAAACAACTGGTCCCGTTTCCTTTTAAATCTAGGAATTGCAAATTCAAAAACTGATCGGCAGATTGAGGGAGAGAAAGCTTTACAGGCTCCGAAAATCCATTTCCGTTTTGATTGAACCAAATCTTAAAATGATCGGTATAGACGTAAATTAAATCAGTTAATCCATTTCCGTCAATGTCTGCCAAATGAAGTTGATTGAGCTTCAAATTATCCTCAAAAAACGGAGCGTTTTCAAAGCTGATAGATTTACCAAATTTGCCATATCCCAAGTGAGGTTGGCTTTCAACCTGTCCGTTTCCAATTTTAATTCTATGGCTCATTCCATCACCAAATAAATCACCAAAGACAATTATCTGCTTGCTATCATTAAGACTTTGTTCAACTTTGGCTGAAGTTTGAATGGCCGCATCAAAACCTTCTTTTCCTTTTGATGGGAACCACCTCAAAAAGTTGTTTTCAATGGTAACCGCATCTGCTTTACCATCTTCATTCAAGTCAGCATAAAATGTGTTGTCGGAAAGGGATAGATTTTTTTGAAAAGCTTTAAAATTGTTCCATTGTCGATTTTTCCCCATTTCGTAATAGCCGGCATAATCTTTATCCTTAACAACAAAGTCTAACAAGCCATTTCCTTCTAAAGATTGAAGTGAATAGGAAGGATTAGCCAGGTTTTGTTCGTTGGGAAACAATGGTAGGGTTTTGGCTTTGGAAATTGTTCCATTCCCTCTATTTTCAAAAATGTAAGCATGATTATCATCCGAATGAATTAAGGATGGAATTCCTTCACCATACAGGTCTGCCCAAATGTATTGACCGGAGTTGGATGGAACTGAAAATTCTTTCCCATTCTCAAAGGAAATTTTTTCCAGTTGAATGTCCTTTAGGTTGAGGGTGGTGTACTTTAATTCAATAGGTGGAAGTGGTTCGGATTTATATCCAGCTCCTGAACGTTGGTAGCCAAAAACGGAGAACTTTTGAAGAATGGAAAAGGTGTTTTTTTCATCATAAGTTAGATCGACCGATCGGACGAGCGTTGGAGTAGTACCTAGCTCCTTGAATTGATGAAAGACCAAAATTCGTTGGCAAAGTCGATGCGTTCTCAATTCAAAACCACTGCGAAAAGTTGAAAAAGAATCTTTGCGTTGTTTCCAAGTGGATTTTGCTAAATGCGGATTTCTTTCATCAGTGTGTTCTCCGTAATCAAAAATTACCTTAAAGGCGAATTGTTGCTTGTTGTTTGCGTCGAGATAATTTCCGTATTCAATTTCTTTGATGTATCGATTTCCTTCATGAAAACGGTTTTGCTCATGAATTCCCTTCCGAATCCCATCGGTGTTTTCTGCTTTATAATGGTAGCGCATTTCATTTCCGTGTCGATCTTTAACAGTGTGCAATAACCATGAAAAAATGTGATTGTTTTCGGGATGGGTGATTCGGTTGTTTGTATTAAGTCCGTAATAAAACTCAGTTCCGTCAGCTGAAGTAATTCTCCAGTGCTGATCTTTATTTTTGGTATTAGACCATGATTGAATCTTTGAGAAACTTCCCTCGGTGCGTAGGAGGTATTCGGTAATGACATATTCAACACCTTCTTCCTTTTTTAAAATGGGCTCTGCCAATTTCCAATCGCCATTTTTTTCTGTCAATTTGGGAACGAGCTCAACGCCATTTAATAAAAAAACATCTTCTGAATTATAGCGAGGAATGGTACGGTTGGTTTTTCGATTAATTTGTCCAATTGAAAGGGAAAAACCCAATCCAAAAATGCCATTTCCGTTGGCTGAATTGTAAGCAATATCTAAATCTGGAGTTAAACTTCGGGCTTCACTTAACGGAATGGGAATAGAAAAGCTTGAGGTTCCACTGTACAAATTAGGAGAGAATGATTCTCCAAGTGATTTAATTGCTCCTCCTCCTTTTGGAAGATTTAGTTTTTGGTGTGTGATTTTATTGTCTTTCGAAATCATCTGAAATGTTTTGGGTGAACAATCAGTAGTTTGCTCGATCCGAAAGTCCTGAAATTCCAATTTGAGCACCGTCTCATTTTGGACATATTGTTGCTCAAATTGGACAAAGCCTTATTTTTTATAGATTAGTCAACTCATTAACCTTCAAACTTGTTGAGATGCTAAAGCAACTGCTCTTTTTTTTCTGTTTTCTATTTTCGCTTACCACGATTTTTTCGCAAGGTATTTCGCAAAAGCAAATTGAACGTTTTGATGAGGTTTACAACATTGCAGATAGTTTAAGAAGAGTTGGGGAGGCCGAAAGATCGATTGGAGTTTTATATGATTTACAGCACTATTTAGAAAGCAATCAACAAGATGATCCTGAATTTTATTTACGGCAAACTTTTATTTATCAGGATCTGGCCCATGCTTATACTTACCGAAATGATAGTCTTTGTTTTATGTATGCCGATTTGGCAATAGAATATGCAAAAAAAGCAAAGGATACAGTTCAAATCAGCCAAAGTTACTCTGTAAAATACATTGGGCTTTATGAGTGTTTAGATCAACGCGAAGAACTGAATTTTGTGGCTGATCAGGAAGTTAAATATGCTGAGTTATCCGGACACAACAGACTAAAAATGAGTGCTTATATAGATAAGTGTGATGCACTTATTGAAATAGGGGAAAATGAGGAAGCAATAATTTATCTGGAGAAGGCAAATGCCTGTTTAGGAGCTGTTGAAAGTGATTTGTCAGTACTATATGGACATTCTGCAATAGGGAATTTATACAATAAATTAGGCGATTTTGAAAAGGCGGCAGAACATCATTTGTTTGGTTTCGACTTAGCGAAAGAAGGAGGGATGGGAGACTTTATGTTACGTTTATCGCGAAATTTGTCAGATGACTATTATCAACTAGGGGATTATAAAAGTGCAGCTGATTATGCCTTGATTTTTGGAGATAGTACCGAAGTAACTTATGAGGCCTTATTGGAAGAAGAATTTGCTTTGGCAGAGGCGAAGTATAATACGGTGGCTAAGGACAAGGAAATTGCAGAGCAGAAATTGACCATTTCGGAAGAACAATCGAAAAAAGATCAACTCATTTTAATTGGAGTCATTGCTATAGGGATAGCATTTGTCATTTTTCAGTGGATCGTTTCGATGCAACGAAAAAAGAAACAGATTTTAGAGGCAGAGTTGAAAAAAGAAAAAGAACTCAGCGATTTACGCACTACATTTTTGGAGAATATCGCCCACGAAATTCGAACGCCAGTTACCCTGATTAATGGCCATTTGGATTTGGCGATGGAGAAAAGTTCACTTGCACAAGAACCCAAAAAGCTCCTTCAACAAGCTTTATCCAACAGTCAACGAATTCTTTCTAATGCTGATGAAATTCTGGAACTTTTAAAGTTGGAGAAGGGGGAGTTGCCTTTAAAAGAAGAAGAGATTCAACTCAATACCCTCTTTCAACGATTGTTTTATTCTTTTGAATCACTGGCCGAAATAAAAGGCGTTAAATTACTTTTTGAGAGTACAATCGATGACCAAATTGCTTGTAAAATTGATTCGGGACGCTTAGAGAAGATTTTGAGTAATTATGTGTCAAATGCCATTAAATTTTCTCCTGAAAATGGGCAAATTACCTTTCACGCTTCTATTCAAGATGAATCTTTAAATGTTTGGGTTAAAGATGAAGGCCCTGGTATTCCCGATGCGGAATTGAAAAAGGTCTTTCAACGTTTTTATCAATCTATTCAGAACAAAAATGTGGGAGGAATTGGAGTTGGATTATCCATAGCAAAAGAGTATGCTGAGTCATTAGGAGGCAGTGTTTTGGCCAAGAATGAAAATGGAATGGTCTTTTCGGTTACAATTCCGATTTCAACGTATAAAACAGAGTTGAAAACAGCTGTTGCTCCTACAACAAAGGAGAAAGAAAGTCCATTAACCAAGCTTAATTTGGATGAAATGCCTGAAATTTTGATTGTAGAGGACAATCCGGAAATGAATGCGTATCTCAGCCAAATTTTGTCAACCAATTTTAGCTGTGAATCAGCTTTTAATGGAATAGAAGCTTTGCAAAAAGTCCAAAATAAAAATTATCAACTGATATTATCAGATGTGATGATGCCGCAAATGGATGGAGTGGAATTGAAGCAAAAAGTTAATGAATTAGAGAATTACAAAACCGTACCGTTCATTTTTGTGACCGCAAAAGCGCAAATGGACCACCGGATTGAGGGATATGATTTGGGGATTGATGATTACATTGTTAAACCATTTGAAAAAGAGGAACTACTGGCCCGAGTTTTAAATCTGCTTCAAAATAAAAAGCAAAGAGAGAGTTGGATTAAAGACAATCTGGAGTTTTTGGATGGTAATACCAATGCCGATGAACAATTACTCCGAAAAATCAAAAAAATCATTCAGGATAACTTAGATAATACTGACTTTAAAGTAGTGAGTTTAGCCGAAGAAAGTGGGTATAGTCAACGCCAACTATCCCGTTTTTTAAATAAAATGGTGGGGCTCTCTCCCGTGCAGTATATTCTTGAAATTCGGCTTAAAAAAGCCCATTTGTATCTACTCAATAAAAAGTTTGGAACCCTCGCCGAGGTGAGAACTCATGTCGGAATAGCCAGTGCATCTTATTTCAATAAAAAGTTTACGGAACGTTTTGGGGTAAAACCGGCTTCTTTCCTTGATCTACCAGCAAATGTCCAAAAACTACATTCTCAATCCCCTGATTAATCCACAAATTTGACTTAGCCTCTCTGAGGAAGTAGTTTGAAGCAGTTTTAAGTAATAAAAAGCTGGGAAAAGGAAATTAATATGGTATAAGAAGTAAAAGGTTGGGTATAAAAGCCCCTTTTTCATTTTTCCTTTTTTCGGAACAAGACTCCCTCTGTTAAAGGAGGGAGTTGCTTTTTATCACCACTTTAGCTCAAAATACCGCGAAAGGGTGATTCCATTTGGAAACTTTATGTTGTACCTTTGCAGGTTGGAAGCAAATTTGTTTACATAAGAAGCGGATCGAATGTTAACTATTTTCTCAGCCTTGAAAAAGCTGGTTTTTATAACCGCCTTATTAGGTGGTGCTTCTCTATTTGGACAACAGTTTACTCAAACCATCAGAGGAACAGTTGTAGACGGGGAAGATCATAATCCCATTCCTGGGGTTACCATTCAGTTGTTTGATGTACAGTCAGACAGTTTAATTGGTAGTTGCCTGACAGATGATAAAGGAAATTTCCTGAAAGAAGAAGTTGCCGTTGGGATGTTGCGTCTGCGATTGAGTGCGGCTTTTTACAGTCCATTAATTCTTGAAGATATTCATTTAACTTCTTCTAAAGAGGTGGTTTTGGATCTTCAAATGACCCACGCCGCTGTGGAATTGTCAAAGGTAGAGGTGTCTTCCAAGACTATGCGGGGCGAACCTGTTAACCGAATGTCAATTAGTAGCGCAGTAACCATCACTCCTGAAATGACAGAGAAAATCGCAGGGAGTTGGGATGACCCTATGAGAGTGGTGACTACCTACCCCGGAATTGTACAACAAAATTCAGGGTTTAACTACTTTACCGTTCGGGGAAATTCACCTTTGGGGATGTTGTATCGATTAGAGGGAATTCCAATACACAACCCTAATCACTTTAGTTTCATTGGATCGAATGGAGGTTTTGTGACGCAGTTTAGTTCAAGTTTGTTGAGTAACAGTGATTTTTTCTCCAGCGTTTTTCCTGCTGAATTTGGAAATGCTACCGCTGCGGTTTTCGATTTTCGTTTTAGACGAGGAAATAATAAAAGGAGAGAACATACCTTTAAAGCCAGCTTTTTTGGGTTGGATTTAGCAACAGAAGGTCCTTTTAGCAAGAATTCCAAAGCTTCTTATGTGATGAATTACCGTTATTCTACACTGGGCTTATTGGCTTTGATGATTGATGTGGGAGGATTACAACCAGCTTATCAGGACTTTTCATTCAATGTTCATGTTCCGACTAAAAAAGGCGGAAGTTTTAGAGTTTTTGGGGTAGGGGGATTGAGTAGCTTTTTATTGGCTGCAACTACTGATTCCTCTAAATGGAGTGAGGAGTCAAGCCGTCGAACTCAACGAACGTTTGGAAGTAATTCTGGAGTTGGAGGAATTGCTTTTTATCAACCGGTAGGTAAAAGAGGTTATTTGCATGCTGCAGCTGCAGCTTCGGCAGGCCATTATTTTGACAGATCTGATTTTTTGGAGGATGACTTAAGTTGGGATCGTCGGGAGTTTTCGGAATATAACTCATGGAGAGCTACTGCCACAGTAGATTACAATCTGAAATTCAACAAACGACATTCTAATAAGACCGGATTCATCTACAATTATGTCGACCATAATTATCAAAAAGAACAATTCAGTACAAACATCAATGCTCTACAAATTTTAAACAGCACAAAAGGTGGAGCCTCATATTTACAAGCCTTTTCGCAATCTGTTATTTCATTGAACGATAAACTTGATTTAAATGCAGGAGTCCATCTACTTTATTTTGCATTGAACAATAAGCTGGGAGTTGATCCACGAGTGGGCTTGAGTTATCAACCTAATTCCAGTTCAACCATTGCGGTAGGTTATGGCCATCATTCTCGTATCGAAGATCCGACTTTTTATTTCATTCAGGACAGTTTGGGAAATTATCTCAATCAAAATATTGGCTTGCTCAAAGCGCATCACACCACTTTGCGCTATGCAAAAATGATCACTAAGTCTTTAAAGCTGACAACCGAGGTTTACTTCCAATACCTCTACGATGTACCGGCTGAGGTAAATGGAACCTATTCTGTACAGAATTTGTTTTTAGAGTTACCTCAAGGCCAATTGTACAATGTGGGAGAAGGGAAAAATTATGGTGTTGAAGTTTCATTACAACAATTTACTTTAAAAGGTTTTTACTACATGATTTCGGGAACCATTTTTGAATCCTTATACAAATCCGGTGATGGAGTTTGGCGTAATACAGAGTTCAACCAACGGTTTTCATACAATGTGGTGGGAGGAAAGGAATTTAAACTAAAGCCAAAAGAGAACAAACAACGCAGTATTGGCCTAAACTTTAATTTTAAACACTCTGGTGGAACCTGGAGAACCCCGGTTGACCTGGTTTCTTCTATTGATTATGGCTGGACGCAATTTGACCACAGTAATCCCTTTAGCCAAAAGCAACCTAATTTGTATAATCTTGATTTCACCTTTTCTTATTCATCCAGCCGAAAGAAAATTTCGCAACGCTTAGCCTTTAATATCAAAAATATGGTAAGCAATAGAGCGATTTTGAGAGAAGAATACGATGAGGATACTCAATCTATCAAGCAAATAAAAGACTATGGTGTAATACCAGTTCTATCTTATTCTATTCATTTTTAAGGAAGCGAGAATTATTCGAAAAGGGAAGAAATCCATTTTCCCAAACCTGTGAAAACAGCCAACCATATTAGTCCTTTAATAAGGAAAAATAAAAAGCCTGCCCATCCTATGCGTTTCAACCAGGGTTTCAATTTACTCATTGGTCGATATTACAAAAAAAAATCATCCAACGCTTATCTTTTTAACTGAATCTGCTTATAAAAATTAGACTTTATTCTTTTTACGAAAAACCAATTGATAAGCGAATGCTACAAACTGTGTTTAAAAGTCTGCAAAATGTACAAAACGGCTTAGCAGAAGTCTTATAAGTGGTAGCTTTATTCTCCAATAGCAAAGGCTATATTCTTAGCTTCTAATGCGAAGCTATTATAAGATTGAACATTAAATGAAACTATACAATACAGTTATAGTAAACTGGTCCAACCCCTGACAGCAAATGCGATAGGAATCACTTATCAATAGATAGTTCCGATTCCATTGCAGCTGTCGGAGGTAATTCTGAGTTCAATTCAAAATCTAATTTTCTTTTTTACTGCGGATCATTAAAAGTTACCTTAAAGTTTTTATTCGATTGGCTATTAGTCTTTAGCTGATTTGGTTCTTTGAAATTAATTTGGTTTATATTGTAAACTAGTTTATATTTGTTGAAAATCATTGGAAATGGATGCACAACAAAGTGTCAAAATAATTGAACAAATGTTGAAGGAAAGTAAGAGGCACCTTCTTCGTAATTCGTTTTATTTCATCTTTTGGGCCTGTCTATTAATTCCAACTGCTTTGGCAGAGTTTTTTTTGATGCAGAAAGGTTTTGAGCGCAGTTGGATGGTATGGTACTTTGCAGGCCCTATTGGCGGAATTGTATCTTATCTTTATGGAGCCCGTCAAGGTAAAAAAGCAGAAGTTTTGCCCACTGCAGCCCGAATTGTAGGTTTTGTATGGGGAGCTGCCGGAGTTTGTATTATCTTCTCCATTGCATATGCCATTTTTCTTAAACAGCCGCCACATGCTATGATCTTAATGATTAGTGGTGCTGCAACTTTTGTAACAGGTGGAATTTCAAAATTCAAACCTTTTGTTTGGGGGGGAATTGCTTTGGCAATTGGAGCAGTTGTCACCGCTTTTTTCGTTGAAGCAGAATATCATAGTCTTGTATTTGCAATAAGTCTTTTAGTTGGTTACCTCATTCCCGGACTTCGTTCGCGAAAAATTGAACATGAACAAGCTTGATCCATTATTACATCAGGAATTAAGATTGGCCATCATTAGCTTTTTAGCTACTGTTGAGCGAGCTGATTTTAAGAAACTTTTGGAAGTCACCGAGGCAACCAAAGGCAACTTAAGTGTTCAAATCAGTAAACTGCAGGATGCTAAATACATCAAGGTAACCAAAACCTTTAAAGGAAAATATCCACACACTCAATGTGCCATCACACCTACCGGAAGCAAAGCACTTGAGGCCTATGTTATGGCGATAAAAAACCTCCTAAATCTATAATCAATCCATGAATCCTAGTCAAGTGAAAGAGAATGTGAAACGATGAAAACAAAAGCAGGATTACTATTGGTGGCATGTCTATACCTATTGCCACTTTACAGTCAGGAAAAGAAGAAAATTTACGGACAGTTAACAGATGGTGAAAACAGACCCGTTATTGGAGCGAGGTTATATGTGCCTGAGGTTCCAACAGGTGGAATTACCAATCTAAACGGAGAATATCAAATTCAGCTTACCAAGGGAGATTATCATTTAATCATAACAGCGGTTGGATTTGAAAGTGATACTATTGCTTTTAGTATTGCAAGTGAGGATGTAGAGCAGTCCGTTCAGTTGAAAGAAGGAAATGTTCAATTAGCCGATGTGGAGGTTTTTGCTGAACAAATTACCGAGCGTACGTCCATTAGTAATATTTCTTTTGATCCGAAGGCTTTGGAAACTAGTGAAGGTTTAACCGAAGATCCTTTGCGAACATTGGCTTCCCTGCCAGGAATTGGTCGTGGAGGAGATTTATTTAGCCCTTCGCAATTGTATGTAAGAGGCGGAGCGCCTGATGAAACACTTTTTTTATTAGATAATAACAAAGCTTATTTTCCTTATTATTTCGGGGGGCAAAAGTCCATTTTTAATACAGATGTCATTGAAAATATTGAGTTATTGACTGGTGGATTTTCAGCGGCTTATGGAAATCATTTGTCAGCAGTGATGAATGTTCAAAGCCGAGATGGTAGTTTTACAGATTACAAAGGAAAACTGGCTATTGGTTTTTATAACTCATCCCTCTCTGCTGAAGGGCCTATTGTGAAGGATAAATTATCCTTTTTGGTGGCAGCACGAAGAACTTATTTAGACTTGATTTTGAAAGAGTCGGCTTCTTTCCCAACACCATCTTTTGGAGATGTAACGTATAAATTCAGTTATAAAATCAATCCCAAGCATAAATTAACATTTAGCGGATTGAGTTCACAGGAGTCTCTCGATTTTATTGCTGCCGATACTACGCCAGGATTACCTAACCGAATGGAGACAGCTGGAAATAATCATTTTCAATCACTGCAACTCAAGAGTTCTCTCAAATCAAAATTTTACAATAAGTTATCCGTAACAAACGGACTCAATAGAAACCTGAGTGAAATTGGAGCGAATCTTACTTTTGACATCAAGGCCTGGCAAATGGGAGTTCGGGATGATTTTAGCTGGTTCATTACCAATCATCACAAACTAAAGGCTGGGATAGAATGGCAATATGGTTCGCTTGATTTGAATAGTAATTTCCCTCTCGATCCACTAAAAACAGATCCCAATGATACAACGATTGTATTGCAACAAATTTCACAAGCCTCGCAAGGTGAGGTAATACGAAGCGCCTATTTGTTGTATGACGGTCGTCCTTTAAAAGACTTAAACATCAATGTTGGTATTCGAGCTGATCAAAATCCGGACGAAAATTATACGGATTTTTCTCCGCGCTTTTCGGCGAACTACCAATTGTCAAAAAAGAGTAAAATACGAGCTGCTACCGGAATCTTCCATCAATTTAATTCGTATCCGGCTGCTACCAATTCACTCAAATCCAGCAGAGCAATTCATTACATTTTAGGGTATGAATATCGCTTTAATGAAAACATTTATGGTTGGGTTGAGGCCTATAATAAAGATTATAGCAATTTGGTTTTTTATGATTCCTTACAGAATTATGACAACTCAGGAAAAGGAAATTCCCGCGGAATAGAGCTATTACTGAGAAAAGAAAAAGGAAACTTTCAGGGATGGATTTCTTATGCTTTTGCGCACAGTCAACGAACAACGGTTTTAACAGGAGAATACAAGGACTTTGAGTTTGACCAGCGGCACATTGTCAATTTGGTCATGGAATATCATATTAAAACAGAAAAACCACAATATTACGCTCCGTCTTTGATTTTGGTGAATTTCCGATATGCAGATGGAACACCTTATACTCCTGTTACCGGAGCGTTTAATGATGGCACAGGATGGAGAGCTGTTGAAGGTGACCCTTTGTCAGCGCGGAATAAGGATTACTTAAATATGAATATACGTTTGGAGTGGCACATAGATTTTCATCCTTTTTTTAGAATGAAGAGTTTCTTTGAAATTTGGAATGTTTTCAATTATAAAAATGTTCAGGGACGAGTTTATCAATATGGTTCACAATATCCAAACAAGGTCAAAGAGCAACAGTATTATGCTTCTCCAATTTTGTTTGGAGGAGGAATCAAATTGTTGTTTGGTAAGCAAAATTAAGTCTGCTTAAAAATCAAGGTATAATTCATGATTGTCCACACGGTGCATCATTGTATGAATAGCCGCATGATATCGTGTGCGTTGAAAACCCAATACCTTGAAGTGAACATTAATGGCAAAAGCCAGGGCAGGTAGAATGAGAAGATAACCCAAGATACCTTGCTCCAATCCCATAAATAAAGCAAAACCAATAGCTGATATGAAAATCATGCTACTTAGGAAAAATGGTAAGATTGTCCGTCCCAAATAACGTCCGGAAATTTCAATTCGGGTCCGTTTATCAGTCTCATAATGAATGGTTCCCGAAAGCCTCACCATGGATAAAGGATCATTCACTTTAATATTGAATTCTTCTTTTCGAATTTTACCAGTAAAGGGGAATCGTTCGGCGTTTTTCCGAACGATTCTCCCATTTTTATCTGTAATCTGTTCTAATACCCCAATAACTTTTGATTGAGGGACATTAAAGTAGAGTGTATGTGGAGGTAATAGTTTCATTGAATGGATAGCCAATAAAGTAATGCAACTAAAATAGCTGCCGGATAAACGATTGTCCCCAAATACAACCACCATGGTTTTTTCACTTCTTCATCAACTGTTTTAATCAACTGTTCAATTTCGGGGAAATTCGCATCTCTAAATTGGCTGTTGCACGACCGACACTGAGGAACAATGTGTTTTCCTTTTGCATAGATGGGGACATCACTAATTTGAAAATAAGAAATTTGAGTGTGTACAAAAACACTTTGCTCCGCACAAAGGGGGCATTGAATCATTTCCCTATCAAAATCATTTAGCCGATAAATTTCAGTTCCGAATGAAAACATTTCAATTAATAGTTAGATTCTTCCACAGTTAATATAAAACATTTCATACTCATCGTCTGCAATATAGCGAGTAAAAGGTCCGTCTCCGGTATAATAATTCTTTGCTGTTCCACTGACCCATGGTAGACTATATCCCGTATCAGTTTTAGATTGACCTATTGAAATGATTCTGAAAAAACAATTGCCTTCCGCATCTTTATAATAAACACAAATGTCCTCCATTGATCGACCTGTGATTCGTCCTGAATATTTATTCTTTTCGTAATCCCATTCTTTTGATAAGATGGTGATTTTCAAAATTTGTCCTTTGAAACCTTCTTCTTTACAAGCTTTTCTAACCAATGAGTTAACTGATGCGTCTACCATACCGGCTTTAGGTAATGGCATTTTAGCCATACGTTGTTTTTTGTATTGAGCGTAAATTTTATCAAAATTGGCGGTTCCGGCATCCAGGTTAATACTGATGTTTTGTTTGGCCACTTCCAACTCAATTTTACCTGATGAAAGATCCTTTAAGTCTCTAAACAAGGGTTCACCACTCTCATGTCGCAATTTTGAAGCGTCATCTAAATTTGGAATGAGTAAATACTGTCTTGCAGTTGTTTCTCCCTTAGGATTTAAAACTTCGTAATAAGCTTCAGATCGAAAACCATTTCCTGAAACCTCAAAAATTCTTGGCTCATCCGTGCTTTTATAGGCTCTGTACTCAATGACATAAATACTTTCTCCTGCTTCAAACTCAGTTTTAAAGTCAGCGGCAGTTTCTTTTCCAAATTCAATAGGATGATTGGAGAAAAATACTCCAGATATTACTTCAGCATGAAAATCGCTAACAGCTAAAGAGTTTTTGAAATAGTCTGATAGCGTTTTTTTTCGTTCTTCTGCCTTTTTGAGCAAAGAACTAAATCGTTCATCTTCGGGATAGAGAGTAGACCAGCTTTTAAGCAAATAGATATCTGTTGTTAATGTTTTGCTGGCTTTTGGGATGTTGGTTTTTGTAATATCCGAGACTGAATAGACATCGTGCTGGCTTATTTCTTTGTAGTCTTTTTCCATGTAGTAATGAATTCCAAAAGACGATCGGTTGCGCTCATAAATACTTAAACCAGACATACCATGACTATTAGGGTATTTCTTAGTGTATTCTTTTTCAATAGCTTTTATATCTGGCATCATTTGTTGTGTTTTTTCCCATTCAAAACCAGAAGTGTCTTTGCTACTTACATACTCAAAAAAGGATTTAGGATTTTTATGTGTCTCTTTAAATCCTTTTCCTTTTCGTAGAAGGAAGTTATTGTACTCTTCAAATTTTTTCAGATTCTCTTCTTGCTTTTGAACCATTACTGTTAGTTCGTCGTATTTGGGTTTGAATTTTTGGACAGTGGTTTCTTCCTCGTCAAACTTCCATTTAGGATCTTTAGTTTTAATGACAGTAATGAGACTATCAGCAGTTTTGTAGTTCCGCATCCTTTTTTTGTAGAACATACCATTTCCGTTTTCAAAAAGTCTTTCGGCAGAATAGCTTCGGTAGGTATCGGTCTTAAAAAATTCAACAAGTTCATCCAATTGAGTAAGTTCACTATTCGCTGGACTTTTTTGTTTCTTTTTCTCTCGTACTTTGTCTTTAGCCGAACCAGCTAATTCAAGAAGTTGTGCGTGTGAATTTTGAGTAGAAAAGAGAATTGAAAAGAAAAATAATACGCTTAAAAAAGAGCGGATTTTTAGTTTGGGTTTTGGACTTAAAATAGGGGTATAAGATGTCATAGCTGTACTTTAAAAGTGAATAGATTTAATAAGTGTTTCACTTAAAAGTACTGCATTTACGAGGGCTGTAAAGGGTGTTTGTACCGTTGGCGGAGTAGCTGCGCAATGATGATATTGCCATTTATCAATTGGCAAATAACATTTGTATTAAAATGGGTATAAAAGCAGGTTATTTTTTGACGATAGGAATTTGAAGAGTGACTTTTGTACCGCCACTTTCAATTTCTTCCATGCGCACAGCATTTTCCAATTGTAAACGTTCAGTGGTAATCTTAATTCCTTTTGATTTGTGAGCTGACGGCTTTTTAGACTTCTTACTTTGTTCAAGACCAATACCGTTGTCAATAACAGTACATTCTATTTGCTGATCATTGATGAGACGGAGTGCAATAGCTATCTTTCCATTCGTATCAGACGGGAGAATTCCATGCCAGATGGCATTTTCAACAAAGGGTTGAATGACCAAAGGGGGAATCATTGAATTGAACTGCTCTATGGCCTCATCAACCTCAATAGTATAATTCACTTTTCCATGGGTTCGGACATTTTCCATGCTCAGGTACAATTTTAAGGTGTCCAGTTCCGATTTAACAGAAATAACAGACTCTCCACTGTTGTCTAAAATCTTTCGGAGTAAGTCACCAAAATCACCCATATAGTCTGTAGCCATGTCTGTTTCACCCTCTAAGTACATGCGTTGAATGCTATTGAGACTGTTAAATAAAAAGTGAGGGTTCATTTGGGCTCTCAGAATTTTTTGCTCCAGTTCGGCCTTGTTTCTCTGAAATTCAATGTCCTTAATTTTTGCGGTGGTACGTTGTCTAAACACTACTAAAATGGTAATGAGAATAAGGCTAAGTATCCCAATAGCAAGAATAAAAATCCAATTGTTCTTTTGAGCCAATTCCAGCTCTTTTACCTTCGATTTTTCCTCTAGTAATTCCAGCTCCTGATTCTTTTTTTCAACCCCATGTTTAACTTCAAGTTCTTGAATGTTCTTTGCTGTACTTTCACTGAACAAACTGTCTTTCATCTCAACGTATTGCTGAAAATTGACCAATGCAGGTTCGTAATCCTGAATAGAGCTATAGATGAGAAAGAGGTTGTAATAAACCTGCCTACGTTGAATGATGGAATTTGAATTTTCGGCGTGAAATTTGGCACTGTCGGCATAAATCAGTGCCGTTTTTGAATCACCTTTAATCATATGTAAATCGGCCAGATTAATTAGGCAGTTAAAGGTTTTGGCATTGGCACTTATTTTTGCGTAAGAGCTTTTGACTCTTTTTTGCAAGTCAATGGATTCATCAATCCTTCCCATTCCTGCGAGAATTCCTGAAATATTATTTAAACCGTGTAGCTCATCTTCAATACTGCCTATTTCATGATACAGATCGGCCGACTTTTGACACATTTCCAGGGCTGGATCCAGATTTCCCTGAATGTAATAAACGGTTCCAATAGTTAAATAATTCGTTGCAATTCCTCTTTGGTGCCCCATATGTTCAAATAGTTGTAAACTTTCCTGGGCGTACTTTAACGAATTGCTAAAGTCATGGATGCGTCCATAAATTTTACCCAGATTGGCTTTGCTGGTGGCGATTCCTAATTTATAGTCTTGACTTTCAGATAACTCAAGGGCTTCAAAGAAAGGTGAAAAGGCTTTTTCTGCTCCTTCGTATTGTAAGGCCAGGATACCCAGTCCACTTAAGGAGGTAATGACCAGAGAAATATCTTCTTCGGATTTTCCGATTTCTAAAGAACGGTTAAAACAAGCTTTTGCTGAGTCAACTGCAGGAAGACTGCTGTAAACCTGTCCTAATGTATTGATGCAATGTCCAATTAAAAGTGGATCGTTTTGTTCCTGTGCAAAAGATAAAGCTGATTTGGTAGATTGAAGGGACTCTTCTAATTTCCCCGTATTGCGCTCAATGCTTCCCTTTAAGCAATGACTTTGGATATAGAGCTTTGGATTGGAGGAATAAGAAACGGCTGTCAATACACTGTCATTGTAGTTTTTTGCCATTTCGAGGTTAATGTCCTGTGCTTGTTTGGCAATTTCATAATGCAATTGGGTGCGTTCTGATTTTTGATTAGTGTTTGCTAAAACCTGAAACAAGCTATCCAATACCAGTTGACCCTGGCCGTTTTTTGAAAAACAAAAAAGTAGGAGAAATAATATTAGGAGCTGTTTGAGTGTTTTCATTTTGTAGCAAACGAAGATAAGGGAAAGTCTTAAAAAGTATTGTCAACAAACCAATGCTTTAACATAGTCGTGATTTAGAGTGAAATGAAAAAATACTAAAATGAAAAAACTAACCTTGCTATTAACCATAAACTTTGGTTTTTTGGTGTTATTGAGTTCTTGTAAAAAAGAAGATCCATCACCTAAAGTGATTGAGTCAATTATAGATGTTTCAACCTATGATACTATTTATCCTAATGAATATTTATGTGCAAATGTTGGCTCAACCTATCAGTATTCTGAAGAAGGGAATGTACTTGAGTGTGAATGGGTACCTTTTACACTGTATAAGGTTATAAGAGACGGAAATCGAAGAAATGTTTTTAAGAATACCGTTATTTTGATGAAGTTGGGGAAAAAGTACATCCATGGTGATTTTTATGTGAAAAATTCTGAGACAGAGGAAGGGAAAGTAAAATCAACAATTTTCAATAGGGAAATTATGGGTCATGAAGGAACAAGCTGGTTTCACCAAGTGGATAATTCTAATAGTTATTTTTGGACGAAAATTACTTATGAGGAGGTTGATCACTTGGAAGAGTTTGTTACCCTTTCGGGGGAAGAATTTGAGGATGTTATTGTGATTCGGAGCCACTGTTTTACTGGATCAGATAAATCAGCGTATGAAACAGAAGAATACAAATATTATGCAAAAGGAGTTGGACTTGTCCGAAGTATTTATCATGATTCAGAAAGTTGGTATGAATTTGATACAACTGATGTTTATGACTATACCATTGTCCCTTTTTAAAAATCAACATCTCCTACCAAAAAATAAAGAAATCAAACACTTCAGAACAATAAAAGATAAGTAGTTGGGGTTATTCTCTACATTATAAACAAAAATCTACAATGAAAAAGAGTTTATTTATTATTGGAACATTATTCCTCTTGAGTGCTTGTGTTAAGGGCAAGTCTTCGTGCACTGGATATACAGCGAATGGAGAAGAGATGTTTGAGGTTGTAGGATCGGACGATTGTCAAAATCAGATTTCAGAGGCAGATGGAGAATATTGCATCTGTTATGAATAGATTTGGTTTGGAATAAAATTTGATTTATCCCTTTGTTTATGTTTAATAGATGAAGGGATTTTTAGTTGTTTCAGTTTTATTTTCAAGTGTTTTGCTTTATGGGCAACATGTGTATTTAGATACAGCAGCCTATTTTGTTAAGCAGCAGGATGAGAAAATATGGCAATTGGCGGGAGAAAAAAAATATCCAACTAATAGCCGGGGAGAATTTTATCGGGATATATCCTATAAAATAAATGAAGTGGGGGATACGATTGAGTTCCGGGCATTTAATCCTAATCCATTCTTTATGAGTGAGTGCGATACACTCCTTTTCATTCAATACACCTACGACGATAATCACCACAAAATAAGTGAAAAAGTAATGTACGAGGAAGTACATTCGGCTCAGGTTTATCCAACGTATAGGGTCTTGGATTTTACCGGTAGAGGTGGGTACTCATCTGCCAATTATACCTATGATGACCAGGGTAATTTAACCGAGATTGGATTATATCGGATGAGTAAGTTATTGTTTTGGGCCGAGCGAGAATACGATTCATTGAATCGGTTGAGTGAGCAAGCGTATTATGCCCCAACCTTAAATTCTCGTGATTCGCTCATCAGAAGATCAAAAAAGGTTTACACTTATCATGATAATGGTCAATTAAAATCACTTACAGAGTATGATAGTTTAGAACGTAAAAAGAATCATGCTTATGAGTTTAATGAAGAGGGTAGAATAACCATGGTCGCCTTCTATAAAGCAGGAAATCTAAGTCAAGTATTCGGATTACAGAGAGTTTATGGGTTGGGACAGCGAATTGCCAAATGTGAGTTTGATTATTATGAAGATGGAAGAATGTATGAACGAAGAAATTATGGATGGGATGGTGAACTCGTGAAAAATTGGACAGCCGTTACTCGTTGGACAGTGAAAGACAATGTATGGGAAATGAGGCATTATATGGCAAACGGAGAGTTAATTGATTCTCAATACGCCATAACACGTTATATTTATGATGAAGAAGGAAAATTTGTCAAACGTCAAATGCTTGATAAAAACGAAGAGGTGACTGGAGAACAGAAACGACTGTATTTGGACGGAGCCCGATAAAAAAATGGGCAGTTGGAAATGAAGCATTCGCTCCAAATTCAACTGCCCCGAGAACTAACCTATTGCAATTAAGCGAATTATTTGGTGGTTTCGCCTCCCATTTCAGTAAATACTTTGTCAACTGGTTCCCAGAGTTCGATTTTATTTCCCTCCGGATCCATAATATGAACAAATTTACCGTAGTCATATTCCACGATTTCATCCACAACGGTTACACCATTTGCTTTTAGTTGTTCAATTAATCCTTCAATGTTTTGAACGCGATAGTTAATCATGAACTCTTTGGTAGATGGATCAAAATAATCTGTCTTTTCATCAAAAGGACTCCATCTTAAATAATTGATTTCATCTGGTCGGTTGGCATTTCTGAATTCAAAGGCAGAACCGTATGGGTCAATGGCCAATCCCAAGTTTTTACCATACCATTCACTTGTTTCTTTTGGATTTTTTGTTCGGAAGAAAATTCCTCCTATTCCTGTCACCTTAGGTGTCTTATTATCCATAATCTAAATTTTATTGATAAGTTATAATCATTTGTTCTGCAAACCAATAAAAATAAGAAATAAAGGCCCTCATACTTTAGGACTAGAAAAGGATGATTTCAAAAAAAAGGGACGAATTGCCCCCTTTCATTTTACAACTAATACGATTTAATTCGTTTAAAAACGTTTTAATACGAACTTTATGCAGTTAGATAGTTTATTGCCGATTTTCTAAAGGTGAGTAAAAAGGAAACCGCCGAAATAATAAGACCAATAAAAGCGAATAGTGGAATGGAGGCAATGAAGTCTAAAATGATACTAATACGAAGCAATAATTGGTTTCGTTTGATAATTGAAAACACGATGATTCCAAAAAAGAAAACATAGGCTGCACCGGTGTAAAGAATTTTATTTGGATCTAAATCAATTCCCGTATCACCATAAGTGAAAGAAATGTAAAAGGCGAGCGTCAATAAAATTTTGATGGCATTAAGAATAAATACGATTCTTAAAGAGATAGGCTTTTTTAAAGCTTGATTTTTGTGGCTGATTGCTGTCATGATTTTAAGTATTAATAATTCAACACCACAAAGTTCAGCAAGAAGCTTCCTAAAAGCTTTGACAAAAAGTTCAAGGATTTGGAAATTTAGTCCAGGATTAAGAAAAACTCATTCTGGTTAGCTGGATTTGAGTCGCAAGCGTTGAATTTCCAATAAGGCTAAGTTGAAGACTAAAAGTAATACTCCAACAACAACAGAAACATCTGCCATATTAAAAATTCCGGTGTGGAAAGATCCCCACTCTAAATACATAAAATCGGTCACTGATTGGTACAAAACCCGATCATATAAATTGCCAATACCACCGCCAATGATGAATGAAATTGCAACCAGATTTATTCGGGAAGTTTGTTTTTTACGGATGGAGTAAAAGAACATTAAGACCAGAAGCACAAAGGGTAAGAACTGAAGAAAAATGGTTTTACCAAAAGGAGGAAGGTTTTCTCCCATACTCATTGCTGCTCCGGTATTTTCAACTTTGGTTAATACAAAGTGCTCGTCAATGACAGAAATGGCTTCTTCCGAAGAGATTTCCTTTCGTACAGTTTCTTTTGTAATTTGATCACAGCCAACATTCGTGAAAATGATTCCTAAAGCCACCAAAACTTTTACCCATTGTTTCAACTTCATATCCTAAATTGTTATAACGAAATAAAGATACGCTTTAGCTCATCAGCTTGATTTAATATGTGATAGAAGGTTAAGAAAGAGAAAAGGAGATGACCTATCTTTTGTTAATGTAACATTAGTTTTTTGTGCCCAATTTCCTCTTCACCTCTATACAGGTAGACCCAATACATTCCGCTTGCCAGTTTCGTCAGGTCAACTGTGACATTTTTTGAAGGACTGTAATATTGAGCTGTACAAATTCTTCCACTTTGGTCATAAATACGAATCCGATCAATTTGAACACTATTCATTTTTATGTGAACGGTTTGAGAGCTAGGGTTAGGATACAAAATCCATTCTTCTAATAAGGGGTTTTGTTCCTCTAAATTTGCTGATGCCGGATCGAGATAAGAATAACCAATATTAGGGTCGAAAGTGATTACTGAATCTTGAAATCCACTGTAATAAACTCTCAAAGTATCTTTGTGTTCAATAGCACAAGGATAATTCGACCCCATATCATTCCAGCTGCCCAACTCTCCGTCCAAAATAATCGGATTTTCTTCGTATCGGCTAAAGTTGATTCCATCTGTTGAGGTGGCCAGACCAATTTTTTGAGAGAATAAAAAGAAGGTTCCTGTATCAAAATGATTTCCTCCATAAAACATCCAGTATTGACCAGCATGTTTAATGACATTAGGAGCGTAAATGAGTTTACTGTCAAAATCATCGGTCCCTCCCACATCTAACGCCACTACCGGGTCGGTCCAATTTATTCCATCATCAGATTCAGAATACAATACCCTAAAGCGATAATTTTCATCACCCGAGCAAGTAGGATTGGAACATCCTAATCCAATGTACCATAATTTAAAAATCCCTTCTTCCTCATCATACATAGGGCTAGGTTCAGCTACAGAACTAAAAAGGTAATTAATGGTATCGGGGGTGTCACCTGAGGTATATGGAATCCGAATTACAGGATCACTTTCAGCATAACGGGAATCTGAATCATTCGTGGGATCATTGTATTTTGTGAAGTTGATTCCATCCGATGAATAAGCCATTCCCATTTGGTAAATTTCAGTTGGATAGTAAATCGGATTTACTTCATCCAGCAGTATTTCATCGGCTGTGGCACCTGAATAATAGAGCATATACCGCATTGAGTCTGGGTTAGAGGGAACTATTATTACCCCGGGAGTTTCCACATCATACTCATCCCAGCTACCTTCAATTCCTGAAGGAACAACCGCTTCATCTCTTTTTTCAATCCAAATATTGCCATCTGCCGAAACAGCAGTTCCAATTTGGGTTTTTACCCCAATGTTATTGGTGCCATAATACATTCGTAAACTATCTCCTTGCCATGGAATTACAAAAGGATCTGTTTTCCATTGTGTCCAAAACTCCGAAGGATCTGTTGTGCTTAACGTATCAATTACTGGATTGTTGACATATTCATTAAATACCAACTGAGCAGAAAGATTAAGAGAAAATAAACTCAATAAGAGGGTCTTGAACAAGAAACAAATTCTTTTCATAGCAAGATTTAAAATTCAGCTTCACATGGGGAGGTGAAGAAAAGAGGATTGGTTATCAAAATGACGAACATGAAAATAATATCCCCTATTGGCTGAGTTGAATATCATATCTTTAAGCATCAAAGTCTTACCGAATTATGAATGAAGAAAGTAAAAATCCAGCAAAAGATGCTCATGAAGGAAATTTAGATGCATTGTACAATTTAATGGATGGTAAATCAGATTCGGATAATGACCGTAAGGCTTATAAATGGTTGTTGGCAGCCAAGGATTTTAGTTGTAAAAAGGTGGATGACTTATTGGATGATTTGTGTGAGCTAAGTTCTTTGAGGTATGATGATTCTGGAGCGGAAATAGGATTGGCTCATTGGGAGTTGGCGGTTCATTATTTAGAAGGTACGGAAGGATTAGAGGTAAATCTTGAAAGAGCAGCTAATCACTTAAAACAAGCTGCAGAATTGATTGACTTAGGTGAATTGGCAGAGGTGGCTCTACCTCGCTTAAAAGGAGAGGCAAAAGCTGTTTTAGAAGTAAATTCCAATGTGAATTTAGCTAATGAAATTGGTCGATTGGCCAAAAGGGTTGAGGAACTGAGAAAACTAAATGCTCCTCAAACAATCATAGAAAATGAAGAATCTCTTTTACAAAAAGCGATGAATGCATTTATGAAACAAAAGTAGCCGCTAAGCTACTTAATCATTTGCCGAAAAGTGAGATTAATTCTAGGAGTATGTACTTTTTTGGTTGTAGGAATATTGTGCAACCAATGGTCTTGTGTTTCATCTTTCA
>JAKSBJ010000065.1 GCA_022361195.1 Flavobacteriales bacterium
CGACCTAAATTTCTTCAGGTCGGTTTTAAATAATGTAAGTATTAGAATATTAGCTGTTGTGAACATGCACATCCATTTGCGGGAATGGAATGTTGAGTCCTGCATCACCAAATTCGTTATAAATACGTTCGTTCATTTTAAAATAAACATCCCAGTAATCTTCTGTTTTACACCATACTCTTAGTGTAAGGTTTACTGAGCTGTCTGCCAATTCAACTAGTCCAATGAATGATTCCGGATCTTTCAAAATTTTCTCATCTTCATCGATGAACTTTTGAAGCACGTTTTTAGCAGTTTGTAAATCATCTCCGTATCCGATACCAACTGTAAAGTCAACTCTTCGTTGTTCTTGCATGGTATAGTTGATCATATTTCCATTGGCCATTGCACCGTTAGGAATAATCACTGTTTTATTGTCTAATGTCAAGAGGATGGTATTAAAGATTTGAATTTCTTTTACGAACCCTTCTTCTCCTTGAGCTGCCAAATAATCTCCTGTTTTATACGGACGGAAAATCAAAATCATGATTCCACCAGCAAAATTGCTTAGAGTTCCAGAGAAAGCCATACCAATGGCCAAACCGGCAGCACCAATTAAGGCAATGAAAGAGGTCATTTCTACTCCTAGTTGACCTAATGCCGTCATGACAACCAAAATTCTCAATGAAATGGAAACCATACTGCGTAAGAAACCTCTTAAGGACTCATCAAATTCTCTTTTCGCGAGAACCTTGGCGAACATGTTAGAGATCTTTTTTGCAATCATCATCCCGATGACGAGGACCGCAATGGCAATGAGTAAGCTTGTTCCGTACTCAATTCCTTTGTCAATGACCATGTCCCAGCTGAATTCCCATCCTGCCTGGTCACCGCCTGCTTGCTCAGCTGTCGCTGCAACTGATAAACTATCTTCTTGTAAAGCCATAGTAATTTTTCATTTGTTTACTGCGGCAAAAATAGAAGATTAATTAAATAAAACAATTATGCGTACATATAAAATAGGTAAACATTTGGATAACATTTCTGAGGAAGATGAGTGTTTATAACTGTTTCATTATCATTTGGTAGAGGAGAGAGCGGTTTCTTAAGTCAGGAAGTTTTTTTTCGTGAAAGCATAAATGAAGCTAAACTGTTGTTTTTTAATTGTGATAGGAGGAGTTGCAATTTTTGCAGATTAGGCTATACCAAGGCGGTTTTCAATAAATCAACGAACTGAAACGCTAATACTTTTGGAGTATACTTTTATCAAACAAAAAAACTCAGCGAAAAAACGAGGGCGCAAAAATATTTTTCATCATTATAGGAGCATTTTTTCTTACACTTTTAGCGTTGGTTGTTTTTGTGATTTTTGCTTTGCTTTGATTGGCAGAACTATCAATAGTATCTACAATTGTATTTTTGATGTTCCTTTTGGGAAGGTGGTGTTAGGAAAATCAAAATGCCTTTTTGAAAAAGAAACAACCTCCCCAATAAATACTATTTTTACCTCAAAAGCTGGACGTTTTGTTTTTCATTCTTTCCAAAATACTCACCTTCTTTTATCATCCCTTTTCGTGGATTTTAATTGCTTTTATTATAGCCTACTTTACCAAAAGGCCTATTCTGTGCCGAAGAATGTTTCGTGGAGGGTTAATAGCCCTGGTGTTTTTTACCAATAATGTCATTTTTCTGGAATTTGTTCGTGCCTGGGAAGAACCCGGAACTAAAATTTCTGAAGTAGAGCATTATGATGTGGCGGTTGTTTTAGGTGGAATGGCAGAATGGGATAATTCTCATGAGCGTTTGAGTTTAAGGAGGGGAGGAGACCGTATTTGGCAAGCGATTCATCTTTATCATTTGGGAAAAGTAGATCGTATTTTAATTTCGGGAGCTAACGGAGATGTGGTGGATAAAGGATTAAACGAAGCCGTTCAGTTTAAAGAAGTTTTGATGGATAATGGAATTCCAGATTCGGCTATACTGGTTGAATCAGTCTCTAAAAATACCTATCAAAATGCGGTTGAATCTAAAAAGGTAATTGACCAGCATCCCGAAATAGAAAGTGTTTTGCTGGTGACTTCCGCTTTGCATATGAAACGGGCAAAAGCCTGTTTTGAAAAAGCTGGTTTTGAATCCTTCGACTGTTTTACAACAGACCATTTTACAGGAGATAAACGGGGCTATACTTTTGAGCAACTACTTGTTCCTAATGGCAGTGTGATGGTAGATTGGAGTCGATTAATCCATGAGTGGATAGGCTATACTACCTATTGGATGATGGGCTACATCTAGTAAATCTTAGCGAAGCGCTCTTCGATTAAACAAAACGTATCCAAAACTCACCTGAAACGATAGTGGATCTAAAATCGATTGTCCCGGAATATAGTTTACCGTAGCTCTTAATGGGCCAATAAGTGAATGATAGATTAACGAAACACTTCCCATTCCAAATCGCCCCTCAAATAATTCTCCTTCAATAGCTTTTCCAGTGGCATTTTGAATTCGGTAAAAAGGTTGTAGCAAATAAGCATCTACCCTTAAATCAACTTTATCCTTAATCGTAAAAATGTTAATCAAACCTCCACCAACATATTTATTAGATCGGAAGTCATTATAAAATCCTGTTTGGGCATCTGGAATAGGCTCAAATGCATGGGCCGATAATAAACTGGAAGTATAATTATTAAAGAAGGGCTGAAAAGAATAAACTCCTTCCAAATAAATACCTAAACGATACACTCCTTTTTGCATGAAATAGTTCTTGTAAGAAGTTTTAAAATAAATCCAATTATGAAAGGAGTTAGTTTCTTCTTTATTGATGGATGTAGAACCAGGAGTAGTATGTTCAATTCCATGAATGAATCGAGTTTTAAAAGTGAATTTAGATCCAGCCGAGGCCCATTGCTTACGGTTTAACTTGTCCACTACAACTTCCAAACCTGGAGAGTAATAGAGGAAAGAAGTAAAGTCTGCCGTATCCAAATTCGTGAAATCATCTGATTGATAATAACGGTCTTCATTATTTCCATTGGTAAAATCAATCGTGATTTTGCTTTTTGAACTGGCAGGGAAGTTATAGCGCAAGCTCCAGTACATTTCGTTTTGAATGAGGTAGGATGGCTTAACATCTTCAAAGAAAGTGGCAAAGCTTCTAAAATAATCCCATCGGTTCATAACAAAGACAGGCTCAATGTAGGATGTCGCTCTACTCGGTAAATAAAACTTCAATCCTGCTTTAACAGAACCATAGAATTTACCAAAGTAAGTATTGGCATAAATGGTCAGAGGTGTTATTCTAAAATCGGAATAAGAAGCACTTAAAAAACCAGTATTTACCGGGCGAGAAGAGTAATGTCCACCAAAAGCCAGGCGCAAAGGTTTTTTCTTTTTAATGTGTAATCTCATTTCATGTGTAGAGTCGGTCGTTTGATGAATAATAGGATACATGGAATGAACGTGCTCACTTTGATATAAATGCAGGTACCGTTTTTTTAATTCTTCATAGCCAATGGTACTCTCCTTTTTGTTTTTGATTAGTTTTTTCTCAAAATAATCGTGTTCATCTTCTTCAACTCCGGTGATTTTAATGGATGAGACGGCTAATGGAATTTTCTTTGATTTATAGATGTCTCGGGCTTTGGTTCGTTCCTCTTTACTTACCCTGATGTTTACAAACATTTTAATGGAGTCTATTTTTTCCAGTGTGGATTGATAACCAATGTCAATAGCTCGCTTGATTTTATCGAACTCAAAAGTGCCAACTTCATCTCCTAAGTCAGGTTCAATGATAATTCCTTGCGAACAAGGTAAGCTATAGTCCGAATGGGTCGAGAACATGTTTCTGATCTGAGACATCAAATCATCATCTGTAGGAGGAAGTTCATTGTAAGAAACATTACTACCAATAATGAAATCCGGATCAAATTCATGATACATTTCAGAAGCAGGGAAGTTGTTGTACAGTCCTCCATCAAACAATAACTTTTCATCCAAAGTAATAGGCGAAATAAAAAATGGATACGTCATTGACGCCCTAACCACCTGATTTAAATTCCCTGAGCTAAAAGAGACAGACTCTTTGGTAGCGATATCCGAGGCTATGCAACGGAAGGGAACAAACAAACTATCAAAGTTTGCCTCAGCTGATGGAGGATTTAGGCCCAACAAGTTCAGCATTTCAAAATCCAAGAAGGTGGGATTCAGTAAGTTGGTAGGGAATAATTTTTGAAGAATTGAATCCTTTGCAAATCGATACGAAACCAATTCGGCATCTTCATTAGACTGATGGATGTAGTATTTTTGATCCTCTTCCAGTTCTCCGCTTGACATTAATTGGAATTTCTCCGTTAAGACAATTGCTTCAATTTCTTCGGGTGAATAACCCGAAGCGTATAAAGCTCCCACTAAAGCCCCAGCAGAGGTTCCGGTAATGTAATCTATTGGAATGTCGTTTTCTTCCAATGCCTTAAGAACTCCGATATGAGCAAAACCAGTAGCACCACCACCGCTAAATACCACTCCAACCCTTTGAGCTGCCGAAAACAGCGGAAAGAAGAGTAGTAGACTGTATAGTACTAGCTTTGTCAAATTCATTTTATCGAATGTCGTTACAAATGTCGTAATACCTATTCTTTTACCATAATAAAATACGTAAAAGGTAGAATTTGGTTAGTCAAATCCTATCTTTGCAGCCAAAGTTCTGAAATGAAACTGGTAGCTAAAACTTTATATAGCCTCGAAGAGGTATTAAAAACTGAGGTAGAACGCCTTGGAGGAAAGAATATTGTGGTAGGTAATCGTGTGGTTACTTTTGAGGGAAATAAACGATTGCTTTATGAGTCTAACCTGTGGTTGCGTACAGCTATTTCGGTTTTAGTACCCGTAGAGAGTTTTCGTTTTAAGAACGAGGAAGATCTAAAACGAAAGTTTGCCAATATCAACTTTAAAAAGTACATGAAGTTGAATAATACCTTTGCTGTAAAAGGAGCAGTTCATTCATCCACCATGAAGCATTCCAAGTATCCTATGTTGTTGTTGAAGGATGCTGTAGTGAACCATTTTGAGGAAGCTTATGGTCAACGCCCTTCAGTAGATTTGGAACAACCTCATATCTTGTTTGATTTGCATATTAGTGAACAAGAATGTACTATTTCACTTAATAGTTCAGGAGCTCCTTTATTTCAAAGAGGATACCGAAAAGGAACTGGAGATGCGCCTTTAAATGAGGTGGTTGCAGCTGGATTGATTTTAATGTCTGGCTGGGATCAGGAATCTAATTTCATTGATATCTTTTGCGGATCAGGAACTTTACCAATTGAAGCGGCTTTAATTGCAAATGGAATTCCAGCAAATATTGCTCGTAAACGTTATTCATTCCAGAACTGGCCAGATTATGACAGACAGCTTTGGGAAGATGTTCATGGAGAGGCTCCAAAACAACCTCGAAGGGATTTAGATTTCAAAATCATTGGATCGGACATTGATGGTGAAATGGTTAAAATGGCTCGGAATAATACCAAAGCATTGCCTTTGGGAAAAACAATCGAATTTCAAATCAAAGATTTCAGAGATCAAAAAAGTCCGGGGAAAAAGGGTGTTTTGATTTCAAATCCACCTTACGGTGAGCGTTTAGCTGGCGAAATTGAAGATATGTATAAAGAAACAGGAGATTTCTTTAAGCATGAAATGGCGGGATTTGATTGCTGGTTACTCAGCTCTAACTTAACTGCTTTAAAACGAGTGGAATTAAAGCCAAGCAAGAAAATTCAGGTTTATAATGGTTCATTGAGTTGTGATTTTAGAAAATACACGATATTTGAAGGAAGCTTGAAGGAATTTAAGTTTAAATATCCAAATGAACGTAGGGTTCCAAAACGAAAACCCGGGAAGAAAAAACAAAGGTGAAAATACTCTTGACCATAGCATTTATCTTTTTTAGTTGGTGCATAAACGCACAGCAAATTAGTAGAGGATTAAATGGTAAGGTTAAAGAGGTTGTGGAGAAACAGTTTGCCTTTTCCAATCAAGAGGAAGTTTTCAGCCGTAAAATAGAGTCTTTCTATAATGATAAGGGAGGCCTAATTTCCAAGTTTGAATATAAAGGGAAGGAAGATGAGGATTATTCCAAGGTTCGGGAAGATGAATCTACTCATTGGGATGAGGATATTTTTTTGGCTGTAGAAAAGAATCAATACAATGCAAATGGCGAGTTGATTCAGAAATTTCAGAATCATAAATTGTATACAGAGGATAAGGTTTTTCGCTATTTCAAGGATGAAAATGGCAATGATACTTTAATTGAAGTCCGAAATTCTAATGATGTATTAATTGAACGCATTCGTTGTTTTTATGACGCCAACGGTAATCTCATTCGTTGGGAAGGGTTTGATCTTAAACGAGAATTTGTAAGTACAAAAGGAAAAGTTACTTACAAATTTCATGACAATGGAACTCTAAAAGAACGTCAGGTGGATAGTACTATTTGGAAGTATGCATTTCCTTTAACCATCCATGAATATGATGATAAAGGACATTTGTTAGAATCATATCATCTCAATGATTCAAAAGAAAAAATCTATCATTTCAAAGCAGAATATGTTCAGGGAAAATTGAAGAAACAAACCACCTATAAGTCTGGTAGAAAAAACGTCGTTTATACTTATAATGACCAAGAGGAGGAAATTTCAATGGAAAAATTCAAAAATGATGAGTTGGTATTTAAACGAACTTATCAGTACAATGAAGAAGGTGATGTAATAAAGATGGAATTGAAGCAAGTAAGGGGAAATATGACCATTCTTTGGGACTTTGAATATGAGTATGACACTCAGGGAAATTGGGTCAAAAAAACGGAGAAGGAAAATGGGACGGTTTTTAAGATATCTCGGCGTCAAATCCAGTATTATCCTTGATTCGTACTAATAAACTGGTTTTGTCTACCAATTCAAGGAGAATAACTTTATAGAAAAGAAGACTACTTGTTTGTGCACGAAGGCCAATTTTCGGATAAAACACGTTTCATTCATCTTTGATAAAATAGCCAAGATGAGAATATTATTACTGGGGGCGACAGGTAGAACAGGAATTTTAGTTTTAAAGGAAGCACTAGCACAAGGCTATGAAGTAAACTGCCTTTCAAGAAATTCAGAGCGAATTGAAAAAAGAGAGGGATTAACAGTTTTTGAAGGTAATCCGACGAATAAAGCTGATTTAGAAAAAGTAATTGAAGGATGCGATTTTGTGTTGAGTGTATTGAATATTTCCCGAAAATCAGATTTTCCTTGGTCTAAACTCCGTACTCCTGAAAATTATTTGTCTTCTGTCATGACGAATTTACTTTCGGTAGTAGAAGGAAGACGTATTATCATTTGTTCGGCTTGGGGAACTGCTGAAACTCGAGTGGATATTCCAAAATGGTTCAAATGGTTAATTGAGAATAGTAATATAGGTGTTGCTTACCGCGATCATGAAAAGCAAGAAGAATTATTGGCAAATTCCAATACAAAATGGACCATCGTTCGTCCCGCAGGATTAACCAATTCTAAAAAAGTTGAAACCTTTAAAGCTTCGTTTAATAATGTGCCTAAGCCAAGTATTACAATTAGCCGTCAAAGTTTGGCCAAATATCTAGTTAGGGGTTTAAAAGACGAAGACCTAATAGGTAAGAAGGTAGTTATCTCTAAAGGCTAAAAGCTATCAATTTACTTTACCTTCAAGATTTTTCCAAAGTGTCTCATTAGGGACAGGAGCAGTGACAATTAGTGGTTCTTTCTTTACTGGGTGAATAAATTCAACCTTTCGGGCATGTAAATGAATGGAGCCGTCTTTATTAGATCGTCTTGCACCATATTTTAAATCCCCTTTGATGATACATCCCATATTGGATAACTGAACTCTAATTTGGTGATGGCGTCCAGTTTTAGGGTCAACTTCAACCAAAAAATAACGTTCTGATTTTTGAAGGAGACGGTAATCTAATTCCCC
Source organism: Flavobacteriales bacterium (assembly GCA_022361195.1). Lineage (GTDB taxonomy): Bacteria > Bacteroidota > Bacteroidia > Flavobacteriales_D > Crocinitomicaceae > JAKSBJ01. The sequence goes on from JAKSBJ010000065.1 coordinate 7,963, forward strand.
TTTTTTTGCTCCATTTTTGTCTTTAGTAACGACATAGCTTTTGTTTTGCTTTTCGTTTTTCCACAAGTAATCATTACAACTTCCACTAGGTGGAGTAGGAGCTTTGTCACAAACCGCCCAATAGGTTTTTTGAACTTCCTTTTTCTGAAAAAGCTGATTCATTCGGCTCAATGCCTTAGATGTTCGTGCAAAAATGACAATTCCACTTGTTGGCCTATCCAGTCGATGAACTGTTCCCAGAAAAACATCTCCGGGCTTGTTGTATTTTTCCTTAATGTAGGCCTTTATTTTGTCACTGATAGGAGCATCGCCCGTTTTATCACCCTGCACTAAATCGCCGGATTTTTTGTTGACAATGATGAGGTGGTTGTCCTCGTAAAGGATTTCAAGCGACATACTAGTATTGCTCGTTCTCGTTCGGGAAATCGCCCGATCGTACATCTTCAATGTAGTTTTTAAAAGCACCGTGCATTTCTTCGTAAAGGTTGTGGTACTTTCTTAAAAAACGAGGATTAAACTCATTGTTAATCCCCAACATATCGTGGCTTACTAATACTTGACCGTCACATCCGTTTCCGGCTCCAATTCCAATTACCGGAATTTTAAGTTCAGTAGCTACTCTTTTAGCCAGTTCAGCTGGAATTTTTTCTAAAATGATAGAGAAACATCCTGCTTCTTCCAATAGCTTTGCATCTTCAATTAATCGATTTGCTTCATCTTCTTCCTTTGCTCTTACTGAGTAAGTTCCGAATTTGTAGATGGATTGAGGCGTCAATCCCAAGTGTCCCATAACCGGAATTCCAGCCGTTAAAATTCGTTCAACAGATTCTAAAATTTCTTTTCCACCTTCTAGTTTAACAGCATGTCCACCTGATTCTTTCATAATACGAATCGATGAATTCAAAGCTTCTTTTGAATTTCCTTGATAGGACCCAAAAGGAAGGTCAATAACCACTAGGGCTCTATCTACCGCTCTGATAACAGAAGAAGCGTGATAAATCATTTCGTTTAAGGTAATTGGAAGGGTTGTTTCATGTCCTGCCATTACATTGGAGGCTGAATCTCCTACCAAAATGATATCTACTCCGGCTTTGTCAAGAATTCGAGCCATAGAATAATCATAACCCGTAAGCATTGCAATTTTTTCACCCTTTAACTTCATTTCCTGAAGAACGTGGGTGGTAACCTTTTTTACTTCTTTGTGTACAGACATACCTCTTTTAATTAGGGAGGCCAAAGATACGAAAATGCTTAGACTCGGTCCTAAAAGATGATTTTATTGCATCAAGTCCTAAGGAAAAACAACCCCACGGTAATTTCCAATAGAAACTTTTGGAATATTGGAGTTGTAATGGTCGTTGATGCCTTCAATAAACTCATTAGCAACAATGGCATATCCTCTTGGGTTTAAGTGAATCCCATCCAATGAAAAAGCTCCTCCCGAAATATATTCCGGATTTATTTCAACCCCCTCAAATACAGCTCCGGCTTTTAATGTATTTAAGAAACCGTGCATATCCACTACCGGGTAGTTAAAACTTGCGGCTGAGGCTTTTATTTCACTATTTAATTGCATGGTTCGGCTTTGACAAAGAGATACTTCATAAGAATCCAGAATCAATCCATTTTGAAGGAATTGATCTTCACTGCTTCCTGCTCCTAACTCAATGGTATCTTTAGCATTGAGGATAATCAAGTCATCATCTGTAGCAACTCTTACAGTTCCATTGTAATCTTCAATCCAAACATCTGAATAACCATATTCGTCCTTTAAACCTTGAATCGTAAAAGTGTTGAAATAGGGAATTACTGTCACATCTGGTAGAGTAGCACAAATTCCGTCAGCTCCTTGATCATGCAAGGCTGTTAAAACTGAATCATATTTCATCCTAAAATCAGTTGGATCAGATAAAGTGTTGAGTTCAATCACACCAAATCCAATTAATGAAAGGTCAATTTCGGTAGAAACACCCCCTGATGTGGCATAGCCTAAAACATCATTATTACCCAACCAGCAAGTGAAAAAAGTCGCATTGCTTTCCTTTACGTGATCGAGGTATTGTTTGGCTTCTCCTCCAGTGAAAGGGCTTTCTCCAAAATCCATGAAACGTGCGAAAGGGTTACCCGGAAAATCACCCAAAAGAGGAAAGCTTACCCCTCCTAAAATTCCCTGGTTCACAGTCATCTCATTATCATCCAAAGCGACACATTGCATGAGGGTAATCCCTGCAATTCCAAGGTTGTTATAAGGAACTTTTGTTCCCCAGTTTTCCCATGAAGGATCTTCTGAATAGCCATTTTCATCAGCTGGTCGTACCACTACAATTTCGTCATTTTCCCATTCCAGATGCATATATCCCGATCCGTTGCCATAGACGTCGGGTTGTCTGAAATCACCCATTTCAGGGTCAACTATTTTCATTTGATTAGCGATGATAGAAGGATAACTCATGGATTGTCCGTCCTCATAAAGTCCGCCATCCTGAAATCCTTGCGTTAAGGAATTCCCAAGAGCAATATACTTACTAAAGTCGGCGTCACCACTGCTTCGATCTACCGCATCAAATTCAGATTTTCGGCAGGCGGTGAAAAGTGTAGCAATTAAGGCAAAGTAAAATATCTTTTTCATCGTACTAAAATTTAAAGGATGCACTAAAGCTGATTACATCTGCAATTCTTCGATAAGAAGCCGAAAATCCGGCATCCGTCAAATCAGCGGTTCGTTTTGAGTCTTGATGAATCCATGAAACATCAAAACCAATTTTATCATTCAACAAAATTCCAACCCCAGCGGTTGGTACAAATTGGTTGGCGTCAGGTAATTCCGGACTTACAAATCCGTCCTGAATTGGTGTTACATCATAATAACCACCAACTCTCAGGTAAAGCATTTCCTGAAAAGCATATTCCAATCCAAAACGGAAAGTAGGAGAATTTTCCCAGGCCTTTGTTGTTTTTGAATCGGGAGTATCGGCATTGGCAAAATCAAAAGCCAAAGTGTCATAAGAAGACCAACTGGTGTAATTAAAGTCGTAAACAAATAGTAATGAATGATCTTCCTTTAAATCATATTTAACGGAAAATCCTGCGGTAAACACAGCTGGAAGATTGAGTGCAGAAGAAAAGGCTGTTTCTTCGGGAAAAGTGCCTTGTAATGAAACCGGGATGTCAGAGAAATTAGCCACTCCATTATCCAGGCTAATCTTTTGTCTGGAACGATATGAAGCTCCCAAGGTAAGTTTTAATTGATCTGTCTCAATGAGATTAGAAAAGAGTCCCACATTAAAACCATAAGCCAATCCACTTCCCGAAAGTGAGGCCTTCCCATAATCCGATGAACTTGATCCCAACGGAACAGCTTTTTCAAAAGAAAAACTTCCGCTAGTTAATACAAAACCAGCACCAATACTGAGCCTTTCATGCAGTTTGTAATTGAAGGTAGGTTGAAAGCTAAAGGTTTTTAATCCAATGTTTTGAACGATGAATCTACCTTCCCAATTTTCCTCAAATGATGAGGAAGAACCAAAGAGGTTATTAATGGCAAGTCCTGCATAGAGTTTGTCCTTAATAATTTCTCCGCTGTAGTAAAAATGAAAGGGGGTTGACAACCCACTGGTTTGATTAATATTGTCAGTCATTTCTGTTTGCAGAGAGACTTTAGGGAAAACGAGGTTGATACCAGCCATGAGTTGGTGACCTTTTACTTGCGACATTCCACCCGGATTGAAAAAAACAGAGGAGGGTCCATAAGCAAATCCTGTATAAGCTCCTCCCAGTCCAATGGCCCTGACACTTTGTAGGTTGAGTTGAAAACCACCGGCAAAACCGGATAGAGCAGCCATGCTCAGGAGAATCAGAGCGAATTTTTTCATTGTTTAGGGTTTAAATTTTCTTAGTTAGGGTTAAGTTATCACCTTTACAAACGTCTAATCAAGATAAAGTAGATATTGTTAGGGTAATCTGCTTAATAGCCACTAATTTAGTGAAAAAAATAGAAGATTTTTATGAAAGTGCTGGTACTTGGAGCAAGTGAGAAAACAAACCGTTATTCAAACATTGCCATTAATATGTTGAGGGATTATGAACATGAGGTTTTGGCAATTGGTCGCAGGGAAGGAATGGTTCGGGATGTACCTATTATAACTGAGCAAGAGACCTTTGAAAATGTACATACCATTACCCTTTATCTCAGCCCGGCCAATCAACTTCCTTTTTATGATTACATTTTGAGTTTAAATCCAAGTCGAATTATTTTTAATCCTGGCACGGAAAACCCTGAATTGATGGAGCTTTTAAAAGAAAAAGGAATTGGTTTTGAGATTGCTTGCACTTTGGTGATGTTAAGAAGCAATCAGTTTAACGCATGAAAAAAGGTGGATTCATATTCTTAGTTACTCTGTTAGCTATTGCCTGCTCAAAGACGAAAAACATAAGCTTGCAGCAAGTAGTGGATGAGAGTACTATTGCCCAACAGTCTTTTATAGCATTGGGAGTTGGAGCAGAATATGGGTATGAAGAGGAATCGAAATTTCCTGTGTTCTTATGGCACGAAAAAATGAGTGGAGCTAGTAACTATCGCTTTTTTGAAACCAAAGATAAAAGCTCAAATCCAGAAGACTATGGTGCCTATAGAGAAGTACGAAAGCCTGTAACTTCCGAACGCTATTTGGGCTTTATGGATCAAACCAAATTAAAATCACAAAAGGATCGTTGGGGTATCGTCACTTTTGAATTGGCAGATTCTTTGTGGGTAAGTAATCCTATAGCGTTATTGCCTCAGAGTAGGGCAACGCAAAGTATGGAAGTTTGGTTGGAGATAGATGTGGAAGGAAGTGATGTGACTTTTTCATGGATAGATGGGAGTTATAAGGAAAGTACAAAGTATTTGATGATGATTAGTGATGTCAATCAAAATGTTGTTTTTGCCGGAACTACAACTGAGTTGTTTTGGAACTTATATGATGAAGAAGCCCTGACAGAAAGCCTATTATATCCCACTTTATTTGAACTAGAGGTCAATCAAAACTATTCATTTACACTAATAGGACTTAATGAAAACAACTGGGGAACGATTTATCTCTCAAAAACTTTTGCTACCGAATGAAAAAAGGATTGTTGTTATTGCTTATTCTGTCCATACAATTTGGGCTTTATGGCCAAAAAATGAAAGGGCTCAGTTTTGTTGGTTCCTCAGAGAAAATTGATTCAACAGATGTAATGCCTATCGTAGAGGTGAATGCCAACTGGGTAAGCATTATGCCTTTTGGTTTTATTAGAAACGGAAAGGTGATGTACAATTCCAAATGGCAATGGTGGGGTGAAAAAACCGAAGGAGCGCGTGAAACCATTCGTCTGTGTCAGGAGAGTGGATTAAAAATTATGCTCAAACCTCAAATTTGGATAATGGGAGCATATACAGGTGATTTTACTCTGGAGAAAGAAGGAGACTGGATGGTGTTTGAACGCTCGTATCGTGAGTTTGTGATGGAGTTTGTACAGTTAGCAGTAGAAATGAAGGTGGATTTATTTTGTGTGGGGACAGAATGGCGTGAGTTTGTTAAAGAACGTCCTGTTTTTTGGAAAAAGTTAATTGGAGAAGTAAAAGAAACTTATTCGGGAAAATTGACTTATGCTGCTAATTGGGATGATTATAAGGATGTCCCTTTTTGGAAGGAATTGGATTATATTGGAGTGGATGCTTATTTTCCAATTTGCGTTTCGTCCGATTCTAAATACAAAGAAATGTGTGCTTCCTGGAAGAAATATTCAGCGGTATTGGGGCAATTTTCAAAAGAACAGGGACTAAAGATTTTGTTTACTGAATTTGGCTATCGTAGTTTAGCTGGAACTACCAAAGCTCCATGGGTTTCCGATACCAAAGGTAAATGTGACCTGAATGAGCAAAACAATGGATACAAAGCCATTTTTGAAACTGTTTGGAAAGAAGATTGGCTAGCAGGGGGATTTGTATGGAAATGGTTTCATAATCACGAAAGTCACGGAGGTAAAAAGAATCTGGGCTTTACTCCTCA
>JAKSBJ010000014.1 GCA_022361195.1 Flavobacteriales bacterium
AAAAAAGCATTCCATGCCTATTGGGATTTTCAGGATCCGTATTATTCCAGTAAATACTTTGATACACATCCAAATGCTGTTCCATATAGCTCATGACCTCTTTTGCCTTTGAGAATATTACTTGAGTGGAATCACCATATTGAGGAACATCATAGGCATCAGCACTTTCTTTTCTTTTTGGTAAAAAATGATCAAGGAAATCTAATCCTAATTGTTTAGAGCGTGTTTTTTTGATGACATAAATATCGGCATAGTGTCCCATTGCATTAAAAGTAAGGAAAAGATTGAATGGGAAATGAAGAATGATATGAAGAGTTGTCAAAAAAAGTCCCCCCTTGACTGAAGCTTATATGGTATTGAAAAACAGTTAAAACAAGGGGGGAGACACTAGTATTTTATTATTGCTTTTTTAAGCTGACCGCATTTACGCAATATCGTAATCCACCAGGAGGCGGGCCATCTGGGAAAACGTGTCCCAAATGAGCATCACAGATATTACAGGTCACTTCAACCCGAACCATTCCGTGGCTACTGTCTTTGTGATAAGCTACATGACTGATGTCGGCTGGTTGAGTAAAAGAAGGCCATCCCGTTCCGCTATTGAACTTTTCGCTAGCATCAAACAACAAGGTGTCACAGCATATACAATTGTATTTTCCTGGCTCAAATAAGGCACACATGTCTGAACTATGCGGTCTTTCGGTCCCTTTTAAACGAGCAACATAAAATTCTTCTTCTGTTAGAATTTCTTTCCACTCATCGGAGCTTTTCTCTACCCGTTTTGGGGGAGTTTCATTTCCTTTGTTCGCATATTTTATGACATCTGTCCATTTAAGCATGGTTACCTCCTTTTTAATGTGATGAACAATTAAGTTCCGGTTTATGCAGCTTTAACAAGCTTGTTTAATTTTTGTTCGAGGGTAGATTTGGTTTGCAAGCCTTGTAAATGACCTCTTACCTCTCCATCCTTGATAAAGAACATTGAAGGTACGCTTCTAATTCTAAAATGAGCTGATAATGGACGATTTTTATCGACGTTTACCTTAGCAATTACAACATCCTCTGAAAGCTCATCTGATAAGGTTTCAAGGGTTGGTAATAAGGTTTGACAAGGTCCGCACCAATCAGCGTAAAAATCTAATAGTACAGGTTTTCCTTGTTCAATAAGTGCTTTAAATTCTTCTAAGTTTGTTATCTCTTTCATGATCTTAATTTTTAAATTGATTTATACTACAAATGTCTGTCAATAAATGAAGTAAGTGGTAGTCTGCAATTCCTGTTCTCTTGTCAATTTTTCCCTTTTTGGGCTATTTTAAGTATTGACTGTGCGTTTTTAATAGTTGCTGTAGTTTAGGAGAAATGTACTTTTCACAAAAGGGAGAATCTTTCCGCTTTTGATAATAGTTCAAAAATTCCTCTTTGTTGAGTTTGAAATCAACAAATGGAATTACTTTGGTAACAAATGAACGATTCTTTTTTTGCAGTTGTTCAATGATGAGTTTAATTCTTGAAGCTTGTCCATTTCCAAAAGTATAAACTGCTGATCGGTATTTGGTTCGCAGGCTATGCTGTGATTGGCTGGAGTGGGTGAGTAGATGAATTTCAATTAACACCTCCAACGAAATAACTTCAGGATTAAAATGAACGATGACTGCTTCGGAATAGGAAGTGTGGTTGCCACTGGATTTAATCCATCCCTGATCAACTCTGGAAACTCCTTTTAGTGATTGGAAAATTCCCTCGGTACACCAGTGACATCCACCTCCTAAGCCAACCTTTTGAGTCATGTTATTTTAAATATTCTCTTAAACCATAACTAGCTAACACACCTTCGCCTGTAGCTGCAGCGACCTGTGCAATAGCCCCTTCACGGTTATCACCTGCGGCAAAAATTCCTTTAACCGAAGTTTCAGCCAAACCAGTTGTTTTGATGAAACCGCTTTCGTTTAATTCGACGAGATTTTCAAACGGTTTGTCGTTTGGAATAAGTCCAATGAATATAAATACTCCATCAGCTGTAATGATTTCTTCTTCTCCCGTATTTTTGTCTTTGACCAACAAACCAGCAAAGTTTCCGTTCTCATCTAACTTAAATTCGATGGATTCTTTATTGTAATGAGCTTCAACATTATCCAAATCAGGTAACTTGTCAATGTAGGTTTGAGAAGCCGTAAAGTTATCATTGCGATTAATGATTTTTACCTTTTTTGTAAATCCGGACAAGAAAATACCTTCCTCCAAAGCCGAATTTCCTCCTCCAATCACAATCACTTCTCTATCTCGATAAAATGCTCCATCGCAGGTTGCACAAAAATGTACTCCCGAACCAATTAGTTCATTCTCTCCTGGAATGTTTAGTTTACGGTAAGTTGAACCTGTTGAAAGAACAACAGATTTAGTCGTAAAACTATTCCCATTGGTGTGAATGGTAAACAAATCATTTTCTTTGGTAATATTCTCGACAGAAACCCCTGTTTTAATGGTTGCACCGTAAGTTCGAGCTTGCTCTTCCATTTTTTCCATTAAAGCTGGTCCTGAAATGGAGGTGAAACCTGGGTAATTTTCAATTTTTTCAGTCAAAAAGGCATTTCCACCAATTGTTTTCTTTTCTAAAATCAAGGTGTCGAATCGATCTCTTTGCGCATAAATAGCTGTGGTCAGTCCCGCTGCTCCACCACCAATAATAACGCTGTCATAGACTTTTTCCTCTTTGGTTTCATCAATCTTCAATATTTCCTTTAATTGTTGATTATCGGGGTTGGTATAAGGCACTTCGTCAATAATAACAGTTGGAATGATGCGTTTACCATTGTTAATTTTTTCAACTTTTTCCGTTGCCCATTCGTGCTCATCTACATCAATGAACTGGTAGTTGATTTGATTGTCGGCTAAATAGGACTTGGCTCTTCGGCAATCAGGACACCAATCCGCTCCATATAAAACAACTCTTCCGTTTTCATTAATCCCTAAAACTGATGACAGTTCGGCATTGTCAGGATTGGTATAGCTTTTATCATTGATAATAAGGGTTGGAATAATACGTTTTCCATTATTGATTTGCTCCACTTTTGCTGTTGCTTCCTGATCGAGATCTACATCCACAAATGTGTAATCAATGTTATTTTCTTTTAAAAAGGCTTTAGCTCTTCGACAGTCCGGGCACCAATCGGCTCCATATAATTTTATTTCTGAGGTCATACGTAATTGTTTTAATGTTTATAGGTACAAAATTACGGTAGGTATAGGCCTCAGTGTTAGACAATATAACCCGGCTTGTTGTCAATTATTCCCGAAGGGTCAATATTGAGTAAGAGAATAGGAAAAAAGAGGAAAGAATAGAAATAGAAAAGTAGGCTTAAAGTATGGAAACCTGGATTATTTTGACGGGGCAATTTGCTGCAGCCTGGATGTTTTCCTCGTATTCGTCTTCGCTTACAATTGCTTGATAGAACCCTTTTTTTTCTTTGCCTTCAATGAGATTACAGCGGCCGTCTTTCCTGGATACTCTCCAACGGTGAGGTGCAGCCTCAACACAGCCATTACAACCAATACATTTTCCCCTTTGAAACAGAATTTGAACCATTATGAACTAATGATTTTGTAGAGTTTGCTGGAAGGTCGAATAATCTCATCAATTTTCATTGAAAATACCTCTCCCTTTTCCACGGTGTCAACACTTACTTCATCAACCCGAATTTCATCCACTTCGGTTTTATAAGCACCAATGTTTGGACCTGTAATTAGAATTTTGTCTCCTTTTTTTAAGGAGTGGGATTCCATTTTAAATTCACCCACTTTTACCTTCCCGTAGTATTTAACGCCTTTTCCTAAAAACAACTTCTTTTCGGTTGCTTTTGAGCCATAAGAGTCGTTCCATTCCCCCATTTTACGTCCCAGGTAATAGCCATCCCAGAATCCACGATTGTATACCGTAGACAGTCTTTCAGTCCAACTTTCAATCTTCTCGGCTGAATAGCTCCCATCCTGAATTGCTTCTATCGCTTCTTTGTAGCAACGTACTACCGTATCCACATAATCAGCAGCGCGCCCTCTTCCTTCAATTTTGAGAATACTAACGCCAGAATTGATGATTTTGTCCAAAAATCCAATTGTGCACAAGTCTTTTGCACTCATGATGTACTCATTGTCAATTTCTAATTCTACACCATCTTCCTTATCCGTAACAATGTATTCTTTACGACAATTTTGAATGCAGGCACCTCGGTTGGCAGAAGCATTATTGGAATGAAGACTCAAGTAACACTTGCCCGAAACAGCCATGCAAAGTGCTCCGTGAGCAAAAACCTCTAGTTTAACTAACTCTCCTGAAGGGCCTTTGATTTGTCTTCGCTCAATTTCTCTGGAAATTTCAGCAACTTGTCTTAAGCTTAGTTCTCGTGATAACACCATCACATTGGCAAAAGCTGAATAAAATTCAACCGTTTCAATGTTGGTCACATTGGCTTGCGTTGAAATGTGTAGTGGCATTCCAATCGATTTACAATAGGACATCACAGCATGATCAGAAGCAATAATGGCGGTAATACCATCTGCTTTGGCTCGATCGACTATGGACTTCATTAAACTAATGTCGTGACTATACAGAACTGTGTTAATGGTTAGGTATGTTTTTACATTATGTTTCCCACAAATTTGGCTGATATTGCTCAGGTCCTCTAGGGTAAAATTGGTAGAAGAACGAGCTCGCATATTCAATTGTTCTACTCCAAAGTAAATGGAATTACATCCTGCTTTTATAGCTGCAGTCAAGGATTCATGTGAACCCACAGGTGCTAAAACTTCAATTTCTCTATTGTCCATCAGTGCTTTCGATCCAAAATTTTTGCAAAAATAGGAAGCTGAAAGTTGCTAAACACTGATTAAGGTCAGGTGGGGGAGTTTTGAGAAAGAGCGTGAGTGAGGAAGGTAGTAGAGGTGAATTATTGGTAGGATGGACTGGTCATTTAGTTAACGCCATTTTTCTACCTCATTACAAATACTCTGCTTCAATTCCCTTTTGGACAAACTCATCTGCCATCTTTTCTTCATCATCGTAAAACAGAGTGATTTTTTTGAGATTAGGAAGGAGTGAAAGATCTGCTGTGTTAGTGATGTTAAACAAATCATCTTCGCCATCCCAAAAGCCTACAATTTGCATGTAGATTTCATTTCCTCCATCCTGAAAAATTTCTTCGACTTTTTCAAGGTATTCTGTTGGAATGGGAAGTTTCTCAAAGTACTCTCTTACCTCAGGAACAACTTCGTAATAATGATCGTCCAGATTGATTTTTCGTTCTTTATAACAGTCAATGAATTCATGTACATCAAATTGAGGTTGAAGAAGTTCCAAATCGTACATTAAATGATCGATAACGGCTAACTTAAAATTAAAATCAGCAAATTCGGTTACCGCATTATCAATGGGTTGAATTTGATATTTGTCGCAATTGTCACTTTCTTCTTTTGAAGGTTTTGGTTGGATCATAACCGCAACAATTTCAGTTACTTCTTTTGAGATACAAGCGGCTCCGGTAAAACTTCCAAAATCAAGATCTTTGAATAAATAGTCTTTCTCCGTTATTTTGAAATAGTTGAGGTAGTCTTTTCCGTCAATGGTTAAGGTACCTTCAAAACAATTCTTAGCCGGAATGTAATTGAGGTCGTTTGGTTTCATGTTTATTCGAAAATCAACCATCAATTCTGTTTCATTCTCAACCAATGCACTAATGCCTAATTTATCCCAAATGTAGGTCGTTCTTTCGTCCTTCTCCGATTTTGAATCATACTGCTTAAAATGAGTCGTTAGGTTTGATAAGGTCAAAGGAAGGTTTAATTGCGTTCCGTCAATGATAAGTGCGTCAGGGAGAAGTGTTAGTTCCATTGGAATTGTTTTTTGAGAATGAAAGATAATGAAGGATTTATGATTTGCTATTAAATCACCTCATAACAGTTAAGTCGAAAAAATAATAATAGAGGGAGGTCAGTCTATTTTCTCATAAACTAAGATGTTGATGTCCCCATGCCATGAACCAAATCGACCCATATCTTTATCCAGGTTTACTGCTTTGCATGAACAACTCCAATACTTATTATGAGCAGCATTCATTGAATCTCCACATTTGACACAACGATAATAGAATTTAGCATCTCTGCTCCAACCCATTGTTTCACCGGTTGCTTTGGGGCCTCTTCCAAGAAATTTAAACCCTTCCAGCTCAAGTGAGAATTGGGGCTTGATTTCTTCATACATTTTTTATTTCTTCTCTTCGTTATTTTCGTGCAGTTGCTTGATTAGTCTGGCTCTAGATTTCCCTTCCTTTTGAATTTTGGACCAAACCACTAAAATGACATCATAACCTCCTGAAAGTTCTTTTTCCTCTTCAGTTAAAACTAAAACCTGAGTTCCTCTAGCTCGATATGCATGATCATCTAAATCCTGGTTTTCCTGAATATGGAAAGGGTGGAAATAATAGGATTTAGTAGATAATACGGTCCCGGAAGATCCCGTGAAAACAGCAACTTTCTTACCTGAAAAATCGAAATCATGTCTTTTTTCAAGAAAAGCCTCATTAAAGTATTTTCCTTCAAATTCATTTAAGGCTGGATTGTCGTCCAAACCACATTTATGTACTTCGCTAATTTGTCCAAAAGAGTTTATGCCTACTGCTAAGCATAAAATTGTAATAAGTCTGATCATTGTTTAGTTTGTGTTTTAATTTCCTAAGCGTTCAACGTAAGTATAACTGTTTTATTTCTGAATACGAAAAATGCTTCCCCAAAAGTTAAAATCAACTGGTTTTACTTCAGCATATTCCTGCTTTTTAATTTCACTGAGTTCCGATTCGGGATAAGAAGATTTAAAGGATGGATTTTGATACAAAAGGATTGTTTTATTTTTCACCTGGTAGGCTCCGGAATAATGGTGTGTGGTTGATTGGGTTGAGACCGACATTCTAAACTCACCATTGTCTTTGATAATGATGTCACTACAAATTGATTCATGACAGCCTTTTAGCTGCATACAAGGAGTTCCAAACTCAAGCACATTTAGCCAGTAAAGAGTAAATAAGGCAATGGTTGCAATGGGAAAGATATAACACTTGTTTTTCCAGATTTTTACAAGTGAGATTATACTGATAATGCCGAGTCCTATAAAAGCTCCAAGAGCGATTTTATCGATTAGAATCAGGCCATATAACCTCCAGTAATATCCACTATGAATTTCTTGATAATCCCACCACAATAGATATGAAATGAGCAATAGAAGAAAAACTAAAACAAGCTTGAATAAAAGGCCTTTTCTGAACATGCTACCATTCCAACGAAAAAAGAAGCACTTAATTTTGTCAGAATCTAAGTTTAAAGGTGGTTTGAAGCTCCATTCACCAAATGAATAAAGTCTGCCATTTGTGAAGTATTGTCTTTTTCTGAGATGGTATGCGTATGTCCAAGGTACTCCATGCCCAAATAATTAGCCGATTCTGAAAAAGGAAGCCAAAAAGATTCTCCCAAATTCCCCCCTCCCGAACAGCTAATGGCAGCCATGTTTTTTCCTCTTAGTTTCCGGCCTAGTTCTTTTTCAATGGTTAAAAATCTGTTATTCGATCGAAAAAGACTTTCATTATTCCGCTCATTGAATACCAATAGACGGGAGTTGCGAAAATTAGTGTGTCATATTCCTGGATGATACGCTTCATCAGCTTTAAATAATCATCATCCTTGTTTTTATGTTCGTAATCGTAATATGAGAATTTATAATCGTTAAGATTTATTAGGTCCCAGTTTGTTTGTTGCACCAATTCATTCGCCAGGGCTACAGTATCTCCATTATTTCTTGAGCTGCCAACAATAATAACTTTTTTCATTTGTCTTGAGTCATATTTAATTAGGGATGTAGAAATTCAGCTTCCTCAATTCCTACAATCATAAACTGATCATCATTTTTTAGTTTAACCTTTAGATGGTACATTTCACCATTACCGCACCATAGTTCATAAATAACCAAATCGTCCTTACAACCACAACGGTTGAATTTATGGCCATGACGTAAGATTTCCTTTTCGTTTAAAAGCTGACTTTCTGCTTCTTTGGACATATTCTCAGAAATGTCGTTGTAGACGAAGTTGATCATGGTGGTTTCTACCTCTTTTTGCTTGATTTGATTACATGAATCACAATCATAATCGAGTTCTTCCTGAGCACATCCCACCAAAAATAAGGACAGCAGAAGGAAGATTTGACCAATGGGTTTAAAGAGAATATTTGATTTCATAATCGCCTAATTTTTATCTTCAAATTCAATGATCTCATCAA
>JAKSBJ010000258.1 GCA_022361195.1 Flavobacteriales bacterium
GAAAGTAGAAAGATTATGTGGGCGAGAGTCATTTTCAAGTTTTACAGGTACTGAGTCCGATCTAAATGATTATTTTAAGAATCGAATTAACCCAATTCTAACTAAAAGTTTATAAAAGATAAAACTCACAGAATTATGATTAATAGTGATCCCCATTACTGAGATTACCCCACCAACTCCTCAACCTGCAACTTACTCTTATGCCTTGCATCACGAGGTAGAGGTTTTCGACAGAGTTCAATTCGATCAATTGGGTAGCCAGCCTCTTCAATAGCTTTTTTGATCGCTCTGCTGTTAACTTCTTTTCCAGGGCCGATGAAGAGCACAAAACGGCCGTCTGTTAGCTTAACATATCCCAAATCGGTTAAGCCAAACTTTTGTTCAATGAATTGCTCTAACGGATAGGGATAGAAATTTTTGTCCTGTCTTCTCATGATTCGGTGTGATCGACCAACGAGGTATAAATCTCCATTTTCAAGATAAGCCATATCACCTGTTCGATGCCAAATTTCACCATTAGAATCCACAATTTTATTGGCTTTAAAGGCAGCCTCGTTTTGATAATAGTGTTTGTTGACATGATCGCCTTTTACAACAACTTCTCCAACTTCTCCATCTGTTTTAATGAGGTTTTCAAACTCTGAAGTTTCAATGGGACGATTTTTCCATTTCACAATTTTAACTTCAATTTCATTGACTGGCCGTCCTACAAAAACTCCCTTTAAAGGAGTTTGGAGTTTATTTTTGATCTGTTCAAAATCGGTCACACAAATGGGCTCGGATTCGGTAGAACCATAAATTCCTTCACTTTTGACAGTTGGCAATTCCTCAAGGCAGTTTAGTATAAGTTCGTTGGAAATGGGAGCACCACCAGTGACTAGTTCAGCAATATGATGATTTTGATTTGTTCCTTTTAGCCCAATCAAAATTCGCTTTAAGAGAGAAGGAGATACAATGAGTCGATTGGCTTTAACCTCAATTAAATGATTTGCAATATCGTCGGAGTCTGCCTTATGAATCTTCATTAAATTAATTCGAGGAATTACGACCGTATTTCCCATCGCAAAATCGGCTAATCCAACAATTGGAAAGTTGGTATAATCCACATAAGGTTGATCGTCTGCTCGTTTGAGATGGGATTTTAAAACTTCGGCCTGTGCTTGCAAAAAAGCAAAGGTTCTGTTGGCCCCTTTGGGAGTTCCTGAGGTTCCACTGGTAAAGGTGATTAAGGCGTTGTCATTATCCTCAACGGCAGCAATGCTTAATTCTCCCGAGGATGGAGCAATAGAATCAACTTTCCACTTTTTAAGTTTCCAGGTGGCTCGTAATAACCAACTGACTTTAGCAATTTTTTTGGTGACGATAAAGAGGTCTGGTTTTACCTGATGAATGACAGCACTCATCTTTTTTCCTTTCATCCAGGGATCGAGAAAAACAGCTACGGCACCCATACTCAAAATGGCTTCTAAAATGGCGTAAAGCTGCAAACTCATGGGAACAGCCACCAGAATCTTATCCCCTTTTTTAATGCCCTTTTGCGCTAGAATTTCCCTTGCTCCAACAATATGTTGTTTGAAGTCAGAATAAGAATATTCTGTTCCATCCTTATCCACAATAGCGATACGATCCTTATAATTTTCAAAGGATTGCAATAGATCGTTGAATGCGGGATGGATGTTCGTCATAGCGTTTTCTCCATTAAGGTGTATTCTCGAATAATTTCGGTTTGGAACTTCTCTTTTCCTTTGGTGGAGGAGAGGTTATCGTCAAACATCAAAAGATGATAAAAAGCCGCACAGCCATGATTATCCGCAAGCTGATGAACCAAATTAATCATCATCGTTCCAATTTGTTTTCCTCTCCATTCAGGATGAGTTGCGATGGTTTTAATCAGGAGGTTTTTATGAGGATAATTGTTCCCTTTAAGCTGTCCGTTTTGTTCAGCAAAATGATAAACATCCAAATAGCAGATAATGACGAAAATAATTGTTCCTTCCTCGTTCATTAAATAGAAGGAATGATCCCTATCACAAATACTGTTGGCCTTATTAGAGAAGGCTTGATAATCTTCATATTTTAAGGGTTGGAAGAGTGGATTACTATCAAAACACAGATTATAAAAGTCGTATAGTTTTCGTTCCAATTCAGGAGAAGGGGTTTCAGGAATTCGGTGGATTTTAATTCCATATTGTCCCGCTAATTGTTGTGCCTCTTCCATCGAAGTGGGCTGAATCAAACTCTTGGGAGCCAGTCGACTATTATAGTTGTATTTTTCAATGAATCCAGCTTTCTGCCATTGATTCACATAAAATAAAGGTTGATAGGGATCACCCGGTAGAATGGGATATTCAGATGTTTTATTCAGTCGATAATTCCCCCAGCTCGATCCATTCACCGGACCCAAAACAGTGGTGCATCCATGTTGTTTTAACCAATTACAGGCTTGATCAAATAGGTTGGAAGAAACATCATCGTGATCACTGCATTCGTACCAGCCCAATTGACCCAATTGCTCTCCTTTTATGAAATAAGCAGCAATTCTACCTTGTTTTTCACCCTCGGATATGGTCCAGAATTGGAATTCCATTCCGGGATTTTTTAACCATTGATCTAAATCTTTAGACTCTGTCCAGGGAATTTCAATGGCGTACATTTCATTTCTTAAGTGGTGACCAATTTGATAAAAGGTCTCCAGTTCAGCTGTTATTTGGGGATTAAGTTGAGTCGTTTCCATTTTATGACAGGTTCAATAAGTAGTCCATTCCAAATAAGGTTCCACAAACAGTGAGTGGAATAAAGAGATTGTCAAATCCCTTTTGCGAAAAAGCTTCCGCTATGGTGGTTAAGAGGGATACAACCACTGAAATCAATATTATTTCGATCCATTGATCCCTTAATGGAATCAAGAAAATGAGGCAAAGCATTAAGGAACTCACAAAAAAGGCGGATGAGCCAGTGAGTGTTTTTTGGGCATGCATAATTTCGTATTGTCCTTTGGGCCATTTTTTACCCACCAGAGCGGCAATTGGGTCGCAAATTGCTAAAATCAAGACGGGCAAGTAGAAATAAAGTACATCTCCTACATAAAGATAAATGCACCAGGTAATGTACATGATAATGGGGAAGAGTACCGAGCCACTCGACTTTCGTTCGATGGCATTAATGGACTTGAGCCAGTTGAGTTTTTTAGTAATACCCAAAATAGCAATGAAGGATACGTTTAGGATTAGAATGGACCAGTGTGTTTCAAAGTAAATGGGAAGTAACAGGCAAATGATTCCTGTGCCCATGTGAACGAACTTTCGACTAATTTCAACGGGCGCTTTTAAGATGTGATAAAGTACCTCTCCCAGCGAAAATAAAACCAAAAATCCGGCTCCAAAAATGGCGGTATGCATCCATTCTGTGTGACTCATTGTTTTTGATCGACGATGAAAGAACGATAGAAGTAGCCCAAATCTTCTTTCTTTAACTCTTCTGATAATTCTTGTTGATATTCTACATTCTCAAATTCGTTGGAGATGTACCGAGGAACCATCAAGTTCCAATAGGCAATTCGGGCTTTAGGAGCTGATTGTTCCAGAATATTTTGGGAAACTCGCTTAAACAAAGTCTCATCCATGTATTCAAAAATGTCCGATAAATTGAAATGTGTACAATCCGGAAATTGCTGTAAAGCATCATCTAGTAAACCGTTGAATAAAAACAGGTTATCAACGTTGTTTTGAACTTTTTCATAAACTCCTTCTCGTACATAATGAGGGAGGTAGTCGTTTGAAAACCCTTCTGAAAACTGATTAAAGAGGATATAATAGGCAAAATGATTTCGCTGAATTTGAGGTGTACGAAAGTGTTCTACTTCTCGTTGTAGAATATGCTCATGCGGATCGCCCTGTACATGTTTTAAAAATTCGGGATCACGTCCCTGACTGCCCATCATTTTTTCTCCAAAGAAAAATTTATACAGCTTTTTCCATTCTTCTGTATGCCAAATCGAATCATGGAATTCCTTTTGTTCAATTACGGACTTGGAAGCAAACAGTTGGCTGACAATTTCAGCTGAATGAACTTTGTGCAAAAAGTCTTTTTTAAAGAGTTGAAAATACTGTTCAAATTTCCCACAATGAATAATTCCATTGATGACTTGATCTTCCTGAACATCCCAGTAGTTTCTGCATTTATCGGATAATTGTTCACGAACAAGAGCATATAACTCAGCGCGACGATTTGATTTCCAGAATCCGGCAAACTCTAAAAACTCAGTACGATTGAACTGTTTAATCGCCTCTTTCTTTAATTCACATAAAAACAGCTGAACCTGACTGATATCAATGGCAATGACCATTTCAACTCCGGCTGAGAGTAAGGAAAAACTGTTGTCTCCTGCAGAAGCAATGGACATAACTTTAGAACCTTCGTCTAATTGCAGTCCTTTGAGCAGTACTTCAGGATCTTCCCAACAATTTGAGTAACGAATGAACTCAAAAGAAACATTATCCAATTGTTTATCACTCATCCTTTAAGATTTTAATTTGACCGCTACTGCCATCCATTTCAACCAAATCTCCGGTTTTTAAGGTTTTAAGAAGTCCCGTAACTCCTACAATACAAGGAATTCCCATTTCGCGGGATACAATGGCTGAGTGGCTCAATAAACTTCCTCTTTCCACAATAATGGCCGAAGCTGTAGGGAAAAGCGTCACCCATCCTGGGTCGGTACTGGATGTCACCAAAATGTCACCATCCAAACTATCCACCTCCTTGGGGTGTTTAACCAAACGAACTTTAGCCTTTACGATGCCCGGACAACATCCCAGGCCTGATAAATCACCATCCAGTTTGTTTTCAATAGAACTGTCAAAGAAATCGTTGTTGTAATTAACCGTTTCGTAAGTGGTGAAACGTTCGGCCGGAATGTCCATTTCTTCAAAAGAAGTATATTCTTCTTTTCGGATTTTAACCAAGGCTTTAAGGTTCTTGGTAACCGAAGTTCCGTCAATGAATTGAAAAATTTCCTCTTTACTCAAATAAAAGATGTCTCTGAAGTGCTCTAAAGCTCCATTTTCTTCAAATCTTTGACCAATGGCGGTAAACATCTCACGGGTAATTCCAAAAACTCGAGTTCGTTCGTAGCGGAGATTTTCGCGATTACTCACAAAATAACGAGTTTTGGCTAATGTTTTATTGAATTTACGCTTCTTAAATGGCTTTCCTTTTAAAGCTTTGGATACTTCTTTTTCAGCGGAATCTCTCAATTCCTGATCAATATTAGAAGCTGTTGATTGCGTCGTTACCCCTTGCATGACAAACGATTTAAGAGTAGCGATAAAGAGTGAAGGATCTTGTTTATAAGAAACCGTTTCCAGCTTTAATTCGCCTACACATCGATCCCCAAAGTCGGCGATATAATGTTCGATTTTCGTTTTTAACTCGGGAGCTATGTTTTGCAGTTCTTCCCAAATAAGCTGAGGCTCTTTTTCAGTGAAAAGTTGCTTAGCAGCAGGGTGTTTTCCTATCTCTGTGGCCAAGGCGATGCTTCTATGAATAGGCTCAACCGAAATGATGTCTTTAGAACCACAAAGCAAGTCATTTTGCAAATTTGGATTCTCGGATATGTTGTATTTCTCAATGAGTTTTTGAAGCTTTCCAAAGTAGATCATGGCAAAGCTATCATTGATTACCGGGGCTTTCCATTTTGGAGTGACTTCTGCATCCAGATCCACCCATCTATCCTTGATTTCAAAAGCTGTCATTTCATCTAAATCCAGGGCTTTAATATCATCTATTGCCTGATTGACATCTGCTAAAAACTGTTTGGATTCCTTTTTAATGGTAAAGAGATTCCCAATGATCTTAAATACCATTACTGAAGTACGGTAAAGAGCTGAAATTTTAGATGATTGTTTGTGTTTAGGTAGCTCAAATCGCTCCTTAACTCCCATCATGTTTTCCATGAAACGAGCGTTTAAGTGGTATCCCGGGAAAAGGGATAGAACTTTGTACCAGGAAAGCAGGTTGTAATAAACCCTTCCGTTAATTAGCCCCAGCATATTGCCAAAAACGGCCTCATTTTCTTTGATGGTTTTCTTACTGGCTCCCATGATGAGAGCTAATTGGATGTAAACATTTTTATAAGCTGTCAGGATGTAGGAAAAGGTGAGGGGAGTGGTTACTCCGGGATAAGATTCAATGATGTTACTATTATCCCAAATAATTCTGTTTTTCCCACTTTTAATCTTTTCAGTTTGATTGATAACTGCCGTTACGGGACGTGTTTGAAGCAAGAATAGTTCACTGTTTTTTATGGCAAATTCAATATCCTGAGGGCCCTTAAGTTCGTTTTTAAGTAGATCCAGTACCTGGCAAATTTCATTGATTTTGTCTTTTGATAAAGAAGACAAATCATGCTGTTCTGCAGGAACATCCATTAATTCAATGTGCCCGGATTGTTGTCTTCGAGCTGCTTTTTCTTTTTTTACCAATTGCTCCTCGATGGCCTGTCCTTTGATTATGTAGGTGTCTGCATTTAAAGCTCCAGATACCAAGCCTTCTCCCACACCATAAACAGAGCAAACTACTTTTGAGTCTGCTTCCCCGGTATTAGGGTTCACTCCAAAGGCGACTCCTGAAACGTCAGGGTCAACCATCTTTTGAATGACGACTCCAATACCAAATTGCTGTTCAAGACCATTGGTTTCTAAATAGGTACTAACTCTGTCGGTGAAGTTAGATTTCCATATTTCTTTAACGAAGTGTGGAATGTCACTAAAGTCTACATACAAGTGAGTTTCAAATTGTCCTGCAAAGGAGAAGTTTTTGCCATCTTCCTGCACAGCTGATGAACGAACGGCAAATTTCTGATCTTCTGGAGTTCCAAAAATACCGGTAAGTTGATCTGAAATGGTTTGGGTGATATCAAGTCCATCAATGAATGATCGAATAGCCTCGAAATCCTTTTTTCTCTTTAAATCATCCGGAATTAATTCGGAGATGACAGACTCATCAATTACGGCAAAATCAGGAACATTGATTCCAAAACTCTTTAAACGGTAAAGATTCAAAGCTTTTCCCCCAATGGAGGTAACTGCCAAATTTTGATATGTAGAATCGTAGATTTTCATTAGCCATTAATGAGTTCCATGATCATTGGAATTGCTCCAAGTGTTAAATACATGGCCAC
>JAKSBJ010000013.1 GCA_022361195.1 Flavobacteriales bacterium
AATACTTATCCTGGTGGACAACATCAAAGTGCAGTAGGAGTAGGACCACATCCTCATCGGGGTTTTGCTCCGGTAACCTTTATTTTTAAAGGAGGAGTTCATCACAGAGATTCTACAGGCTTTTCGGAAGTAGTTTATGAAGGAGGAACGCAATGGATGAATTCTGGAGCGGGTATTGTTCATAGTGAACGTCCGGCAAAGGAAATAGCTGAAAGTGGAGGTGATTTTGAGATTATTCAATTTTGGGTAAATGCACCAGCTAAAAATAAAATGGATGATCCTACGTATCAACCCATATCAAAGGCTGATACTCCCTTTGTTGAAGGAGAAGATAAATTGAGTAAAACCTATGTGATCGTTGGAGAACATGATGATGTAAAAGGAAAAATTGAGCCTTATTCGGACTTGCTAGTTTTGCGTTTAGATATTCAAGCCGGAGGAAGTAAGAAAATTCAAATTCCATCAACTTACAACGCTCTTATCTATCAATTAGATGGGGAATCGACCATTAATACAACTGAAAAAGCACTGGATAAATCAATGATGTGGTTTAATACGGACGGTGAAGGAATTGAAATTACAGCAGAAAAAGATAGTCGTATCATTTTGCTTTCAGGAGAACCCATTGGGGAGCCAGTTGCTACTTACGGACCATTTGTTATGAATAGTAATGAGGAAATTAATCAAGCTGTTCTTGATTATCAGGCTGGAGAAATGGGAATACTTAATGAAGAATTTGAAGATTAAATATGAATCGTAAAAAGTTTCTTTCATACAGTGCATTAGGCGTGGCCGGAGTTCTTTTGAATCCGGCTATTGGCTTTCCTGTTCAGTCAAGTCCTTTTAAACTACCAAAAGCAAATGTGCATGGACGTCATGGATATTTCAATCTGGATGAATTTAGTGGATTCCATCTAAGTCGGCGTCTAAGACATTTTCGATTAGATATTTTTTGTCAGGATGGAATTGAAGAAGGAACAAATGACATGATTTTAATGAGCTATTTATCGGATGAACAAAAACAAACTCACTTTATCAACCGAAATGAACTTTATACCTTCAAAAACAGGGAAGCTAAAACCGTGAAAGCTCCAAAGGAGAGACTTTTAATGGTGTTTGAAGGAAGCTTGAGTGTAAATAACCAAACGCTTAATGCAGGAGAAGGTATTTTTTTGAATGAAGTAGTAAACAAACTCTCTCCAGTTTCTTCAGGAAGCCGTTTTTATTTACTCTAGAAACGAAGGTTAGAACATCGTTTTGATGAAAATCAGATGATTTACTGATGATCATCATTCTAATATAAGACTCGTTTTCTCAATTTTGGGTAGTACCAAAACCACTGATATGAAACGAGTCATTCTACCAACAGATTTTTCAGATAATGCCTGGAAGGCCATGTGTTATGCTGCTCAGTTATTCCGAACAGCTCCAACTAAATTTGTTATTCTCAATAATTACCATGCACCTTATCAGGCTTCAGAGGTAGGAGTTAACGCTTATTTTGAGCCGATGATAAAAGCCTCGGAAGAAGGTTTAGAAGAAGTGCTGGCAAACTTTAGAGATTTGGAGCATCATCCGGAAAGTGAGTTTGAAACAGTATCCAATTTTGGGCCTTTGACTGCTACCATTCAAAATATGGAAGCTAAGGAAGATGAATCTCATTTTGTTGTGATGGGAACTACTGGTGCTAGTGGATTGAAGGAGATTTTTTTAGGATCAACAACTGCTTCGGTTATTGAAGGTATTAATTCACCGGTTGTTTGTGTGCCTAACGAAGCCACTTTGGGGCAACCAAAAGAACTCATGCTGGCCATTGATGATGAAGGGGTAGATAATTTGGCGGAAATACGTCCTTTGTTGAATCTTGCCAAGGATCATGAAGCAAAAATATCTGTTTTAAATGTCCATCAAGAAAATAAAGAGGTGGTTTTAGATCGGGATGCAACCGAGCGGTTTGTATTGGATCATTATATGGAAGGGATAGGGCACTCGTATTACAGTGTTGATGGAGAGTATATTGAGGATAAAATCATGCAATTTGCGCACGGAATGGACATTGATTTAATTTGTTTACTTAAACGTGAACGAGGATTTTGGAAAAACCTCTTCCATCATAGTATGACCAAATCAATGGTCTATCACAGTGATGTCCCTTTGTTGATTTTAAGAGATAAATAGTGGTAGGAAAACAACATTTATATTATGCTCTGGGAGAAGTGTCCTATGCCGTTGCAAAGGCAGATGGTTATGTGCAGCAGGAAGAGCGTAAGAAAATCCATGATATAGTCGTTGAGGAAACCAACAGCCATCATTTGGATTTTGATGTTGCTGAAATCATCTTTCATGTTCTTAAAAAGGATGAAATGGATGCTGAAATTTCATACAGATGGGCGATGAAAGAATTTGAAAAATATAAAACCTACCTCAATAAAGATATGGCGATTGATTTTATTGCTATTACTCAAAAGGTAGCAAATGCAGTAAATTCAAAAACTACAGAAGAGAAAAAAATGGCCGAGCGATTTCGTCAGGATATCTCACGAATTGCCGACTTAAAATAGATTTTATAAAAAGGGAGAAGAGGAACTCCCTTGGGTAAAGTAGAGAGGGGTGCGGGAGTGTACCTCTCTCTTTTTTTATTCTATTGATGAAGGAAGACTAAATTCTTTCTCTTTAAAAATCATGCTTCCTGGCATTTTAAAGCTAAATTCTATCAAAAATGGATTTCGTGGAAAAGTATTGGTTATGTACTTTTCTTCACTAATCGTATTTGTCTTTACCGAAGTAGATAAATTGGTAATTTGCTCATCCATTTTCAAATAGATAATTCGATCAACTCCTTTGGTTAATTCAAAACCATAAGAAACTCCCATCGAAAAACGACCTATTCGAGGAAAACTCTTTTGTAAATAAAATCCCAATTTGGGTCCAATTGCTATAGTGTTTACTGGGGTAAACCGAATATAAGATTCACTTTGTATTTGAGTGTATGTGGCTGCTGTAGTTGCTGTTGATGCCAGCTCTCTGTCCAAAGTTTCCAGCTTATAAGGATTAGCAAATGCTCCAATAAACGCAGCAACTGAAATCCCTTTCTTTAGAGGAAAAAACTTCTTAATACCCAATTCAATCAAATAGTCTTTCAATGTTCCTGCTGTATAAGCATGATTGTGAGAGGTGAATTTTTGCTTTACCAAAGCATCTGACTGGGAAAATAAATAACTAAATGACAAGGCAGTTGTAGGTTTTAATCTTAGGTCAAACCCTACACCGTAAGCATATCCATTTTGAAGATCAAAAGTGAGGAAGTCATCACTGAACTCATATTTTGGGCCATTAATCACAAAAGCACTTTTCACTTCCATGTCCATGCTGATTTGGGCCTGGAGGTATGAACTACAAAATAGAAGTAAGAAAACTGACAGAATTTTTTTCATGAAATGCATTTTTACTATAACGAAGATAGTTATCGAATGATTGCAAACTGAAAAAATTATAATCCTTTGATATCTTTAAGAGAAAGTCCCGTGTATTTATTGATGGTTTCAGAATCGTGTCCATCTTCTTTCATTTTACGGGCTATGTCAATCGTTTTTTCTTTTTTGATATACTCCATTTGTTCTTTGAGCATATCAATTTGAGAAAAAGTGAGGTCGTAATAACTGTTTTGCTGAATTTCTTCTAGTAATCCGTCACTAGCAAAGCTGAAGTATTCTGTTTCTGTTATGATGACATGGTCAATAACCGGAACGTTAACGAACGAACCAATGCTTAGCATCTTGTCCGTAACCTCAATATCATTTCGTGAAGGAGTTAGTTCTCCACTAGGATGATTGTGGACAAGAATGATTTTTACGGCTCTTTTTTGAAGAGCAAAACTGAATACTTCCATTGGTTCTACCAATGTCGCATTAACTGTTCCAAGACTTATCAACTCGACAAATAAGATCCTGTTATTGGATTCTAGCCCAATAATCCAGAAGTGTTCTTTGTTTCGGCCAATTTTATTCTCCCGCAACAGAACCTTCTGCATGATCGTATAAATGTCCCAAGTATTGAGAATCTTAATTCGCTGTTCTTTAGTTAATCGAACATTCATAGATAAGAGTTAGGTGATGGAACAAAGATACGAATTGTTAAGTGTTTAAGCCAGCATTTCCTTAAGACAAGACATCAACAATTTTAACAAATCTAGCTTTGTAGTAAGATTCAGAAAGGTCCGAGAAGATGACACCACCACTTCTGGGTGAGGAAGAATGGATGAAAATCAAATCATTACAGGGAGTGTTATAGACAATTCCAACATGTCCAATTCCACTGGTATTCCGGCCTTTAAACAAAATAATGTCTCCAGTTTCTGCTGTGGTACGATCTTTCTCCGTACCTAAACTTCCCATTGCTCGAGAAGAGTGAGGCAGTTCAATTCCAAACTTTTTAAAGACGAATAAAACAAAACCAGAACAGTCAAAACCTGATTCAGGATTTATGCCTCCCCATTTATAAGGAGTTCCAATGTATTCTTGCGCACAAATGGCAATACTATCCCTAATTGTATAATCCTGACAACTATCTAATTCCTCAGTTGCGAAGCTAAATTGTAGACTAAAGCAGGCCAGTAAAAGCAGAATTAAATTCTTCATAATCGAATTTTGATGGAGCAAATATAGCTCCTCAAATTCGTTGAGAATTAATTCATAACGTCAAAAAATGTTAATAAAGCTAATCTTGAGTTTTACTGAATCAGTAGTTTTTCTTTTCTCAAAACCCCATCAGAATTGGAGATAGAATAGACATAAGTTCCATTTTGAAGGTCATTTACAGAAACTTCATTTACTCCAATTGTTAAGTTTGATTGAAGTACCACTTTACCCGTTAAATCCATCAGGGTAAAGGTTGTTTGAGAACTTAATTCATTTTCAACCGAAATAAAAACATTGCCATTTACAGTTGGATTTGGCCAAAGTTGGAATGTTGTTTCAGTTATTGGAGTTAGGTTGGCTACAGAGCTGAAAACGATGTCTACGGAATCTAAAGCCTCACCATCGGCGTTGTTGATAACATAGTAACGGTATTGAACTGTCCCATAAATTTCATTAGCAATGTGATACGATTGTAAAAAACCTTTTTCACCGTTTGGTATTGTTGGGCTATTGTCTGATGTGAATTCATCAAATGGGCCAACAACATCCTTGTCATAACAGTTACCTACAGATCCACCAGGTCCGGCCCAGCAGAATTTATCGTCGGTACCTTCCAACATGACAATTCGCTTTCGTTTAATGTTTAAAACCAACGTTTCTCCGCTGGTGTTTAAAACTTCCATGTCATACAAAGTTTCGTCTGCTGTACAGCCAACATTAACTGTTGTTCCTGAAAGATCTGTCGTTTCACCTGATTGGTAGATTTCAACTTGTGCGTTTGTAGTAGTGCTTCCAATTAGGAGCATTAATAAGAAAAAAGAGTTTTTCATAGTCATTATAGTTTGTAAGAGATCACCAAATTGATGAATTGAGCGTTTAATGCCAAAATATTGTGCAAGATCTACTTGGAATCCTATTTGGTTAAAATGGAAGAGATCGGAAGTCTTTTTTTGTTATTGGGAAAGGGTTAGATAAGAATGAGAATTTGAAAACGAAAAATGTTTGAATGGATTAGTATATTTGATTGAATCCCAAACTTGAAGAAATGAAAAAAGCCGGAATTATTATTACTGCAGATGATTATGGATTAACGGATGAATGTAACCAGGGAATTTTAAAGGCCGTTCAAAGAGGAATGGTCACTTCTGTACACGTTATGGTTAACATGACCTCTGAAGCTGAAATGGATGATTTAAAAGACGCCGTTTCGGATGGAGGACATAAATGTGGGATAGGTTTGCATTTAAACACCACTTATGGCCCTTCTCTGGTTCAGGAAAATGCTTCTTTTAAATACCGCAAAGGTCTTGGAGATAGAAAACGCTTTTTTTTCAAAGGCTTAGGGGATTATGCTCATCTAAATGCTATAAGAAAGAAGAATAGATTAAAGATGGAGAAGGAGTTGACTACCCAGTTTCAAACACTGTCAAAATGGGTTGGTGGAGATGAAAAAATTGACGCTATTTCTTCGCATCACAATGTTCATGTTTGGGATCGTCATTTTATTCGAATCATAAATAAGCTCGGTAAAGTGGCTAAAATTCCGGTTAGGAGCCCTGTTAGATGGGTAACTAATAATCAGAATCCTGATTTAGGAGGCTATAAATATCCTGGAGGTTATGGCCCAATTACAAAGACAGGAATTAAAAATATTCGCAAGATTATTAAATCTCCCGGGACGATAGAGCTAATGTCAACAGGCTTACCCATGCGTTACAAAACACAAAAGGCTTGCCGCGATTTGATTGTGGAGCAGGGTGGTGGTCTTTCCCCAAGAAACAACAGCGGACACTGGTACGGGCAACCATCTTTGGAAGCTTTGGAGTGGTTCATGAACACTTTGGTTGAACTCAATCAAAAATCCGAAGGATATTCATCTGAAATATTTACTCATTTATCCAATTCAGCTTATTGTAGCAAGAAACCAAAGATTGATTCGGACTGGGATTATAAGTTAAAGAAACGAAAAGAAGAGTATGACGTTTTAACTGACATTAGTACCGTTCAAAAATTCAATGCTTTAAAGGAAAAGGTTGGAATTTTACACGGCTCATACCGTACTGTTTTACAGCAACCTTAGTTTAAGAGATTTTGGGCCAACTGTTTTTTAGTTTTTCCATTTTCTTCTGGTTGGAAAGGGATTCACTATCAATATACTCCTCTAAATAACCACAATCAGTACAAACATACATGGAAACAAACAGGCGGGTCCAGCCATCAACTCCAAATGAACGGTCAGACCGTTTAGATTGGCGATCATCTGTATAAATATTTTTCCCTTGGCACTTGGGACACTGGCCGCTAGCTTTCATGCTTATTTATAAATTTTTTCATCCACTACAACCAATGGATAAGACAAATCACTGCTTCCAATCATTTTTGCCAAATTCTCAGCCTCGGATGGAGTGAAATTCCCACTTATAGCACATTCACCTCCCATAATTCTTTGTTGAACCATTGGGACTGAAAGAATTTGATCATCAAGGACAATAGCAATGAACTCACCTACATTACTTGCCGTTAAACTGGACCATTTAGAAACTCCGTCTCCCTCAAAATAGATTATTACTTCGTAAGAGCCAGGTGAATATTCAGACTCACGGGATTTACAGTCGCCAATGTCTTTGGGTAATATGCGATAATCATTTGGTGCCCGATGAAGAACATACAAGCCCATCATTCCTGAATCGGTCATGTTTTCATCTTTAATCTTTTCCCATAAAATAACGCAGTCTTCGGGAAGAAAAATGGAATATCGAGGATCTCTGAAAGTTTGACTTAAAAAAGCAG
Source organism: Flavobacteriales bacterium (assembly GCA_022361195.1). GTDB lineage: Bacteria > Bacteroidota > Bacteroidia > Flavobacteriales_D > Crocinitomicaceae > JAKSBJ01. The sequence continues at coordinate 7,428 of JAKSBJ010000013.1, forward strand.
TATCCTCCTGCAAGGCATAACCGATAATGGCATTGTTCATGGAGCTTTCGTAACTGCTAAAGTTGTTTTCAGAATCAATTGGGAATTGAATTTTGCTGGAAATAGGGTATTGCTCCTCAATTTCATCAGCAGTCATTACAACTTCCTCCGCGAACTCAATTTTTCCCTGATCAGAGGTGTCTGGGATAGTAATATCTCGTCCAGTCATGGCATCTTCCATATCCAATAATCCATCCAGCACATCTCCTAATTCATGAACCTCGTAAAATTCTAAGGCCGATGAAGAGAAAATCAGATCCAAAGCTGTTATGCGATCAATTGTACTATCAAACTCAACCGTTAAACGATGCTTTTCCTCAATGAATAAATTAAACCGGAATTCACTTTCTTCCAGTCTGTTGTTCAACTCCTTTTTACACAAGTCAATGGCAGTGTCATATTCCTGGATTAACCTCTTTTTAGTTGCATCCATACTATTTCCAGCTTCAAACACTTCGGGATTGGCCTTATTCAAATATTTAGGCAAATCGTATTTCTCCTTTTGAGCGTAATCACAAAAAGATTCAAAAAAAGTATCAGGTGTATGTGCTTCGTTACTCAAGGCATGATCCATACAGTCTCTGAATTCAGGATCTGTATATCCATTTGTTAATTCGGTCATAAAGTCCTCCATTGGGATCTGCACCAAATAACTGTAACCACCTTCTTCTTCTACGTTAAAATTTCGTATATCTGATGATCCGCAGGCAATTAAGAGGGTTGTAAGCCAGATAAATAAATATACTTTTTTCATTGAGGTAAATGTACTATTTATTCCCTTAAAAATGACCGTTCAGTTCGACTGCTAAAAATTGGATTAAATACATGAAGAATTTCGTTTAAAAAAATGAATAAAAAATGACTCAATAATTTTTTGAATTGGACACAATAAATTGTCTAAAACGGAGTTATATTGACCTTAAAGGGACTCAGAAGAAAAAAGTATAAATAATTCCGTATTTATACTAAAATTTGATGGTAACTATATTGTTCACTTTTGGAGTGGCGTTTATGGAATTATCATGTCTTATTGTATATAAATTATACCTTTCTATTTGTGAAAATTAGTGTTTAAAAGTGATCATTTTTCTTAGTCACTCAATTTATCTTTTTGCCTTATAATGAGTAATTCAAAATTAGAATGAACGCCAGTTTAGGTCGAAAATAATCAGCTCTTTTAGTCTAATCAAATAAATGATTTAACATCACTGAATTTTTATTAATCTGAATTTTTCCAAACGTTAACATTTTTTTAGCAAAACACCGAAAAAGTCTTTACTTTATTGTTTGTCAGTGTGTTGTGGTGTTTGTTTTAGGTTGTAAAACTTATTTTTTTAGGTTTTAAAACCTATTGACATCCACTTAGCAGTCTCTTAAATTTGAGCGTCTGGCCCTTAAAAAAGTATTTCATGGATTGTTACTAATTGTTGTTGCGTTGAAAAAAAATATTAGAATCGGGATTGCGGACAGACACAAATTTGTGCATGATGGCATTCGCTTATTTTGCGAACATCAATCGAACAATTTTCAAATTATTTTTCATGCTTTTACTTGTGATGAGATTGAGAGGAATCTAAGTCTCGAAAAAATTGATGTTCTGGTTATGGACGTTAACTTTCCTTTGGCTGAAGGAGTTCATCTTTGTGAAAAAATACGCGAGAAGTATAAGGAGTTAAGGATATTGGTTTTTGCAGAGTATGATGATATATCCCTGATGGCTAAACTTTTCAAATGCGGAGTTGATTGTTATCTCAAAAAAACTGAAGGGTTTGATTCCTTACGGTATGCCATTACTCAGGTCCATGAAGTTGGATATTGTTATTTGTACGACATGAGTGCGGTACTTAAAACTTCACCAATGGAGGTGCCTCCGCCTGAGAGTAAAAAGCACAAGAGCCTTCAACTTTCTTCTAAGGAAAAAGCGGTTATTGCTTTAATCCGTGAAGAGTTAACCACAAAACAAATAGCAAGAGAATTGGGATTGCATGTTAAAACCATAGAGTTTCATAAACGAAACATAATTGAAAAATCGAATAGTAAAAAAATTCTGGGAGCAATTGACTATTTGGTCTCTCATAACATTATCCCTGCTAAAAAAGCTGATCCTTATCAAAAAAAACCAGCTTAGTTTTTTGAGTATCTGGACCTATTAAAAACAACTATGGAAAACAAATTGGAACGAGGAGAACAAAATACTCGGGAACATCAATATCAGGCAGAATTTACAACACCTCCCATTGGAGAAGTAGAGGACTTAATGAAAGTTATGCTTCGGGAAATGACCTGGTTTTTTGAAATTGTTGATGCCCGAATTAAAGATTTAAATGAAGAGGAGGGAGCTACTTTTTTTTCGTTTACAGATCATCCGCTGCCTGAATTGCCTGAAAATGATTCAGCCTATACCCAATTGGTAAAACAATACGATT
>JAKSBJ010000341.1 GCA_022361195.1 Flavobacteriales bacterium
GCGGGCTTCGGCTGGCAGATGCAATTCCGGTACTGACAAAGGACTGAACATGGCCAATCCGCATGATTTCCACACGCCGCAATCCTCCTACAGTCGGGAGGAGTTGTTGTTATCCGCGCGGGGCGGGTATTTTGGCCCCGGCAATGCGCAGCTTCCGGCGCCACCGATGCTGATGATGGACCGGATCACCCATATGGACCTGGCGGGTGGCCGGTATGACAAGGGGCAGGCGGTGGCGGAGCTGGATATTCGGCCCGACCTCTGGTTCTTCGGCTGTCATTTTGAGGGGGATCCGGTGATGCCGGGCTGTCTGGGGCTGGATGCACTGTGGCAACTGACCGGCTACTGGATGGGCTGGGCCGGGGCACCGGGCAAGGGGCGTGCGATTGGTGTGGGGGATGTGAAGTTCCGGGGCGTGATTACGCCGGACACCACGCTGGTGCGCTATGAAGTGAACATGAAACGCATTCGCCGGGGCGCCCTGACCCTCGGAATTGCCGATGGTGAGGTCTTTGCCGACGGGGAAAGCGTTTATCAGGCAGAAGGCATGCGGGTCAGCCTGATCCAGGGGGAGGACTGACCCGAAGCCATTCAGCCCGCGCCGACGCCAAGCATCTTCCGGAATTTCGGCACCAGCATTTCGGTCGACTTGGCGTTGCGGATCAGCCAGGACCAGGTGGTGACCCCAAATAAAGGCAGATGGGCGACGCCGCCCGCTGCGCCCAGTGTCACCACCATGCTGGGGTCTCCGGTTTTCGGCTTGTAGGATTTGAGCGTGTCGGCAGAGGCGCCCTTCGCCAGCGTGCGGATGTTCCGGGCGGCGGTTTTGACGGCCCCGGCCACATGCCAGGCCATCTTGTTTTCATCCAGGTCGGTAATGTCACCAATTGCCATCAGGCCGGACTGCCCTGCAACCAGCAGGTTCGGGGCGACCCGGATGCGACCCTCCGCATTCAGCGCATCCGCGAAATGCTCGGCCATGAAGCCGGTATTGGGGCGGCCACCAATGCACCAGATGATGGCGTCATAGGGAATTTCCCCGCCATCCGTGCCCCGGGCGATGCCGGGCCCCTGAATGGCCGGGCCGTCAGGGCCATGATCCGGCGTCAGCTTCGCCCCGGTCAGGATTTCCACCCCGTGACCGGTCAGGAAATCGGCGGCGATTTTCGCGGCTTTTGCACTGGTGCCTGCCAGGATGCGGTCCGCCATTTCGGCGATGGTGATTTTTATGCCGGGCAGGCTTTCGATGATTTCCC
>JAKSBJ010000133.1 GCA_022361195.1 Flavobacteriales bacterium
GATGTTGAAGATGTGTTATACACCTATGAAGTTCCTGACTTTGGAATTTTGGACGAAGGGGAATATACTTTGAGAGTTTATTCTGGTAATGATAAGTGTGAAAACACAGTGATTAATAAGTCGATCAGTTTAATACCTAAGACTTCACCTTGTAAGACGGTCCTCAGCCCAAACACCATATATGTTAGCGAATCCATTGGGGCAACACCAACAGAACTGGCTTATTTACCTAGTTTGCAAGAGTCTCCTTCAGGAGATGAATTTTTGTGTGTTGCCGATCCCGGATTAGGTGCTGAATATGAGGTTTATATTGCTTTCTACATTGGTGTTCCGGAAAAATCAAGTACCTATACCGCTCTGGACTGGCTTGGATCCGGAAATAATTCAGCAGATGACTTTGATCGGGATGCTCGTTTGTATTGTGACCTTTGGTTAGGCGTATCAGGCTATCCGGGTGATCATTTTAGGCCTGAATTAGATGCGCATAATGTTTACGTTGAAAGAACTACTGAGATAATTTCCATCTCTTTTTGTGATGTGAAATTCACTGGCGATTTTGACGAAGAACGCTATGTAAGTACTGTGTTCGAGCATTATTTTTAGGTACTTTTTTGTTTTCAATTCTCTCGTTTACGGAATTCTAATTTCTTTTTCCATTTAGAATGAGACATGCAACCATTCTCTTAAAAATCTCGATTGTATTAGTATGAGAGTAAACAAATTAACAAGCCTTTTAATTGTTGCATCAAGCTTGCTGTTTGCATGTAACAAATCAGAGCATTGGGAAACTGACATTACAGAAATTTCAAACATTACCTATTCCAGTGCAAAAATTGTGGTGAACTATGATTTCGGTGATAAAACATCCCGAAAAGCTGTAGTAGGAGTAGACTACGGAACAGATCCTGAATTCAAAACGAACTTCGAGCGATTACAGCAGGAACAAAATGGTACTCAGTCCATTGCTTTTGAAGCAAGTCAATTATATGCAAACGAAACCTATTTCATTCGAAGTTACATGGCCTGTAAAAAGGACACTGTCTGGTCTGAAATCATGAGTTTTACCACTTTGCTTGAGCCGCAATTGGCCTGCAGTGTTTCTCCTAATGAAGTTTACTATTCTGGTCACGACATGACCGAAACAGTAAGCGCTTTGGTTAAGGTAGTTGATACCGATAAACCAGATTTATACACCCTTCAGGCTGAGTCATCAATTGGCAATTTAAGATTTGCTTTTGCCCATGAACCTAGTGGTAGTCGTCACATTACAAGTGATCAGGTTTATACCACTTATCATACTTATCCCTTGGTGAATGTGAGTTTTGACTACAATGTAGGAGGCTCAACTTGTCATTATGAAGCAGAAAACAGTGAATCAATTGAAGTCACCAAACACCTTAACGGTGGTATTACCATTTCTTTTTGTGATTTGAGCATGGTAAAGACAGATGGTGATTGTTTGGATAAACAAACCATTTCCGGGAAGTTGGTGAATTAAGGATAGTTTTTAGTCTAGTCCGCTAAGGTTTTGGTGGAGTAGTTAAGATATTAAACCCTGATAAGTTAATGCCTATTGGGGTTTTGTTTTTTGTGGTCAGAGGGTTTGATTGGAGTCGGATAGGAGAGTGTTTTTTTAGTTCTCCTGTCTCCCAGCTAATTGTATTCCTTAGGAAAATGCCATTATGATTTCTTTAACGTGAACGAATCAGCTCTTCATATTGCTTCAGACCATAAAATTAGCTCTAATGAATTTGAATCGAATCCCAAATAACCCTAAAAGCAGATGAATACTTGAATTCAAGGGCACTTCTAAAATAAAAAAAGCATTCGAGCGTTCAATTAGAAATTGAGAATTTGAAGACGTTTGTACTAATTGTTTTGTTCATTCCTCAGGTTTTGCAGGCTCAATTTATTGTTCCTTCAATCGAACCCTTGGTTGGTCTGAACTATTATAGACGAATTAACTTTCCTGAAACAAATTATGCTAATTCATATGTCCAGAAAAGGGGGATTGTAGCTTATTATGGAATTCGGGGAAGATGCATGTTTGGAAATCGATTGGCCATATCAAATAGCTTTGGATACAGGTCGGTTTCATTTGCAGAGGATTATTTCCTGGCAGCTTCCATACAGACATATCTGCATAGAAATTATAAAACAGGTTTTTCGGTCTTTTGTGAAACTGGAATAGAACTTCAGGAATTAGGTGGAGTCGCCATGCCATTTTATATCGGAACAACACAGTATTTTGGAGAAACAGTTTGCTTTAATTTTAGGTTTCGAATGCCATTATTTATAGACGCTTTACGCTTCGAATCAGCTGATTTAATTGAAACCGGGCTTGAAATGAGTTTACAATTTGACCTTCGAAGAAGAAGAACCCCAGAGCTCACTCGTTTTGGTAATCCATTTATATTGATTTGATTACTACTACTTGACCTATAATAGGACCTAGTCTCGAAGCTTCGGGATTAAATAGCTTGGCAAAAGGTTTTATTCTGTGTGTCAATTAGGGTAGGATATGCTGATACCTGAATAGGGAAGTTTTATTCTTTCTCTTTTCCCTTAAATGACTTTAGAAGTTACGGCGTGAACACTTTTTTGTGGAGCGTTAGCGGAGCAAATGGGTGTGATTTACTAAGAAGTCTAGCGTTGCTTATGATTTAGAAAAATTATAAATCTAAGGGTGAAGATGTATATTCCTAGATAATTAACTTATCTGAAGATATTTCCACTGGTAAAATAATAAATTCTACGATTCGGAAGGATTTAAAAAAAGAATGAGGCTTTAAATTAAATTATGTCAACTCAAAATTCAGTCTAATATGCAATTTTAATTGAGTTGTCTTTTTTATTAATCATGAAAATCCGTTCATGACATTCTTCTTATAATTAGGTATTTACACCGAGTTTGTTCTCGGAAACACATTGTAAATTAGTAAGTTCCTGATTTAGTATCGATTCTGTCAAAAAGAAAGGAACACTATGTTTATTAGAATTTACGGGAAATCAAAGACTCTTTACACAAATAACACCAATCTCAATATTGATTTAGCGCTATGGGTGCTAAAGGGGAAATTAGAGGAATCTCCCTGTTTTTCCATTCGGAGCGGAGAGAAAATACTTGAATCCAAACAGAAAAAAATAAGTCCATTTTACCCTCAAGGCCTGAAAAATGCCTCTGAAAAACGTCAAAAAGGAGAATGGCTTTATTTTCGGTTGACACTGAATAAGGAGATTTCGCCTGGTCTAGGACAACTTCAAATAAGCTTGACGAATAATCAATTAACCGGAGATGTCTCATTTAGACAAAAGATATTGGTCGAACCATCCGCTCCGGAAGTGTTTTCAGAAATAATAAAAGAAGGAGAAAAACGAAAAGAAGTTGTTTTTAAAGTAGGGAAGAGACAATTATCAGGCATTACTCAGCTTCCTATAAATGCACTGTCAGAAGTTGGAAATATTACGTCGGCAAGGTTGGAGACTAAAGATGTACTAAACATTAGCGACCTCGCCAGATTAAATCCTTTGGTGTATTCAGTAAATGATGTCGAACAGTTGGATCTACTGGATGCTGTGACTAAAGCAAAACAATTAACAGCATTTGCCTGGAATAGCAGAGTGTTGAAATTACTTGAGAATTATAACCTTAATCAACTTTCTTTACTTTCAATA
>JAKSBJ010000040.1 GCA_022361195.1 Flavobacteriales bacterium
AATTGTTTCAAAATTTCGCCATCATAGACTTCCAAAAATTGATACGCATTAATGAGCATAGCATCACCAGAAAGAATACCAGTATTTACATCCCATTTTTCATGTACGGTCATTTTACCCCTTCGTAAAGGGGCATCATCCATAATATCATCATGTACTAATGAAAAATTATGAAATACCTCAATAGCCATAGCTACAGGCAATGCCTTTTCGTACCGCTCACTAAAAAGGTCACACGCCATCAACGCAAGTACCGGTCGCATGCGTTTGCCCCCCAAATTCATGATATATTCAATTGGCTGATAAAGATTTGAGGGTTGTTTTGTAAAGTCTATAGCCTCTAAGTATTCCAAAAAAGCCCTACGATAGGTTTCAATCCTTTGCATGCATCAATTTTTCTCAAAAATAAGGGCAATTTGTTTAACAAAATCACTTGTTTTTCGTCCTATAGGTGAAAAAAAATGCAATAGAATAAAAAAGCTTCGTCTATAAAGGTGAAAGCAGATTCATCAATCAACCAATGACGGCAAAAAAGTCTAACCAAAACCTTTTATCTGAGTTCTTTAGGCAAGAGTACCAACAATTGAAAGGGTATGTCAGGTCTAGGATAGATGACACCGTTGATGGTGATGCTGAGGATATTATTCAAGATGTAGCGCTACGCCTTTTATCAAGATCTGAAGATGCCCTACCCATAAACAACATTGGTGGGTTTGTTTATCATAGTCTTAAAAACAAGATTATTGATGTACTGCGAACCAAAAAAGAAATAACCCATGATGAAGAGCTTCTAGAGGCTGAATGGGCTGAATACTCTGAATTGTTCTACGGTAATGCAGCCGATGAGTTTCCTGAACATATAATCAGAAAGTTAAGACCATTCATCATGAGTTTAAAAACTGAATATCGCGACATTATTATCGCTGTAGATTTTGAAGGATACTCTTATCGAGAAATATCTGAAAAAACAGGAATATCAATGGGTACATTAATGTCTAGAAGACATCGTGCTTTGGCACAATTGAATAAAAAATTAAG
>JAKSBJ010000249.1 GCA_022361195.1 Flavobacteriales bacterium
CCACATTGTTCCGTAACTTTAAAAGTCTCCATTTGTATTAGAAAGTATGAAAGCCTTACTTCTGACCCTTTTAGTTAGTTTAAGTGTTTTAAACACAGAAGCTTCACCTTATGGCAAAAATCCGGATGAAAAAAGCATTCGGCTATTTCTTAAGGAGATGGTAACTGCCTTGCAAACAAAAGACAGCAGTTTTGTACGACAACGCTGTAAGCAGGAAGTTTTTGGTTACATTAAAGAAGATACCAAAAACTTCAGCTCCACTGAGCTATGGGAATGGAAACTATCCCGTAAAGCACATTTTGGAGGTACGATGAGGCGTCCCCCTAAAACCTATCGTATAGCACTCGGAAAAAGCTCCGACACTATAGGTCCTGTTGGCGGTGTCATTGATCTATCTCTTAATGAGGGACAATGGAAAATTACCCGTTACAGATACCCAAAATAGCTTTTTAAGCCTTTTGGTTGATGATAGTTTGAGTTGGGAAGGCCATATCCAATCCTGCTTCATTGAACTTTCGCAAAATGGTCATATTAATCGACGTTTGTGTTCCCAAAATATCGGCCTCTTTACGGATATAGTAAATGAAAATAATACCGAGAGAGAAATCACCAAAAGCGTTAAATCCTATTGATGGATCTTCTTCAATCATGTCTGAATGATCCTTAGAAATTTGCTTTAATAACTCCATAGCCTGCTCCATTTGATCTGGAGTTGTATCATAGGTCAATCCTAAATTCAAAACAATTTTACGCGTTGGCTCACGATCCACATTTTCAACCGCATCGTCTGAGAATTTGGAATTTGGAATCGTAACTAAACGTCCCTCTAACGTACGAACACGCGTACTTCTAATTCCAATTTCCTCTACCTTACCGTCGATAGATCCAATTCTGATTCGTTCTCCCATTTGGAATGGCTTATCAGCAAAAATCATGATTCCACCAAAGAAGTTTTTAACGGTATCCTGAGCGGCCAAAGCAAAGGCCAAACCTCCAATTCCAAGTCCTGCTAAAATTGCTCCTACATCATATCCGGCATTGTTTAAACCAACAATGATTCCCAAACACCAGATGATGATTTTCATCCCTTTTCGGAAAATTGGCAATAGTTGATCATCTAAATCCGATTCAGACTTCTCTGTCAAAGGCACTACATATTCCTCAATCAAAGCATCCAATACTCGTACAATCAACCAGGTAATATTAACGACAATCAAGAAACCAAAAAGGTGATGAATGAAATTCTCCCAATAAGGATAGATAATAGAAATTCCCTTTTCCAGTTGCTCATTACTTGGCGCAACTCCGTATAATCGTTCAAAGTAAAAAGCAAAATCTTTGTCTTCTGGTTTCAGAATCATTTTACCGTACTCCAATAAGCCAAGAGCATACCAACTAGCCCATAAAACCAGACCAAACATTACCGGCTCTTCTACCTTATCTACCAAAATGTCATCTAAGTTGGTTTTGGTTTTTTCCGTTAATTTCTTGATCACATTCTTTGATAACCAGTACAATAACTTGGCCGCGATAACTGCTCCAAGAATAATTCCGAGGGTAATCAAATATTCAAGAATGGTGTTGTGATAGTACTCTTTTTCCCAAAATGACATATGCGTTCTTTTACTTCCTAATCAGATTAATGCGGCACAAAATTAAAATTTTAAGCAAAAGAGGCTGAGGAATTTTATATTGAATTTATACGATTCGTGATTCAATGTCGTTTTACTTAACAACCTCAAACCAATAGCCTATTGAACAAACAGATACTTGATTTTTTCTTCACATGAAAAAGGTATTTTGTTTTCTTTTTTGCTGGATAGTTTTTAGTATGCATGCTCAAACCGTAAGTCTACGATCTGAGGCTTATACTGGACTCATTGCTTATGGTTATGACATTTTTCCTTACAAGCTTGGGCATCCTTTGGGTTTTAGAACTCAAATAGGGATTGGTCGTTCTTTTTCAGTCACACCTTCGGTTGGAATTTCTCATTTTCAGTTTCACGGTAGCTCCAAGGACATTGAGTTTCTTGTTGGAACAGGATTTAAGTATGCTTTCAATCTCAATCGTTTTCAAACAGTAGCATTGACCATTGAAAGTGGCTTTGAATGGGTCTTTAACGATTCCGAATTTAAGTTCCCCAATTTTTTGGGGCTAGACATTCGTTTGAGTCCTGACATGTTTTGGGTAAATCGCATTGGATTTCCAGCAGTGTTTAATTCAGAGTTTTTGGACCTTTACGAGTTCATCAATTACCGATTTGAAACGGGAATTTCGGTTTATTTATTCACAGACAACAATAAACGAGAGGGGCATAAACCACAATAAATCAAGGCGTTTCTTCCTTGCAGTACTCACAGAATTTTTTGGCGACTTCTTCTTTCTCTAAAGCCCGAACTCCCATTTGATCCCAACGGAATAGGTCACAAAAGGCTTCAGGGTCTTCTTCTCCCAAGATGTCAATAGCCCGTTTAATTTTTTTCCATTCCCGCTTGTTTTCAAACTGACCTAAAAAATATCCCAGCTTAATATACTGCTTATAGAGCTTTGGAATTTGGCCTTTTTGACGAGCAAACTTGGATAATAGGATATAAGGTTCGGCAGTATACCCCCAGTCAATAAGGTATTGACAAATAAAGTAGGTCTTTTTAAGATCGAATTTCTTTTTGAGTACATAGTTCAACAAATCCGGTACAGCTTGATTACTTGGAATTTGGTAACTCTCTACCTCCAGGATAAGTCGCAAACTTTGTAACCAGGCCACTTGTTTCTTTGATCGAACCTCTGTCAAAACGGTATCATAATCATCAACTTCCAAATAATTCCCTCCATTAAAAAGGTTAAACAACATTCGATATTCCAAATAATCTCCATTGGTTGGAACAGCTTTTTTCTTTTTTAATTCATTCAGTTCATTTGACATCACTGGACTATCGTCAAAATTCAGTCGAAGAATAAAATCATACCAATGCAATACCGCCAATTCCGATCTATCTGGAATTTCAAGTTCCATGAGCGAATCTCTCAATCCTATATTTCCTTCAACCGCTTTATTGGCAATTAACTCATACAATGGTATAAGTTCCCGATCCTCTTTTTCCTCAATCAAATCCTTTAATCGTTGGACCGATAATCCATAAGCACCTTCTTTAATAGGAATATAATCTCTAAACAAAATGGTGACAGTTGAATAACGCGTTTCGTCCAAAATTTGACTCACTTCAGGATCGCCTAAATTTTCGTTAGCAAAAATCCGAAGAGAATCATCTGAAAAACCAATTAAGTCTGTATATCCCACCGAAGTGAGTCCAGATCGAAAATCATCAAAATTCTCGTAAAACTCCTTTCTAAATGGAATGTCATTGTAATACCGCATGAGATAATTCTCGATGATTTTTCCTCGACGAATGAATAATTTTTGATTGTTTTTTCGACTTCCCTCAATGGAGGCAACTCCGGTAAATGCGATTTGTTGCACTTCGTGATTTGCTGCGACCAAATCATTAAGCGTTTTAATTAGGGGTTGAAAGATAGTGGTATCCTGATCGGTTTGATTTCTCTCAAATGGAATACGAATGACCACTGAATCTTCAATGATCAAATTTTTGTTCATTCCCAAAGTTGGATTAGGAATTTCAAAATATTCCTCCGGTTGTAAATAATCAGGATTAACATAAATAGTGCTGTTTTGCATGCAAGGACGCTTCCGTTTCATGTATACAAAATCTACCTGATAAAAGGTATCCACAAAGCTGGGTTTCATCCCTACAAACACTTTTACAATCTCTTTACTGGGGTGAATATCCTCTTTTTTAATTCGCTTCTTATCCAGATAATCCAGGTAATAACCATCGTAATACAATGAATTATGAAAAGTACTTTTTCCATCACAATCAAACTGGGTATGATGAATAACGTCTATCGCCAATACACCTTTCGCATTGAAGACTTTGCGTAAATTATTTTTACGAAATGAAAGACGATACTTTCCCTTTTTAGAATTGTACCAACGATACGTTCTGTAATGTGCTGTATTGTAATAATACACCGAGTCGTTAGACACATAATACCATCCTAAAGTGGCATCATCTTTTCGCATTTTTTTCTGGACTCGGCGGCAATTGAGGCATTCTTTTTTCCGCTTTACAAACAACTCAGGTCCTTCTTTGTAATCATACTGTGGAGTAAAAGGTTCGGACGCTAAGACCTGACAGCAATACAAAACGCCATCTACAATTGCATATTGATGAGAAACGCCCTTAAAATCGTTGTTAATCATGTTGGCATAATGGCCTTTTGATTTTTTCCAGCTACCAACAATTTCTTTGGCTAGTTTTTGATAGGTGAGGCGATTTTTAGCCTTCTTCTGCATTTGAAGGAGGTTTTGATACTGTACATTCTCCCCTACCAGGTTGTGACCTCCATCATAGTAAATAACTCTATCGAGCGGAGACCTTTTTTCGGCCGATTTTTGACTATGCGTCAGAATACGACGCTCAGCCATATAATCAGCATGATCTTTTGCAGCCTTATCCAGCGAATGATCTTCCAAAAGCGTATCGACTCTCTTACGCTTTCGTAAATTATTCACCTCCTTGAGGATATATTCATTTAAAATATCAAAATCGACATTAGTAGAATCAATGATTTCACTTTGCCCAAAAGAGCAAAATACCATCATAAACACTATGCCCAAAATTAATCTCAAACTAAGGCTAACATATTTTTGTGCCAGCTATTGGCTACAGTTGTTTTCCATCCGTTTTCCAATTCAGCTTTGGTTTGAACCAGGTTGTTGTATACCACTGTATTTTCATCAACCTCTCCTTTTTTTATCAAAGATTTAAAGGTTTCCGTATTGGCCAACTTAAGTTCGGCATTTTGATCTTCATAAGCAACAATGAGGCGATTCGTAAAATCTACTTTTAACGCATCTCCCAAATCCCGAACAACACGCATCATGCTGTCAATAGAACAGCCACTAGCCGGCATTTTAGCTTCATCCACTCCAACAATTAAAAAGTAAGGTTGTTCAAACTCAAAAGCAGCATATAAATCATTGCCATGAGTGGCCCATTGCGGAATAAATTGCTCAAAAACAGCTTTGAGCCTGTTTTGTTCCTCCTCGTTTAATTCCCTGTCGGCTTGAAAAATCCAAATTCGAGCCTGTTCTGATAAATTGGCTAGCATAATTACTGTATTTGACGTATAACTCCTTCTTTCAATGCAAAAGGAGAAATAATAATATTTTGAATGTTTAATTTATTTAAAATCCATTGAATTTTAATGGCTGCAATGGGAGCCATTTGTTTTCGGATAGGGATAATAAAGTCATTTTTATCTCTTTCTTCCTGCGTTGAACGGGTGATGGCTTCCAAACAAGGTTCAATCGCTTCCCGACTCAAAGAAACATATTCTCCCTGCGGAAAAGTCTGCTCATGAACTAACTCAAAAAAAGTCTCAAAAGAACCACTAGCGCCGATCAATTCATCCACCCCAACTTCTTCAAAAAAATCTCCAATCTCTTCGCTCAAATAACCTTCTATCCTTTCTCGATCACCAGCTGAATAAGGGTCAGAAAACTGGAATTGCTGATAAATTCTAGAAACTCCAATTTCAAAACTTTTGGCTTTAATCACCCCTTCCGAATTGGCTAAAATAAACTCTGTACTTCCTCCCCCAATGTCCATTATTAAAGCCGGTTTAGAAAACTGATAACCGGAACGAACTCCCTCATAAATATAACTCGCCTCCTCTACTCCTGAAATTACTTTAATGCTTATTTGGCTCTCTTCCCAAGCTCTTTGAATAAACTCTTCTCGATTATCAGCATTACGAATGGCGGAAGTCCCAAACCCTCTTATTTCATCCACCTCCAATTCGTCACATTGTCGTTTAAATTCAATGAGGGTTTTTATTCCTCGATCGGCCGAATCTGCTGAGATTTTACCTTCATTAATACCGCCTATTCCCAAACCAACTCCTACTTTTGAAGTGTAAACCATTTCTCGCTTACCTTCTTCAAAATCCAACACCAAAATGTTAAAGGTGTTAGTTCCCAAATCAATGATCGCTATTCGTTTTCTCAAAATCTTGCTTTAGTAGCGTATCCACTTTATAATTTCTTTCCAGGATACTTTTTTCCCGTACATTAAAATTCCAACTCTGTAAATTTTACCTGCTAAATAGGTTGTCATAAGGAAGGTCGCAATTAAGAGAGCTAAAGAAATTAAAACCTCATAAAACGGTACTGTTCCTGTTGCGACTCGCTGCAACATGACTATTGGCGAACTAAATGGTATATGTGAAAAAGCAATGGCCGTGCCTCCATCCGGATTTCCCATGATCATAATGGAAACCAAATATGAGAACATAAGCGGCATCATCACCGGTAGCATTAATTGTTGCGTATCTGTTTCTGAATCTACTGCGGATCCGATCATTGCGAATAGACTTCCGTAGAGTAAATATCCCCCAATGAAATAAATTAAAAAGAGAATGATTAGAGCAACCCAATCCACATGATGATAAATAGCATCAGCCCAAATACTTCGTTCACCTGAAGTTTCCATGGCTGTTTGAATTTGCCCTGGCACATTTCCTGTTTCAGCAATTCCCTGCCAATTAGAAGGATCAGAAAAATCAGGAAAGATGGTTGATTGTAAAACCACCATGAACACTGAAATTAAGATAATCCAGATCAAAAACTGCGTCATCCCAACTAAACCTACGGCTACAATTTTCCCCATCATCAACTTACGTGGTTGTATGGAAGAAACGATGATCTCCACTACTCTACTTGTTTTTTCTTCGATAACCGATCGCATTACTTGCGCGGCATAGACCAGAATAAAGATGAAAATGAAGATGGAAAACACCAAGCCAATTACCTGTGCTATTTCCTGTAGTTCTTTATCCGGAGAATCATCCAACGCCTTTAGCTTAAAGTGGGTTGGTGTTCGGATTTCACGGTAAGTTTCCAACGGAACTCCTTTATGTTTGGCAAAATACTCTTCCAGACGTAACTCCAGTTTATTTCGGATATAAGTGGTTGTTTCCGAATTAGGTTGTTCACGATACAATCCACCAATTTTTTTATTGGTAATTACTTCAGGATTTAAAGCAATGAGCACATCGTATTCCTGAAAATCGGCCCGTCCGGCAAAGTCAGCAGAATCCACAAAATCTTCGTAGAAATAAAATGTTGCCGGAGGATTTTCATCCTGTCCAATAAAAATTTCTCCTTCGCATAAACCATTGGGGTCAGCAACCAAAACTTTAACATGCTTCGTTTTTTCAATACCCAGCCACATGGCCAGGAACATCAGTCCAACAACTAAAATTGGAATGAGAATGGTGAGAAGAATAAACGTCTTTTTACGAACTCTACTCATGTATTCGCGTCCTATTACTAAACCTATCTTACTCATTTTCATCACCTCCTTCCTCTGTTTCTCCCTTTACGGCTCGAATAAAAATATCGTTCATGGTTGGAATTACTTCGTTTACTGCTTCAATCTCAACCACAGGCATTACGGTTCTCAGTAAATCATTCAGCGTATTTCCTTTGAGCAATTTAACATGAGCAATGGCCCTGTCTTCATCAATTTGCTCACTGTGCTCCAAAGCGAAACTCGCAAAAAGGGCGTTGGCAAAACCAAACATCAACCCTTTAAACTGAACAGCATAAGTATGCGTTCGGTAACGCTCTTTCACTTCCTTCAAAGAACCATTTACAACCAGTTTAGACTGATTAATGAGTGCAATTGAATCACAAATTTCCTCCACCGAATTCATGTTATGTGTAGACAACATAATGGAGGTTCCAGATTCCTTTAGTCGTAATATTTCCGACTTAATCAATTCGGTATTAATCGGATCGAATCCACTAAAAGGTTCATCCAAAATCAACAATTCCGGTTCGTGAATAACCGTGGTAATAAACTGGATTTTCTGGGCCATTCCTTTTGAAAGTTCCTCAACCTTTTTGTCATACCAGGAGGTAATTTCAAATTTTTCAAACCACTCTTCCAGTTTCTTTTTAGCATCCTGCTTGGACATTCCTTTAAGACGAGCAAAATAAAGAGCCTGTTCTTTGACCTTCATTTTTTTATATAGTCCTCGTTCTTCAGGTAGGTATCCAATGCGAGCAATATCTTCTCGTTTGATTTCTTTTCCTTGCAGATAAACCTTCCCCGAATCGGGTCCGGTAATTTGGTTGATAATCCGGATCAGAGATGTTTTCCCTGCTCCATTTGGCCCAAGCAGACCAAATATTTCTCCTTTTTTAGTTGAAATGGTAATATCATCCAGGGCTTTGTGACCAGCATATTGCTTGACAATATTTTCCGTTCTGAGCATTTCCATGGGTGATCCAGAAATTGAATGATTATAAGATTTTAAAGATATAGGAAATAAAGAGGCAAAAAGTAACAGTATTTTTGACTTGTTCACAAAAAAAATTGGATAGAGCAAAGACCGTTCTGCTTATATTTGAATGGTATGCTCAAATACGCGGATATTATCAATAATGCCTTTCGGCCTTTGGAATTGACTCCAGAGACACATTTGGAATTTTATGAAATGTGGAAGGAAATTGAATTTGGCAAAAATGAGTTTTTGACGGAGGCAGGCAAAGTGGAGAAACGGTTTTATTTGGTAATAGAGGGAGTTCAGGTAATTTACATTCTGGATTTAAAGGGTGATAAAAAAGTGATTGGTTTCTCTTTTGACGGATCTTATTCGGGCGTGTATGATTCCTATTTGTACCAGCGTCCCTCCAAATATTTCCTGGAGGCCTTAACACCTTCTAAACTCATTTACATCTCGTTAGAGGATTATCAAAGTTTGTTTGATCGTTATCCTGAATTTGACCGCTGGGGACGTATTGTTCATCAGCAGTTGTTGGTGGGACGAGTAGATCGAGAAATTGAGATCATCACCCTTTCGGCCAAAGAACGCTTTGATGCTTTTATGGAACGTTGTCCGGCTCCTTTACTCAATATTCCTCAAAAATACCTGGCCTCTTATTTAAACATGACACCAGAGACCTTTAGTCGAATGCGCGCCGAAAAATGAGTCCAACTCATTTTCTTGATCCAGATCAAGATGCAGCTTTTTTTGAATGTAGACCTTTGAAAAAAATTAAATTATGGGACGAGTAAATATTTCTGCCGAAAATCAAATTGAACGTTTAAATCTGCTGGAAGCCAGAATGAAAAAAATGGAGCAAAAATCACTACAAGAGTTGATAAAACGCCCCGGAGAAAAAAGCTGGTCGGCGCTAGAGGCTATTGAACATATGAACATGGGCTACATCGTTTATGAGCCTAAAATTGAAACAGCACTTAAACAACTTTCAACATCCGATCCCCTTACCGAATCGGTTCGATCTACAGCCATTCCATCTTTTCTCATTAAACGCTTTCCTCCCCAAAAAGGAAAAATTCGTTTTAAAATGAAAACCATGAGGTCTTTTCAGCCTGTTTTGGAGATAAACACCATTCGCGAAACAGAGTTGGCGGATTATTTTGAGCGCTTTTATCGAAGTTTGGACAAACTCAAAGAATTTATACTGGCTTATCGTCAAACGAAAGTAGAAAAGGTTCGCTTTAATTCAGCCATTGGAGCCATTGTCAAATTTAATGTAGCAGAAGCGGTTGAATTTATCTTATGTCATAACGAACGACATTGTTTACAGGCTGAAAAGGCCTTGAATATTTTGGAAGGATAAATTTCTCCAAATTAATGCCCTCAAAGACTTCATTACACTTTTAAAATCAGCTCTTAAGCTTAAAAACAATGAAAATTATTAGTATATTTCTTACGTGAAGATCCATAAAACCCTTAACAATGATCGCAGTCATGTCGCCAAGATCTATCGCTCCATTTCTCAGGAAATCTTATGAATTATCAGCAGAGACACATTTGGAATTTTATGATATGTATTTATTCTAGAGCACCAATGGCGAATTCTATTTTTTATGCCTTTCCTCTGTGTTTTTTTACAGAAAGAAAAAGAGGATAACTTAAACCATTAAGCAAAAATTATCCTCTGTTAATGCTTTTGAAGCCTGACCTTTGGTTTATAATTTTACTATTTTCTTCATAATATTTTCCACACCATTGTCCACCTGTATAATATAAATACCCGATGGTGTATTGGATAAATCGATTTCCAAACTCTTCGTCGCTATATCTGATTTAAATACAACATTTCCTATAGGATCATAAATGGTAATGTGTTGTGAGCTTTCAGGAATTTTGTAAAATTCAATAGTAAAATATCCGTTTGAAGGATTTGGAAAAACTCTTATCTGATTAACTTCTGTAACAATACTATCTAGGTTATCCTCGCTTTCGATTGAATCATCAATAGGAGCATAATTTCCTCCTCCCTGATTATAAACAAGTGGATCACATACCCCATTTTGATCATAATAACCCGGACATTTTTCAATAGCGAGTGAATGAACATTCCAATAAATTTCATGACTATTAAATATTGGAACTGCATTAGCATTGATTGCCAATTCACTCTTATAAATGTTAGGGCCCTCGGCATCCGAATTAAAAGCCGACACTAATTCATCATCACCATCAGCATCAAAATCTCCGGCTGCCAATGCTCCTAATTCCCAATAATTGCTTCCATTATACAAAGAAATTGGTGGCGAATCCAAACCGTTCATTATTTTATAAATTGCAGGACCATCAGTAGAGTTAAACCCCTCTATTAATTCATCTATTCCATCATCGTTAAAATCCCCTGCGGCAAGCGCATCAACATTCCAATAACCCGATAAATCTTCCCAAATTTTTATACCAACGTCAGATGCGTCTTCGCTTCGATATATGGCCGACGATAGTCCTGTGGAATTAAATCCTACTACCAACTCATCATCTCCTGTATCTGTAAAGTCTCCAGTGGTTAATGCTTCAATACGCCAGTAGACAGAAGGGTTTGAATAAATCGTCTCTTTCATTAGATCAGTCGGGTCATCTGATTTGAAAATGAATGGTTTATTGGTACCATCAAGATATCCAATAATGATTTCATCAAAGCCAGTTCCTGAGAAATCTCCCGAAGTTATAGCGGTTATTTCTCCACTGGGCTGAGAAAATACGGGAGGTGTTCCTGGAGCAAGAATCTTATTTGTAGTTATATATACTTCTGTACCTCCTAAAGGATTGTTTATAACATAAATAATCTCTTCCTGTCCTGTCCCTCCACTGAGTCTTGCTGTAGTAACATGACTAATTGTTTCAAATGGGTTGGATTCAGAATATACGCTATAACGACCAATCGAATATTCATTTTGGTTGCGAACTAATTTTCCCTCATTAGACACAACGCTGTTTATTGCAGTTAGTAAACCTCTATTTTTTACAGAATATCCTACAAGCGAACTTCTTTTATGATCACATTGTTGAGCTCCCCGAGAATATCGATATTCTGCTGGGTTTGAGTTCGTAGAAGTACTCCCGCCAGAAATTGGAGGTCCAATTGGAGGCCAACTATAGAATTGATCGGATAAAAAAGATACAGGTCTGTTTAATCTATAGTATGAGTGGTCAGAGAGAGTAGGGCAATCGACACATAGATGAGCTACGTCAATGGGATCGTTACAGCTTTCCATTAAATTCACTATTGGATAGTTATGATTACCTAATATATTAGTTGATATATTCCCCCAAATTTGAAGAGTTTGAGGGCCTTTATAAGGCATATTTCTAAAGAATGTATTGTATTTTCCTTGATAACCTCCATACTCATCTGAATGCAATCTTGTGGATACATTTCCTTCAAAAAGTGTTGCAGTAGGATAATAACCGTGTAATAGCAGGTCAGCCGCAGCTTCGTCTGTTTTGGGTTTAGTGGTTCCTTTGATGGCCAAATACGATTCATTAGCAAAATTATAACCAACAACATTTCCATATGTACTTCCAGATAATACAACAGAATGTCTTGTTTTTGTTATTACGTTGTTTTCGATCAAACACCTGGAAATAAGCTGAGTACCCGAAGATACCCCATAGTTGTCGTTATAGTCACCCACATCATGAATATAACATCCATGAATGGTAATATGTGCCGAATGTTCTAAAATGACATGAGTAGATTTAGATTTAGCCAATTCAGCCCCTCTGAGAAAACAGTTAATCGCATATTCAAATGTGATCGTTTTTCTACCTGATTGAGCATCGTCCTCAACTAATAAACTCATATTTTCAATTCCAGAATTTGCTACCGGATATATTTTTCTCAACTGAGGGTTTCTATCAGAGTTAGCATAGATACCAATTGGTTCTACAAAGGTTATCTCAGTTCCTGAAACACTTTGTACTTGAACTATTTGCCCTACAGGATGGTTCTCTTCATATTCATCACCATTACACCCCCATGGATTCCATTCAGCTTCTGGTACCGGATCCTCAAAAAACTCGACAAAATCACCAGCTATTAAATCGGTAATTTCTGATGAAATATTTATAACTGAAGATCCAGTAGAATATCCTCCGGTAATGTTTCGTATGGAAGCTTCTGTCGCATTTACATCACCTAAAAACTCAAAATAATTTGCAGCTCCTACAGGAGCCGAGTTAATCTTTATAACCGTATGGTATTGACCGGAACCTTTCAAAACAATATTGTTGTCATTGTTGTGAGCAGTACCATTTTTTTTTGTGTGTAATATGATTTTTCCGTCCATTTTATACGTGCCTGGAGGGAAAAAGATCATTGTTAATAGACTCTCATCAGCATCATTGATGGCTTGTTGAACTCCCGCAGTAATATCTGAAGCTCCCGTATTGTCCACATTGTATGGAGGTTCCGTAATGTTTACAATGACATCATAATCACTGTCGTCAGGAATCTCACCCTGATAACCCGAAATTGTCCAATCAATTGTTCTACTGGTAGGAATAGTAGCTCCAATTTGGGAAAATGACAAAAGACTCGAGAATAAAAAAGTGAAAAAAATCGATAATTTCATATTGACATAAGTTTTATGTTCATCTAAATTTAAACTAATTTTAATGGATAACAAATCCATTTGTAGCATCCATATTTTTTTGAAAAAAGTACACCTATGATTCCTTTTTCTCCTCCTTGAATGGATCAACAAATTGTTGATGAAGTAGGAAAAAACTGCTTTTAGGATGGATTACAACCAGACCTAAAATAAACTAGTTTGAAAAAAAATTGAAACAGCACTAAAACAACTATCAACATCCGATACCCTTACCGAATCTGTTCGCTCTACTGCCATTCCATCTTTTCTCATTAAGCGCTTTCCTCCCCAAAAAGGAAAAATTCGTTTTAAAATGAAAACCATGAAGTCTTTTCAGCCTGTTTTGGAGATAAACACCATTCGCGAAACAGATTTAGCAGATTATTTTGAGCGATTTTATCGAAGTTTGGATAAGCTCAAAGAATTTACTCTAGCTTACCGTCAAACCAAAGTGGAAAAAGTTCGTTTTAGCTCAGCCATTGGAGCCATAGTCAAGTTAAATGTGGCAGAAGCAGTTGAATTTATCGTATGTCACAACGAAAGACATTGTTTACAGGCCGAAAATGCCCTGAATCTTTCCATGATATAAACTTCTTAAAAATAATGACCGTCTGGTCCTTGTTACACTTTTAAAATCAAGGGTTAAGGGCCAAAAGACGATTTTTTTTAGTATATTTCTTACGTGAAGATCCGTAAAACCCAAAACATTGATCGAAGCCATGTTGCGGAAATTTATCGTTCTGTTTCTCAAGAGACCGAGGGAATTCCAAGACGCTTACACGAAATTACCGAAACTTATATTTTCTCTCTTCTCAATAAAAAAGAAGATGAAATTGTGTCCTTAGTCGCTGAGGATGAAGAAGGTAAACTATTGGGAGTGATTCACGCCACAAAAAACGGATTAGAAAGCTATACTCACATTTTATCTGACTTAACCATCATTATTCGTCCCGAGGCACAAGGAAAGGGCGTTGCAAAAGCATTAGGGTATCATGTTTTGAACTATATTCGCGACCATAGACCCGATGTATGGAGGTTAGAGGTAGAAGCAATATCAAAACTCGATCATCTGGACATCTTTTATGCAGCCGGGTTTGTAAAAGAAGGTGAAATTAAGAATCGAATCAGAAATATAGATGGGAGTTTTTCGGACAGTGTATTGCTGGTTTGGTTCAATCCAAACTTTAAGGCATAAGGAATGATTTTTTCCGTAATTATTGGTTTATCTGCATTATTTGCATTACTCTGGCTTTTTAAGATTGAAGAGAAGTTCGTTCGATGGATTACGCTCGCTGCAGCACTTAGTACTGGTGTTACATTAATGCCATACGCCATTCCATCACATGACGGATTTGTTGCTTACTTAATCATTCAGGGTGTTTTTTTACTCTATGCTTTCTCCCCCAACGATTACACCAATAGGAAACGAATTCATTTGAGCATTGTGATCTTTTTCCCAACCATTTACATGCTCTTAACCCTATTGCGAGTAAATAATCCTTTATTGATTGTGACAGGCTTTTTATGCTTAGTTAGTTTATTGGCTTATTTGCAAATTTTGGTCAAAGAGGTTAAGCTTTTTAAGGATGAAATTGGTTTTTTGACCATCATTGCTGTCCATGCTTTTCTACGCTTGATCTTTACTGTTCAGGATTTGGTTTCCTAGATACTGAATCAAGATTTAATGCTCAAACTAACACTAAACTTTTCCTGTGTTTCCTGAATTTCCAGCTCGTGTTTTTCAGGGTAGATGAGCTCAAGTCGTTCTCGTAAATTTAGAAGTCCAAATTTTTCAGACATTTTGGTTGTTCGGTCCTGGTAACTATTACTTACCCTAAGACTAAACTCATCAACACCAAAATGAAAGACAACATTTACCTCTGTAAAATCTGTCTTACTTATTCCATACTTAAAAGCGTTCTCTACAATTGGGATAAAAAGAAAAGGGGCTACATCAAAATCCTTTTCTTCCCCTTCTATCCTGAAACTTATTGGATACTCGTTCCCCAGACGAATTCGTTGTAGGTCAATGTACTTTTGAATAAAGGTTATTTCATTCGACAACTTAACCTTTTCATGTTTTCCTTCTTTAATTGGATAACGCATTATTTCTGACAATAGCAAAATAGCTTCTGTAGTTTTTGGAGCATTTTCTTCAGATGATAATGAGTAGATTGCGTTTAAAGTATTAAACAAAAAGTGTGGATTTACTTGCTCTGATAAATACTTGAGTTCCGCTCTTTTTTGTTCCTTTTCGGCCTTTTTTCTCAGCTCATGATTTTCTCTAACAAGCTTAACCAATCCAACACTTGAACTAACGCCAATGGTTAAAACCCAACTCACCAAAAGGCTGTCTAGTAATTCGACATCATCCATACCAAAGTAAAAGCCTGCCTGGGTAAAAATGAGATACGAACCGTAACCAATTGCCATGAATGCCAAAAGTGAAACAATCAGAATCAAGAAGTACACTAAAACCTTTTGACGAGAAATGAACTTTGGGATTAGAAAATGGCTATTTCCATAAAATAGAATTAGCATCAAAGGAATGAGTAAAAAAGCCTCATCGAAAAAGGGCTCTTCTGGATGAAAAAGCCCTTGAAAGGAATAAAATAATCCATGAAAATCAAAAATCAACTGTATAGCTAATATCCAGCTCAAGAAATGAACCAGAGTACTTATACTCAGCGTTGATCTTTGTTTTTCTTTCATCGTGATTTAATCAACTATAGTGTTATCCATTCACCTTAATGGTTTTATTCAACACATAACCATCGGTATTATTTCCACTTACCGATTGGGCCATATTCAATGCCAAACTATCCTTGAAAATACCATCTTTTTTATTCTTAGTGTCAAAATCTCCATTGTAATTAGTGTGTGAATAAACCGTTTTGGAGATATCTTCAGGAAATGCAATTTGGGAAATGAGAATAGAAGTTCCATCGGCCTTAAGTACCTCAAGATGAATATGAGGAGCACGCCCGGGATACCATCCAGGATAAATACTTACAAAAGATACCTTACCTGATTCATCTGTCATTTGTCTTCCTCTCAAGAAATTTTCTCCTGTAAAATCACCATCCAATTGTCCTGAATATTCGGAATAGTTTCCTTTAGCATCACATTGCCAAACATCCACATAAACACCCGCTAAAGCTGAACAACTTGCACTTACATCCTCAACGGTGATGTTAATTAGCAATGGAATTCCGGTTCGGTCTCCAACAATATTAGAATTTATTAAATCTGCTGGTGTTTTAATTGGAAAAGGACCTGCCGTCTCTTCAGGAGAAGATTGACAAACGGTTGGATCATTTTTTTTACACCCTTCAAGAATCGTTGGAACAGCAATGATCGTTCCCAGACCAATTGTTCCCTTTCTTATAAAATCTTTTCGTTTCATTTCTTTTTTGTTTTAATAAATAGCTACCTTAAATTCATCAATTGTAGGGGAGTTCTCGTTAATGGTCGTTTTTTCGGCAAACCCCATTATTCCAATATCCAGCATCCCGGATTCTGTAATATTCCAATCGCTGACGGCCTTATTTAGGGGTTTACTATCCCCCACCTGATTACCTGCCGCAAGCAAGCTTATACTGGAATAAGAAGCGCAATACCGTATTTTCAGATTTAATGTTTCAACATTATCGTCTATCTGCTGAAATTGAACATCAATGGGGTCCTGACCCAGCCTATTTTGAATCAACTGCGCTTGAACAAAACGTTGTTTTCCATTAATACAAGCAAAATTACATTCATAAACTTGCGATGATTCTCCCGATTCAACGGGCTTACCCACAAAAAGACCAATTCCTACTTGAGCTTTTTTACCTCCATTGGAATTCCAGTATAAGGGAATCGTAACCTCAGCGGAAATTTCCCAGGAACGGTTCATGGGCATTTGGACTTTATACAAATGCCAAGCCTCCAAAGCATTTGACGTATTTTCGGCATCTGCAGTTAAAACTCCCTTTCCTTCTTCCATTCCAATTACAGCATTTTGCGATATCCAACGCGAGCTATTCTCAAAATTCTCTAAAAATTCACTCTCAAAGTCATACTGATACTCCTGAGTAATAGGACTTGTTGACAAATCACAAGTTTGAGCTGCAGGAACATTTTGTTGCTTTTTGCATGCTGGTAAAAAATACATTGAGAACAAAGCTATGGCCAAATAAAATAACACTCTCATAAGTACTGTTTCTTAGTGTTTGTAGGTTCCATCCGGCAAAACAGTAGGAAACTTATATTCCGGATTAGTTAACAACTCATAGATTGCCGGGTCCTGAGATTCTACCTTTTCCTTGGTATTTAATCTCCATTCATGTTCAATTTCTGAGAGGCGATTTTCCTGAGCCCCCAAAATTGAAGTAAGTGCCCAGTAATGATATTCTGTTACCTGACAATCATATTTGCAAGTACCGTCGTCATAAGTATACCAGGCATCTGCTGGATAACTATCGGGAATTTTATCAAAATTTCCACCTCGGGCAATATCCATTGCATCACTAATTGATGTCCCTGATGACTCTCCGAATACTTCGGGGTATACATTTGCATAACCGACATGCGTGATTAAATGAAATACTTCTTCTAATGTCGCATCAAAAGCACCAGTTTTTCCCGAAGACACAAATGTTGGGTGTGTTTCGTCGTTTCCTAGATCCTGTCCCTCCCAACCTTTTGGAATATCATGTAGGCGATCTAATTTCTTTTTCCACATAAACAGATATGCTTTTCGATCAATCATTGCATCCACAACTAATTGATTATCTACAACTCCATCCTCATCGTTATCGAGATACTGTGCCATGACATTTGCGGCATGCAACAACTTACTATCCTCTACTTTTCGAGAAGCATAAATGTTAATCCCAAACACTTCTACCTTCCGGTTAAACTTTTTTAGTTTTCCATCGTCGTTAGCTACAATGGTGAAGTTAGGATCGTTTCCCGGATCTATCGTTTCGTTCTTTTTACAGGCTGTTCCCATGAACAGGATTATTCCGGCGAAGAAAAATGTGGTGTAATTCATAACTCTTTTCTTGAAATACGAAAAAAGATCTTGTCAACCCTATTCCTTTCCAAAAAGCGTATACTAATGTTATGAAAGTGTAGACTAACGATTAAAGAAAGCATCTGAAAATGCCTTACCAATTGGAATTTGTTTTTTCCCAACAACCACAAATGAGCGTGTGTGAGATTCTATCATTGCACTATTTACGATAAAAGATCGGTGTAATCTGATAAATCTTTGAGAAGGAAGCTTACTCATTATTCCCTTTAGATTCATTCGAGTAAGTACAGTTCTTTCCTTTGTATGAATCTTGACATAGTCCTTTAATCCTTCAATGTAAAGAATGTCTTTATAGGCCAAACGAACATTCTTGTATTCAGATTTAATTTCAATGAATTCGTTATCTGTTTTAGTTCCTTGCTCAATTGTCCACTTCTCTTTCGCTCGATTTACTCCTTTTAAAAATCGTTCAAAACGAATCGGCTTTAACAGATAATCGATAACCTCCAGGTCAAACCCTTCTACAGCATAATGATCATAGGCCGTTGTAAAAATGATTAATGGAGGTGACGTTAGTTTTCGGACAAAGTCGACACCATTCATATCTGGCATTTCGATGTCAAGTAATAAAAGATCTATCTCATTATTTTGGACATAATCCAATGCATCTATGGGATTATCAGTGGCAAACTCTAAATTGAGAAATGCCACTTTTTCTACAAAGCCTTTTAAAATATTGATGGCTGGTTGCTCATCATCTAGAATCAAGGTTTTCATCAGATTGCCAAATTAAAAAATTAAAGCAGTAATGTCCACCTATAATTAATTTCTCTTGGCTAGAGTACTTCTTTTCCCTTTATAAAACCAAGGCAGCGCTTAATCACCTCTTCGTTCCATAACATTCTATAATGCCCAATTTTTTCCATGCCAATGAGTTGTGAATTCTCAATGGTGTCATTGATTTCGGCCGAATTGGAAAACGGAAGTACTTTGTCATAGCGATCATGAATCATCAACAATTTGCGGTAATTGATTTTCTTTAAATTCCGTTGAATGCTAATGTTTTCAATCGGCTGTCCTAATTTGTCATGCGTGATCTCCAATAACTTTTTATAGGCTTTTCCTCCTAAACCAATTACCTCCTTAAACTCATTAAAGACATTTTCAACCTTATTGGGTCCCGTTAAAAAGATCATCTTATCCACCTCATAATCTGCCTCGGCTAAACAAAATGCCGTTACCGCTGAACCAAAAGAATGGGATATGGTTGAGAATGGCTTTTGCGGATTGAGATGATTTAGGACCGTCATCATGGCCTCTTTACATTCCAGAAGGTTAGTTGAGGCGGATTCGTAATACGCATGCCCGGGTAGATCAAATGACACCACTCTTTTTCCAATTTGAGCCAACTCATTTCCAATTTGAGACATGCTTCCGGCATTTGACTCCCAACCATGAATCAGAAGAACCAAATCTCCTTCCGGATTGCCAGTTTCATACAGTCTAATTGGCTCTTTATGATACGGAATTTCAGTCACTGATATGGTATCATAAAATACCTCTTCTCGTTTTCGGACTTTTTTAATCTTGACCTTTTGGAAAAGTTTAAAACTCTTGTACGCAGCCGTGGTTGGATCTACCAATGAAGTAAATCCAAAATAAGTTCGTATTAACGCCAGTTGCATGTTCATCATTTTAATATACCAATTGGTATATTTTTAGTTAAAAAAATTTTATCTTTCTAGCTCTGATCTCACGATTCGCTCAGCATGATCCATCATTTCAGAGATGTAATTATTATCCTCCATGGTACAAGCCATAAAGACAGCTCCTTCAATTAAACAGAAAATGCGTCTAGCATAATCATTGGGATTAACAGCTTTGATTTCTCCGGCTTCAATTCCGAGACTAATCATCTTTGCAATGTAAAATTGCAGTTTTTCAACGACCTGTTGAACTCGGGTTAAGAGCTCAGGATTTTGGTGATTGGCATCTACTCCAATATTTAAAATAGGGCAACCTCCATAATCGAGGGTATATTCATTATACTCCCGATAAAAATCCAACAAACCATATAACTGCTGTAAAGGAGAATCAATTTTACTTAACTCTTCCTTAATACGATTCACTACCCTGTCTACATTGTATTTGAAGGCAATAAAGGCCAACTCTTCCTTGTTTTTAAAGTTGCCATAAATGGCTCCTTTTGTTAAACCTGTAGCGGCAGTGATGTCGGACATAGATGTTCCGTAATACCCATTTTTATTGAATATTGGGGCCACCGTTTGCACGATGAAATCAGCTGTTTGTTGAGCTTTCGAAATCATTTTCAAAGCAAATATACGACAATTATACCGATCGGTATATTGTAAGTGTCTTATTTTTTAAGTTGCATATTCGGAGAGCTCCAGCCATCGATCTTCTTTCTCACCAATCAATCGACCTACTTCACCCAGGCGGATCGCCTTTTCGTTTGCTTCTTCTGAACTAAGTTCTCCTGAATTTAATTGCTCTGTCAGCTTCGTTTGCTCCAGAGCCAATTCCTCCAGTTCCCCTTCTAACGCCTCAAATTCGACTTTTTCTTTGTAGCTAAGTTTAGCCTTCTCACGGGAAACATCCTTCTTAACCGTCTTGCTCTCAGACGATTTTTGTTTGGATAAGTTGCTTTGCTCTTTTAAAAACTTACGATAAGCAGTATAATTCCCTAAAATATCCTTGATTTCGCCATCTCCTTTAAAGTAAAAAGTATGATCTACTAGCTTATCCAGAAAGTATCTGTCGTGGGAAACGATCAGGAGACATCCTTCAAATTCTTGCAGGTAATCCTCAAGTACTCCAAGGGTAAAAATGTCCAAGTCATTGGTTGGCTCATCCAGAATTAAGAAGTTTGGATTTTGCATGAGGATGGTCATGAGGTACAAACGCTTACGTTCACCCCCGCTCAGTTTTTCAACGAAGTTGTAGTGCATATCACGCGGAAAAAGGAATTTTTCCAAAAACTGAGCGGCTGACATCTTTTTCCCTTTGGTTAAAGGAATAAACTCAGCCACATCCTTAATTACTTCAATGACTTTTTGATCTTCCCGAAATTTCATTCCATCCTGATGGTAATAGGCCATCACAACGGTTTCTCCCACCACTATTTTGCCCTTAGAAGGTTCAATACCTTGGGTAATCATATTGAGAAAAGTAGACTTTCCGGTTCCATTAGCCCCAACAATTCCAATCTTTTCTCCTCTTTTAAATACATAAGAAAAATCCCTGATCAACTCCTTATCGTCAAAGGATTTCCCCACCTTGTGCAACTCAACAATCTTTGAGCCCAAACGATTCATAAGTACCGTTATTTCAAGCTCATCTTTTTTCACCTTTTGAGTGGCTACTTTTTTCAATTCGCCAAAAGCATCTACCCTGGCCTTTTGCTTGGTTCCACGAGCTTTGGGTTGTCGTCGAATCCAATCCAATTCGGTTCGCATCAGGTTTTTTGCTTTCCCAATAGTGGCTTTTAAAATCTCCTCACGCTGTGCTTTTTTCTCCAGATAATAAGAGAAGTTTCCGTCGTATTTATAAAGGGTTTTATCTTCAAGTTCGAGAATGGTATTACACACTACCTCCAAAAAATAACGGTCGTGCGTCACCATGATTATGGTAGCTTGGGTACTAGACAAATACGATTCTAACCACTCAATCATATCCAGATCAAGATGGTTAGTTGGCTCATCCAAAATCATGATGTCCGGTTCATTGATGAGCACTTTGGCCAAAGCCACACGCTTTTTTTGTCCTCCTGATAATTCTTTAACCTTTTGCTGCTTATCCTCAATTTTGAGTTGTGACAAAATGGTAGAAATCTTCACCTCATAATCCCATGCATTTGTTGCATTCATCATATCAAACGCCCGAGCATAAAGTTCCTGATCGTCCGGATTTCTCAGAGCCTTATCGTACTCTTTAATGGCCCGAACTTCTTTCGTATCTGCACTCAGTACTTCCTCAAACACACTCATTTTAGGATTCAGGTCATCTGCTTGTTCAAGGTAATCTACCTTTATACCTTTACGGTAAACAATTCGGCCCGAATCTTCGGTACCATCTCCACACAGAATTTTGAGCAGGGTTGATTTTCCTCCACCATTTTTTGCAACGATGGCCACCTTATCCCCTTTGTCAACTCCAAAAGTGAGATTTTCAAAAATTACACGTACCCCAAATGATTTGGTGAGGTTTTCTACTGACAGATAATTCATCCTATCTGAGTCTGTCCAATGATTTTACGAGTTTTTCATCTCGCTTAATTCCACGAATAGCTAACCAAATAAAGGCTAGTGCTGGAATCATTAGAAAAAATCCAGTCTCCATTCCAAAAATCACTTCAGCATTCACTCCTTCAACAGTAATTCCGTTTGAGACGAAGGCTTTACCGAAATAATAGAAAAGATAAACTCCGGCTGTAAAAAGGAGATGTAAAATCAAATTTAAACGACAAATTAACAATTGACGTGGTCGTTTTTTATAGAGTAAAATTCCGGCAGCACTTAAAAGAGCTAAAATGATAATGACAATGTATACTGGAAATTCATTACTCTCTGCTTCTCCAATTACACCGTAGGCTCCAAAAACAGCTGCGGTGCTTGCTCCTTCCGCGCTTACTTCAACCGAAAAAATTGGAAAAACCAACAGTAAAACCATGCAAATAAAGGCTAATCCCAGATAAATTGTTTGTGCTCTTTGAATCATAATTGACTTTTGTACAAATATAAGATGCTAGGAGGAATAATTCTTTAAAAATTCAACCAGCTTTCGGACAGCTCGTCCGCGATGTGAAATGCTATTTTTCTCTTCCATGCTCATTTCAGAGAAAGAAACCGAATAATCATTCGGTATAAAAATAGGATCGTAGCCGAATCCCTCACTGCCCGATTTTTCAAGACTTATTTTTCCTTCTACTATCCCCTCAAAGGTGTATTCTTTTCCCTCCAAAATCAGGGCGATCACAGTTCTAAATCGAGCCGAACGGTTTTCCTTCCCTTCTAATTTGGATAACAACAACTGCATATTATCCTCAGCCGAACGTTGTGGACCGGCATAACGAGCCGAATAAACTCCAGGTTCCCCGTTCAATGCATCGACCTCTAAAGCAGTATCATCCGCAAAACAATTAGTCTGATAATGATCCATCACATAATTAGCTTTTTGCAGTGCGTTTCCCTCTACTGTATCTGCGGTTTCGGGAATATCCTCTTCACAGCCAATATCTTTCAGGGTTTTTACATTGATTGAACTGGGCAACAATCTTTGAATTTCAGCCGCTTTATGGGCATTAGAAGTGGCAAATACAATTTCCATAACAATTTATCCTTAATAAGCAATTTGCAACTGCAAACATAGGTTAATCTCTTTAGATATATTTGTAGAAATAAGAAGAGTTTATTCCTATGCTAAGGGACCTAATTAAGGAGGGAGGATTATATACCGCTGCCAATCTGCTAACGAGAGGATTGACACTTATACTCATTCCTTTTTATGCCTCCTTATTCTCTACTTCTGATTTTGGAATTTTAGATATTTTATCGGTTTTTGGTTTATTCGTAACCTCTGTTTTGTGTTTACAACTCAATCAAGGAATGGGACGTTATGTGGCCGAGCCTACGAATGACAAGGATAAAAAAAGAATGATTGCCTCTACAGCCATTTGGTTTGTCATTCTACTTTACATCATTGGGACAGCCCTTTTTCTTTTATTTCCTGACATTTTTATCAAGATTTTATCTGCTGATGTAGAAATACCCCGTCGAACATTTCAGTGGGCCATTATTTCCATTACCCTAACCGGAATTTTCTATTTCATTGGCGTTTACATTCGGTTTTTACGGATGACAAAAGCCGTTGCTTTGCTTTCTTTTACCCACGCTATTTTAACCACTCTGCTCACCTTATTATTTGTCATCTACTATAAAATGGGAGTGGATGGAGTTTACCTGTCTTCTATCATCGTCACTCCTTTTATCATCATAGCCCAAACCATCGTGCTGCGAAAGGAACTTTTATTTAAAGTAGACAGCAAATTACTCAAACCCTTATTTCGCTATAGCTTGCCTTTAATTCCGGGGGCTATTTCATACGTCATTCTCAACTTTACCGATCGTCTTTTTATTAAAGAACAGTCCATGTCTGATGCTGGAGTTTATGCCATGGGATCTAAATTTTCCCAACTCATCTCTATCATTATTTTAGGAATTTCATCGGCTTTAGGTCCCATTGTTTATGAGAAACACCTCAACGAAAACACAAAAGATCAACTCGCACGTATTTTTCGTTTGTTCATTGCTGCCGGATCGGTGGGTGTATTAACCCTATCGCTCTTTACACATGAGACCCTTGTTATTTTCACCAATGAAAAATACTATGGGGCCTCCCCTATCATGCCCATACTGTACCTCTCAGTATTTTTTACAGGATTTAGTATGTTCTCCATTGGTTTACACATTAAGGAGCGAACCAAAATTATTGGGGTTATCGTCGTCATATCAGCTATGCTCAACATCGCGCTGAACTACTTTTTAATTAAAGAATTTCACATGCTTGGAGCAGCTTGTGCAACACTAATCAGTGTTTGTTTTAACAATTTCACGCTCTTCTTTATCTCCCAACAATATTACCGTTTGGAATTTCCGTACGTCAAAATAATGTTCGCCTTTTTACTCCTATTTGCCTTTATGTATTTAGGAGGTTTTGAACTTAAAAAACTAGAACTCAACCTTTGGCTTTCTATTTTGGCTAAAGCAGGAATTGTTCTCCTCTTTATCCTCTATCTTTATTCCAGCAAATTAATTAATTTCATGAAGCCCATAAATCATCTTCGTAAATGAAAAAATTAGGGTTCTTTCTCTTTTCAAAGCTTGGTTTACTAAGCTTTTACTCCTTAAAAAAAAGTGGATATCTCCATGATAAAGGATGGTTTAAAACCTTTAAACTAAAACGTTGTGTAGATCAAAACGGGAATCCCATTCCATGGATGACTTACACTTTTGTTGACTTTTTGACTCCTCGTTTAAAAAAGGACTTCAAAGTTTTTGAATATGGATGTGGAAATTCTTCACTTTGGTGGGCTAAACAAGTAGATGATCATACCGCTTGCGAGCACAATAAGGATTGGTTGAGAGAAGTAGAACGCAATGCTCCGGACAATTTAAAGTTGATTCATCGTAGAACAGAAGGAGGTGAATTTGCCGAGGCTATTTTGGAAGAAGCAAAGAAGTTCGACATCATTATTATTGATGGAGAAGATCGAAATTCTTGTGCCGAATCAGCCGTTAAGGCCATTTCAGAAAACGGCATAATTATTTGGGACAACAGTGATAGAGAAGCCTACCAACAAGGTTATGATCACCTCATTAATAACGGATTTAAACGATTGGACTTTTATGGCCTTGGCCCTATCAATGTGATGGCCTGGAGTACATCTGTTTTCTATCGCCCCAATAATTGTCTGGATATTTAGTCCTTCATGAATGAAAAAACGATTAATTCGTAAATTAGGAAGGTATGCCTGAACCTGCACCAATTGTTCTCTTCACCTATAACCGTCCAAAACACACGGAAATAACACTCAATAAGCTAAAAGAATGCGTTTTGGCTCAAGAGAGTGATTTAGTTGTTTTCTCAGACGCGGCGGCCGATGAAAAGAACAAACATTTGGTGATGGAATGTCGAAAACTCATCAAGGAACAAAAAGGCTTTAAATCTGTTCAACTCATTGAAAGAGAAACGAACATGGGACTTGCCAATTCCATTATCTCAGGATTAAATCAGGTTTTTAAAACTTACGACAAGGTCATTGTATTGGAAGATGATATGCTGGTTGGTAAGCATTTTCTGGAATTTATGAATGCCGCTTTAGAACAGTATAAAGACAATAAAGCGGTTTATACCATTTCCGCTTATTCTTATCGCCTTCCTTTTAAATCGTCCAAACGTTCTTATTTTCTCCCCACCTCTTCTAACCAGGCCTGGGCCAGTTGGAAAGATCGATGGCAAAAAATAGATTTTAATCGTCGGGATTTTGATGAACTAAAGACATCCAAAAAACTTAGACGAACCTTCAACCATTGGGGAGGACCAGATTATAGTGGACGCTTAATTGAAGCAGCTGAGTCTGAAAAACCATCTTCCTGGGCTATTTTGTATAAATGGAATCAATTTATGGCGAATGGACTAACCTTATTTTCGGCCCATAACTTAGTTCAGAACATTGGTTGGGATGGTAGCGGAACAAACTGTGTTGCTCACAATCCTTACGGAGAAAAAATCGGGAACATTGACCACAATGAACTACATTTACCAAAAGAAATTGACTACCGTAGAACAGATTTATTTCGATTAATTCTGTTCTTTTATAAAATAAAGGTCAAAGAATTTTGGCGGATACGCATTTTGAAAAAAGTATGATTCAGGAAATTACACATAAAGACAAAAAACTCGCAATCATTATTCGATCTAATTATCAGGCCGAAGGCATTGAGTTTTTTACGCCAGACGATTTTTCGCAGCAATTGGCTTATATGAATCGTCCGGATGGCTATGTGATTCTTCCGCACACTCATAATGAGGTAGAACGGGAAGTTCGTTTAACCCAGGAGGTGCTTTACATTAAAAGTGGAAAAGTAAGAGTTGATTATTATGATGATGCTCAAAACTATCTTGAAAGCTCTGTGCTTAATCAGGGAGATGTGATTTTACTGGCTGCTGGCGGACATGGTTTTAAAGTGCTTGAAAAAGCAGAAATCATCGAAGTAAAGCAAGGTCCGTATGTGGAAAACAAGGATAAAGAACGTTTTGAACCTATTCAGGACAATCAGGTAATCTATAAAGACAAATGATACTCGTTAACGAACCCGATTTAGGAGGAAACGAACTCAAATACCTCCAGGAATGCATTGAAACCAATTGGATTTCGAGTGAAGGTCCTTTTGTGAAACGTTTTGAGGCCAACTTTGCACAAAGAGTAGGTCGACAACACGGTATGGCAGTAGTTAACGGATCGGTTGCCATTGATCTGGCATTAGAGGCCTTGGGCATTGGTGAAGGTGACGAGGTGATTGTGCCGACTTTTACCATTATCAGTCCTGTAGCATCCATTGTAAAATTAGGAGCAAAACCGGTTTTGATCGATTCTGACTTGGGGAGCTGGAATATGGATGTTAACCAAATAGAGGCAAAAATCACCTCCAAAACCAAGGCAATTATTGTTGTTCATATTTACGGACTGGCGGTGAACATGAAACCCATTTTGGAATTAGCCAAAAAACACGGTTTAAAAATCGTTGAAGATGCTGCCGAAATGCATGGTCAAGAATGTCATGGAAAGGCTTGTGGGTCGTTTGGTGACATTAGCACCTTCAGCTTTTATCCCAACAAACATATTACTACTGGTGAAGGCGGAATGATTGTTTGCGATGATGATGAACTGGCTCAAAAAGTTCAGTCTTTACGAAATCTTTGCTTTAACCGCGAACGTCGTTTTAAACATTACGAATTAGGCACCAATGCCCGCTTTACAAACCTGCAGGCAGCAGTTGGTTTGGCTCAATTGGAACGTTTGGATGAATTTGTAGAACGAAAGCGAAAAATGGGAACGTATTACCTCAACGCTCTTCAAGACCTCCAATCTGTACATTTACCTACTTCAACAACAGATTATTGTGACAATATTTTTTGGGTATTTGGATTAATCTTAAAAAAAGGAACTTCTTTTCAAACGGAAGATGTAGTCAAACAACTTGCCGACAAAGGCATTAATACCCGCCCATTCTTCTATCCAATGCACCAACAACCGGTCTTTCAAAAAATGGGATTGTTCATCAATGAACAATATCCTGTTGCTGAATTCATGGCCGAAAACGGATTTTATATCCCAAGTGGCTTAAATTTGACAGAAGAACAAATGAAAACTGTATCCGAGGCTCTTTTAGAGATTCTTGAATGAAAGCACTGAAGATTATATTTTTCCCATTGGTAATTTGGTATTACTTATGGAAAACCTGCCTGATTCACATGCCGGGAGATGTGGGTATCAAATTGCGCTATTTCATCTATCGTAACAAGTTTAAATCTTGTGGAAAACGAGTTTACATTGACGCAGGAGTTCACATTAGTGGATTCAAATACATCTCACTAGGATCGGATATTCATATTGATAAAAATTCCATCCTGGCGGCGGGAAAAGCCAATACCGGACATCAAAAAATAGTGATGAATGAGACCTTTTCGGGAGAAAGCGGAGAAATTATCATTGGCAATCACGTTCACATTGTACAACAGTGTATTTTAATGGGTTTTGGCGGAATTGAAATTGGGTCGCATTGTACTCTCAGCGCTGGGACAAAGGTTTATTCTCAATCCAACCTCCCGTACAACCCCGAAAACAAAAAAGAAATTGTCTCCATCATGCCTTACAATCAGGCTCACTTTATTCAAAGTCCTGTCGTTTTAAAAGACAATGTTTGGATAGGACTTAACTGTGTATTAATGCCTGGAACCAGCATTGGAGAGAACTCATTTGCGGTGAGTTATTCCCTCATCAAAGATCATTTTACCTCAAACTCATATTTAAAAGGACAACCTGCTGTAAAAATCAGAAACCGTTTTGAAAAATAACAAACCTCACATTGGATTATACCTTGCTGCTAAGCCTGAAGCTGGCGGGATTTATCAATATGCATTGAGTTTGATTGAAGGACTTCATGCCTTAAATGAACGGATTGAAATTAGCTGCTTTGTAGAAGATGAAAACTGGCGATCTCAAATTCCAAAAGAAATCAGCGTCATTTATTCCAAACCCAATAAATACAAAAAAGCATTGGGGAGAATGGTCCGTAAAGTCTCATTCAAAAGCAGAAATAAATATGCTGCTCTCTTTGACCAATCCGTTCGGCTTATTAACAAAAGTGATTGCGACTTGATTATTTACCCTTCGCAAGACAGTTTGACCTATCAAACTCACATACCCGCACTAACGGCTGTTCATGATTTAATGCATCGTTACGAGCCACATTTTTCGGAGTATCAAGGGAATGTTTTTAAAGAACGTGAACGTCATTATTCACTCATCTGCAAAAAGTCAGCAGGTATTTTGGTAGATTCCCTTTTGGGTAAAAAACATGTAGAAGAGTCTTACGGAATGGAGTCGAACAGTATTCATCTACTCCCTTTCGTTCCACCTTTATACCTTAAAAATTCGCAAGAGGTTGATATCAAATCAAAATATAATCTGCCAGATAATTTCGTTTTTTATCCCGCTCAGTTTTGGGAACATAAAAACCATTCGGCCTTAGTAAAAACCATCAAAACCCTCAAAGAAAAACAAGTGGATGTCCACATGGTTTTTATTGGCTCACAGAAAAATAACTACGAGAAGGTTGTCAACGAAATTGCTGAAGCTAATTTGCAGAATGACATTTCTATTTTAGGCTATATTCCTCAAAACGAAATGTATTCTTTTTACAAGCAAGCCAAAGCCATGGTTTTTGCCTCTTTAGCTGGACCAACTAACATTCCGCCTATTGAAGCCATGTTATTGGGATGTCCTGCTTTAGTTTCTGATGCATATGCCATGCCCGAACAGGTTGGTAATGGGGCCTTATTAATTGATGCCTCTAATCCGGATGATATAGCAGACAAACTTTCCTGGCTTTTAGAAGAAGAGGGACGAAGAGCTGAATTAATTGATTCTGGTTATCGTCAAATTAGAAAATGGGATCAGGATGCCTTTAATCAACGTCTATCCGAAATCATATTTTACGTATTGCGTGAAATCCAATGAGTTCATCACCTTTCATATCCATCGTTACGGTTGTTTACAATGACGAAAAAGAAATTGAAGCAACCCTGAAATCGGTTTTTGACCAAAGTCTTCAGGATTACGAATTGATTGTAATTGATGGAAAAAGTACAGATGATACAGTTGCTATTATTCAACGCTACACCAATCAAATCCATCACTTTGTTTCAGAAAAAGATAAAGGGATTTATGATGCTATGAATAAAGGTATTGAATGTGCCAATGGTGAATGGATTTATTTTCTAAATGCCGGAGATCGATTTTATGCAAAGGACATGCTTGAGCAGCTAAAAACTCTTCATAAAGATTGTGACCTGGTTTATGGATCGAATGAAGCTGACTATGGTTATTTCAAACGAATTAATCAACCTCTGGCAATGGGTTTACTTGACCGCGGAATGATTTTTAGTCATCAAGCGATGGTGGTTAAAACACAATGGATGAAGCAATTTCCATACAATTTGAAATACCGTTTTAGTGCTGATTTTGATTTTATTTATGGACGTCATCGTGCCGGAATCACCTTTCAAAAATGCGATTTGGTTTTTGCTTCTTTAAAAGCTGACGGAACTTCAGAGCAAAACCTGTTAAAAACGCATAACGAACGATGGAATGTTATAGCTGATTATAGCTTCCCTTTCTTTAAAAGGGTAACTTTGTATAGTTGGTACACGATAGAGTCTGTCAAAATCATCCTTAAAAAGATTATAAAGGCGATTCTACCACAAAAAACGGTTCACAAACTGACCATTCGAAAATATCAAAAGTGAAAATTTTACACACAGCTAAAATCGTAGGAATTGCCGGGGCAGAAAACTATTTACTCAAAGCCTTGCCTGCCATGAAAGCCAAAGGATTGGACATTTGTTTTTTGTCTCTCACTCCCGAAAACCAACGAGGTGATGAAGCTGAGTTTAATCGTCAGTTAAGGGAATCAGGCATTCAGGTGTACACCATTTACTACAAACGAATTGGTCTTAAAACTCGCGCACAAATCAGACGTCTCATTCAAAACGAACAGCCCGATTTAGTGCACTCGCATTTAATTCATGCCGACTTTTTCATGGCCATCACACGCAAGTTGAGTCGTAAAAAATTCAAGCTGGTTTCAACCAAACATGGGCATGACGAAACCTATATGAACAATCACGGATTTGATGCCAACGGAAAAAAGGAAATGAAATTCCATTGGGTAGCCCGAAGTGCTGAAAAACAAATTCATCGTTCGTTTGCTATTTCAAAAGGTCTAAGAGATTTATTTGTGTCTCATGGAATTTGTAAAGGAGAGAAAATTGATACCATTTATTATGGTTTTGATTTTAACAATGAGCACATTAAGGAAAATCCCGAACTACGAGAGAGTCCGAAGCAATTGGTTTTTGTAGGTCGATTTACGGAATTAAAAGGTCATCGACAGGCAATTGAGGCGGTTAGGTTATTGTTGCCTCAATTCCCAAAATTGAAGCTTGTTTTAATTGGAAGCGGTTATTTTGAGGATGAAATGAAACGTTTAGTGGCAGATTTGGACTTAAAAGATCAAGTTTTGTTCAAGGGGTATCAGTCCAACAGTATTGATTATATGGCCTCTTCTGATGTAGTTTTAATTCCTTCTAAGGCCGAAGGCTTTGGGTTGGTTTTACTCGAAGCCTATTCGGTTAAAAAGACTGTAGTCACCTTTGATGTTCCGGCTCTTAATGAGCACATTATAGATGGACAAACGGGTCTACTTGCAACGCCTTATGAAAGTGAGAGTTTGGCTGAAAAAGTGAGAGAATTATTAGCTCATCCTGAACAATGTTCGAGCATGGGAGAAGCCGGTTATCAGCACTTAAAAGAGAACTATACGCTGGATAAGATGATTTCAGAAACGCTTAATTTTTATCAGCGTTGTATTTAAGATAGTTGGAATCAAAATTCAATGCCAACAAAATAAAAGTGAACATGGATAACATGGGAATCTTATACCTTACCAAGGCTCCAAAATTGAATGAAATAAAACCGACTACAAAGCCTAAAACGATCACATAAATCAACAACATCAGTATAAAAGGATCCTTCACTAAAAAGGATATACTGTTGTAACGGATCACCAGCAATCGGATAAACAAAATCAAACAGGCCAAACTCTCCAGCGCTCCTAATAACATTACAATGTTGTTTGACTCCCAAATATAAGGTCGAAACAAAGTTACATTAACTGCAGCGGGAACCTTACTCAAGACACCTATGGCTGTATACTCTATTTCTCCCAGATCATATACCGATCCTCCCTGAAATGTGTGCCAAGAGTGAAACCCTTTTACTTTTTTCTCAATACCCTGCAATTCATACTTACTACTGGCATTAGAGAGGTAAATAATTCCAAGATACCCTGAAATCCCTAACATCAAAACTAGCAATGGTCCGGCAAGAACTCTTAAAATTGCAACTCTAATTCCTCTTCTTAATAACACGAAAAGAGCCAATGCCATTGCAGGCAAAAACAAGATTAAAACATATGATTTGGTTCGATAAGCAAAGAAACCACTGAGTACTAAAATCACAAAATTGACAAACCTGATTCGACGCTCAAAAAAAATCAAATAAAAGGACCAAATAAAAATACTTAAGGCTACTGTTACCACGGTATCTCTCAAAATTCCACTTCCCCAGAACACTACCGAAGGGGTAACAAAAACTGCCAAAAAAGCCCACATTTTATTTTGTACTCGTTTTCCCATTACCAAAAACAGCTTCCAACTCCCCCAAAAGGATAATAGAGAAACAAGCAGGGTGGTTACCAAATAGGAATTGAATCCAAACAAATTAAAGACTGATAGGACTCGTACCATAAACCATTCTTCCTGACCTGATGAGTACCCCATCCTATCGGCATAAGAAGCCAATTCGGCCGGAAGTTCTGAACTAGCCGAAGTCATTAAGCTCAGATAATCTCCAGGGCTGTTCATAAAAGCCTCTACCATTACCGAAGAATTCTTAAAATACTCTATCGAATCTCCACCGGCATAATAGTAAATGTAGACCAGGGCAAAAGCCAATCCGCCCAATACTTTAAATGAAAAGCCAAATAGAAAAAAACGGTAATGCTCTTCCTCTCTTGATATGCGATAAAAAAACAATATCAAGGAGATGAGGGCAAGGTAAACCAACCAGATACCCCAATCTATGAGCTCAATCGAAACCATTATTCATGATGATAAGGCTCATTATTCAAAATTGAAAAAGCCCGGTACAACTGCTCTAAAAAGATCATTCGTACCATTTGGTGACTAAATGTCATTTTTGAAAGGGCCATTTTTTCTTTGGCCACTTGATAAACCTTATCTGAGAATCCATACGCACCACCTATGACAAAGGTTATACCCTTAGGCCCCTGATTCATTCGTTTTTGAATGAACTGTGCAAAGTCTTTTGACCGAAACTCTTTTCCTTTTTCATCCAGCAGAATGACCCAATCAGAAGAAGCTATTTGTTTTAAAATTAATTCTCCTTCCTGACGTTTAATTTCTTGAAAGCTTAATTTTTTTGCATTTTTTAAATCTGGAATGACTATTTTTTCAAATGAAATGTACTTTGCCAACCGCTTAATATACTCTTGCTCTCCTTCGGAAATGTATGATTTTGCGGTTTTTCCAATTAAAATGAGTTTAAACTTCATGCAGGGTGAAAAATTTTATGGCTTAATTATTGCTAGATTTGGTTGAATAAAGTTAATTAAAGATATTTGAATCATTAAAATGAAAAAATTGTTGTTTCTATCCATTTTGTTCTCTGCAGCCACTACCTTGGCTCAGCCTGAACCCCCAATGGTCGTTGAAAACGATATGGGAGGGTGCTGTGAGAGAGAACGCACTGTGGAAGTTGCCCAACAATCCTTTGAATCTATTATAGTCAGTGCCTTTAAAGCCGGAAACGCTACCAAAATCGCGGCTTATTTCAGTGATAAGATTGATCTATCCATTCTTGAGACGGGAGATCTTTACTCAAAATCACAGGCAGAACAAATCCTAAAAAACTTCTTTGCCAAACACAAACCTTCTGATTTTAAAATCTTGCACAAAGGGAAATCGGGACAAAGTGAATACTTTATTGGTGAGTTAAGTGCCGGAAGAAAATATCGGGTCACTTTAAACAATAAAACACAAGGAAGTAAAAAGATAATTACATCACTTTCTATCGAAGAAAATTAATCCTGCCTTAGAGGAAGAAAAAGTAACGAAAGATTATCGTTAACGGAACTCCCCAAAAGAAAATAAGGAATGGGATTGAGTTTTTATTTTCACGATAGTGATAAACAGATAACAATACCATGGCGATCAAAAAAGACAGATAGCTGATACAAGCTGTTATGGTCGCCGTTTTATTCCAATAACGAAATTCTACCTCATGTTGCCCAGGAGGAACGATC
Organism: Flavobacteriales bacterium; assembly: GCA_022361195.1. Taxonomy (GTDB): domain Bacteria; phylum Bacteroidota; class Bacteroidia; order Flavobacteriales_D; family Crocinitomicaceae; genus JAKSBJ01. The sequence continues at coordinate 34,285 of JAKSBJ010000249.1, forward strand.
ACACTCATAAACATGGTGTTTGTTTGATAGACTGTTGTTTCCTCTCCATCAATGAAAGCTGCCCAACCTGGATAATAGCTTTGAATAAGGTGCAATGCAGCTTCCTCTGAATGATTGGTTTCAAAATTAAATCGATTGGCTGATACATCTTTTATGAGAGGTTTTGTATGAATTGGAATTGGTTTCAACATCGCAAAATTCTCTTCATCTTCAGGCGAAATAAGCACTGTTGACTCCTCAATACGATTAAGTGTATCCTTGATAAATTCAGACTCCGAAAGCACATTATTGGACAAATACACAAAAGAGTTATTCCATACCTGATTAGTGTAGCCTTTGTGTCGCGCTACCAAGGTTTCTAAAGACGAAAAGTAATTAGAATTAAAACCATCTGGACCTATGATTTTAGGGAGATGGTTGA
>JAKSBJ010000119.1 GCA_022361195.1 Flavobacteriales bacterium
GGAAGGAACAATGCCGTTGGCATCTTTGATGCGCCATGCTTTTGGAAATGTGTCATTGTACTGCTGATAGCTCTTGTGTTTTTTGAGTAAAAAAGCCTTTAAAACAGAATGTGTTGCTTTATTGGCCGCGGTTAGATAATCTGCAGCGCCATGGACGCAGTAATAAGCATCACTGATGTTAAAAGCACCATAGGTTACCGGATTTAAAGTTCCGTTTTTAATGCCTTGAATGAAGTCTGTATTTAAAGCTTGTTGGGCAATGTTTTCACTGGCTTTCCACATTTTCCAAAAAAGGGAATTTAGCGGTGGGGGGAGGTAGATAATTGATGTTGGGCAATGAAGTCATCTTCCAACCGGATAGACCGAGGATTTTTCATAAAGTTGATGTTGGGTTAGATCAACTAAAAATAGGGAAAAAAGGAATGTTGTTGACGCCATTCTCCATTGAGATCTAACTGAATGTATTTTCCTTTGGACAAAGTGGTGGTAAAATGATACTTTTCATTCTTGATCCAAAACTCAATTTTAAGTTTCCCATTTTTTGTATTTATGGTATTGCCATTGATAAATTGAAAAGTGGATGCCACAGTGGTTGCCGAAAAATGAAACATAGGAGGTTGATAAGAACTGTCTTCTTGATAAATGTAAGTCAAAACAGAATCTTTAAAAACAACTTGATCATTTACAATTAGGGTAACTGAATCTTTCGATAATTGTTGGTTTAGATCAATACGAAATAATTTGTTTTGGGATTGACTATAGGACATTCCCAGTAGACTTAAAAGAAGAAATAGTGTACTAATTCTAAGCATACTAGTTTAAACAAAGTTTAGCGACTGTTTGTTACAGCTAAGAAGGATTGTTCATCCTATCCCTAACGAACCAGAGTAATACTACCACTTTTAGACACTTCATATTCACTATTGGAAATCATAATGCGATAGAAATAAGTTCCCTCCGATAATTCCGTAGTACCACTTTTGTTTCTCCCATTCCAATTGAAATTATAGTCATTAGATTCATAAACAATATTTCCCCAACGATTTAATATGACGATATGAAAAAAAGAAGATTGACATTTCACCTCAATCTCAAAATAATCATTGACGTAATCTCCGTTGGGGCTAAATACATTGGGAACTGTTAATTCATTTAGACAATCTTCTAAGTTATCAATCGGAGACGAAACTGAAAACGAAGCTGGAGACGGAACCGGAGGGGAGTCACACCAGGATGTATCATCTGTATAATAAACTAACTCCAACTTTGGTCTGACTTCAGGATCTGGATGATCTCTTGATGCAAACACCAGACTTCTATACGTTTCTTCCTGATTCAATTTTAGATAAAATCCTATTTCTGTTGATGAAGCAATACAACTATTCACAACTTCCGTAACATCAATAGAATAATTTTGTGTGGTGGTACTCGAACTGGAAATACTAGCATAAGTTCCTGAATCATAAGAAGGTTGAGTAGACCAAGTAGTTGACTCATCCCAATAACTAGTTGTTTTATACAATTTATCCGAATTTAAGCCACTATTTGTATGCCCGGTATGACCAGCAGAATAATCATGATATAAATGCAAAGTAGCACTAACTAAAGCAAAACTGTCGGGTAAGGGACATAGTTCAAATCCTAAAAGACTTCGGCCCTTTCCATATTCACCTCCGTATGTCCAGCCCGCAGCAATAATACTCTGCACATGTCCCTGATATTTCTTCGGGATAACGGTATTAAGGTAAGCGTCTTTTGAGGCTTCTAAAACTACAACATTTTGACTTTTTGCATGTAAAGCAGAAAGAGTAATTAATAATATAATAAAACTACCTTTTATCATGGACTTGGATGTATTAAGCCGTTTTGTTAAAAGACGGGATTAGTGATTTTCAGGTTTGGTTTTTTAGTCCAAATCTTTAATCAACTATCTCATCATTTCATTCGAATTGAAAATAAGCGTTTTACCGAAAACAAAAAAACTCGATTAATAAATGGCACAAAAAATTGAATATGTGGTAACAATTTGAATCAGCTACCCATTACCGTTTCAAAATTCCGGAACTCATAATTTGCTCATTCAATTAAAAAACACTTCCCGGTAATGAATCTATTAACTTTATACCCCCAACCAATCCATTAAAAACAAAAAACTAGCGTACTTAGAATTAGTACACTAGTTCACACGAAGTTTTAAGAGAGTATTTAAGCTCACTCTTCATGAAACAGATGCGTTGAAATCGCCATTCTGTTCCAAATATTTACGGTACCAATTAGCATGATCATTTGAGCGATTTCGTTTTTCGTAAAATGTTTATTTACGGCCAAAAAAGTATCATCCCCTACACCACCATTAGAAATTTGGGTGATCTCGTCTGTCATTTTTAAAGCTGTTTTTTCTTTCTCCGAAAAAAGAGGTGATTCCCACCAGGCAGATAAAGCAAAGAGTTTCTTTGCGGGCACATTTGCATCTAAGGCCATTTTTGAATGGATCTCGATACAGTAAGCGCAACCGTTAATTTGGGATGCTCTCAAGCGAATAACTTCGGCCAATTCTGGTTCTATGGTAGAAGTTGAAAGGTATTTCTCCAAGGCAGACATGGCTTCA
>JAKSBJ010000311.1 GCA_022361195.1 Flavobacteriales bacterium
AAACGTTTAAAATCATGTAGGTAACTGGCCGGATGAACACGTAATAAGTCCTGCCGTGTGGCAGGGGCCGCGCTACGCATATCCAGATCTCGGGTCAGGCCGGTCACCTCCATCAACGTACGTAACCGGCGCTTGGTTTCCGGGTTTTCCGGCAATCCGCCCGCGGCTAAAGGTTGGACAAGATCGCCCACCGGCAGAGTGAACGCATAGTTTCCGCCGCAATGCCAAAAACACCGTTCATCCCAGAAAAAGCCAGTCGTCATTGCCCACCTCTATGTCGCCGCCTTTGCGCACTATTCGGGCTGGGCCGGGAATTGTCTATGGTCTTTGGGTAAGGTTTCTGACCAATTATGACCCATGGCGAGACCTAATATCCGATCCTGTCCCGACCTATCTGATCTGGCCAAATCCGGCTGGGATATCGCCGTTCGGGCAAAAGCTGCTTGCCACCACCCTGGGCCTTGCGCCATCGCGGCTGGAGCTGAAACGCGGTCACACATCCTGCCAAACGGTTTTGTCATTCGCGATTAAGGCTGTGGATCTGTTTCGCGCAACTGATACACGCCCTCGGGCAGATCCAGCGCGGCGGCCAGATCGCGCAACATCTCGGGCGAAAAGGTGATCTTTTGCACCTGATCCGTACGTGGATCGAACTGTTCGACCGTCACGCATTCAGCAAAGGAATTGATTGTGATGTCCTCTTGCAAAGGGGTTTCCCCTTCGTCCACCAGGGTCACAACGGTCGAGTCGAATTCATGCTCAATGGTAAACATGACCTGACTGTGCCGCTCTGACAGGTTCTTGGCAAGCCCAATGCCCTCAACCGACAATCAGGGCTGGCGACCGGTGTGCGATCTGCTAGATTATCCTTCAGATTGACAGACGAGGCACAGAAACATGCGCTGGACCCTATTGCTGGCGGTACTGACGATCGCCGCGTGAGCCGGGCCGCCGCGCAACCGGCGGGTGGCGATGAAGGCGAACTTGATCAGGGATCGCCCGCCGGCCGACGCTCCGAACAGGCTTCCCAGCACGATATAGGGAAAGACCGTATTCATC
>JAKSBJ010000012.1 GCA_022361195.1 Flavobacteriales bacterium
AATGGTTTATGGGTACTTGGCTCCGGAGGTGGAGGCGGTGGTTATTCCGGTGGAGCGGGTAATTGCGGTGTTGATGATTGGGGAAATGGTGGTGGAGGAGGTTCCTATAATGTAGGAACTGATCAGGTCAACGCTACAGGAACTCATACAGGACATGGCCAGGTTGTTATTACTATTCTTTGTAATCCTTTAACGACAACAGTTTCAGAAGATAGCCTTTGCGATGGCGAAATGGTTACTTTAACTGCTTCTTCTATTAGTGGAGGAACAATTAGCTGGGATGGTGGTGTAGTAGATGGAGAAGCATTTACTCCTCCGGCAGGAACAACTACTTATACAGCTACTTCTGATGATGTTGATGATTGTGGATTTTCAGTTGATATTGTCGTATTTGAATTACCAACGGTAGATGCTGGGGAAGATGTATCGGTTTGTGAAGGTGAAGAAGCTACTTTATCTGCATCAGGAACAGCAACAGATTGGAGCTGGGATGGAGGAGTTGAAGATGGAGTTGCTTTTGTGCCAACAGCTGATGGAACTTATACACTAACAGGTACTATTGATTCTACAGGATGCATGGCAACAGACGAAGTTGAAGTAACTGTTGTTATTGTTGATGTCAGCATGACAGTAGGAGCTGGGAATTTAACTGCCAATCAGGCTGGTGCAACTTATCAATGGCTAGAATGTCCTGATTATACACCAATTTCAGGAGAAACAGATCAAACTTTTTCACCAACAGCCGATGCAGATTATGCTGTTGAGGTAACGTATGAAGGTTGTGTAGATACTTCCGCTTGTCAGGTTGTTCATGTTGGATTCGGTGAAAATGAGTTACCATTTGCAAAGATCTATCCTAATCCAACAAATGGTTTATTCCAAGTTGAATTAGAAGGACAGTTTAATTATAACTTAACCAATGTTTTAGGTGAAGCTGTTATGAGTGGACAAGCTGTTAATAAAGAGACATTTGATTTAAGTGGGTTTGCTGAAGGAACGTATTTTCTTAAAGTAATTTCTGAAGGGAAAGAACAAACTTTCAGAGTAGTGAAAAAATAAGTAAACAATTCATAATTAATAGGATAAGGTCGGCTTTTAGTCGGCCTTTTCTTTTGGAATAAAACCAAGCAAAAATAAAGTTGAAATTTAGTACAGTATGGCCTGCTTTTTGCAAGGTAGCAGCTTTCGTATTTGAGTCCATATACAGGCCAATATTCATAAAGGCTTGTTAATTAAAAAAATAGAGGGGTCTGGAATGCGGATGCTGAAATGGATAACTTGCACTAAATTTAAGAGGATAATGGCTAAATATTCTAAGGTTTTACTTTTCTGTACAGCCAGTATTTTAGGGACTTTGACCTATGGTCAGGAGGTCTACAACTTTACGGGAAATATTCAAACCTATACGGTTCCTGAAGGGGTTCATCACATTCAAATTGAGGCCTATGGTGCTCAAGGAGGAAACAGTGGCTCATTTTCGGGAGGATTAGGAGCCTCTATGGAGGGGAGATTTGAGGTTGAACCCGGACAAGTATTAAACATATTGGTTGGGGAATGGCCCGGAGATAGAAACAATGGCGGAGGTGGAGGAACCTTTGTAGTTGAAAAAAGAACCGATGAGCCTTTAATTATTGCCGGTGGCGGTGGTGGAGCGTCGGGAGATTGTACATTTCCTGCTAACGGAATGCCTGGTGTTGCAACTGAAAATGGAACAGTGGGTATGGATGCCGGATGTTCTGAAGTAAAAGCGTCAAGAGCTGGAAAAGGAGGAGTTGGAGGTGACCAAAAGAACTTAGGCTCTGGCGGTGGTGGCGGATTTTATTCTGCTGGTGAAGATGGACAAAATAAAGGTTCGGGTGGTGAATCGTACCTGGATGGTGGAGCTGGAGGATTGTGTTATGATGGTTCGCATGCCGGTTACGGTGGTGGCGGTGGCTACAACGATAATGGCGGAACAGTTTTAGGTACCGGTGGCGGTGGCGGAGGCTACTCAGGTGGTGCTGGAAATTGCGGATTTGAAGAATGGGGAAATGGTGGTGGAGGTGGTTCCTACAATGTGGGAACTGATCAGGAAAATACCTCTGGAACCAATAATGGTCATGGGAAAGTAGTTATTACTGCCTTGCCTTCAAATGATGTCCCTAAATTAGAAGATGTCCAGCAGACGGTAACTCCATCAACGGTTATTTATCCCAATCCAAATCAAGGAGAATTTAAGATTGAACAGGCTGGGGATTTCCATTACAGCATTACCAATTTAAAAGGAGAAATTGTTTTGGAAGGAGATGCATCCAATCAAAAATCAATTGATTTAAGCGAGCAACCAAAAGGAGTTTATTTGGTTAAGATTCTTTCTAAAGACAAAGAAGAAACGGTAAAAATTATCAGAGAATAATTATTTAGAATAAAAGAAAAAGCCGTCTCGAAATCTCGAGGCGGCTTTTTTGTTTAAAAGGTATATCGCAATCCCAGTTGTGCTTGCCATCGGGAGTTAATAAAGTCCACCTGCCACGGGTCACTATTTGGATCTTCAAATTGATAATAGGCTTCTCCATTTTCAATTCTATCCAACTTTAACACCTGATAACTTTGATTTTGATTGTTTGGAACAAACTTTTGCCATCCCCATTTATAATAAAGCAAATTGGTGAAATTTAAAATGGTCAGTGATACTGTCAACGATTGATCTTTAGGCAAATTAAATCGTTGCTCTAGTCTCAAATCCACCTGATAGTTCCAAGGTGTTCGGGCGCCATTTCGTTCAACATAATTCCCTCTTTGAGAAGAAAGGTATTTGTTGCCGGAAATATATGAGTCAAAAGACTGCCACTGTTGGTCTGCAGTGGCAATAATAGCTCCATTTTCTCCCACAATAGGCTCAAAGTTAATTTCACTGGCGTTAGCCGGAACGTAGATAAGGTCATTATTTGATGATCCGTCTTTATTTAAATCTCCTTCTACAGTAAAGGAGAAAGGACTTCCTGATTGGACATTTCCGAACAAGATAATTTTACTTTGATGTTTACCAATTTTTGGTGTAAAGGATAAAGTAGAAGTAAATCGATGTCTCAGATCAAAGTTGGAATGAGAAAGTCCGGGATTATTTGAATCGATGGCTTGATTCCAGCTAAAATTAGCTGCCATAGAGTTCCGAACACCATTAGAAACATCCTTACTCACTCCGTAGGCATAACCCGACATTAGATGGAGGTTCGGTAATAACTCTCCTGCTAATCGAACCGATAAATTATAGCGATATCCTTTGTTGGTATTGGTCAATAAAAACACATTGGTAAAATTCGGATTCACTTTTTTATCAGCTCCAGAGCCCAAGTAGTAAGAACGATTATCGGCTCCTACCAAATTGGCGGTTGAATCTTTTAAGTTGAGTGATTTGAACTGAATGGCTTGTAGGGACTTTGAAAAAATTCCTTCAAAAGTGATCTCCCATTTTTTGATGTTAACGGTATAGTTCAAGCTCATTTTTAAGTCACGAGGTAGTTTGAAATTGTTATCCACCAAATTGATTTCGGTAAGTCCTGGCTGTGACGAGGCTAATTCTGATAAATCAGTAGTTAAGGGTTGAACATCTCCTCCTGGTCGAATGTCTATATTACCATAATTGTTTCCGGAGATGTAATGAGCGTAAGCATACCAGGCAAAGGGAATTCGGCCCGTGAACAATCCTAAACCTCCACTTAGTTTAGATCGTTGTTTTTTACCCAATTTGTATTTGAATCCCAAACGTGGATTCAGGTCAGGAATTCCACCAAATGAGTTGGTATATTGAGCCAATTCCGGCGTGTTTTTTAATTCATCTATTTGGTTGATGCTAGCTGGGTGAAATTGGGCATCGAGACGTAATCCATATAAGAGTTTAAAACGTTTTCCAATGGACCATTCATCTTCGGCATATAGACTGGAGAGAATCACATAAAAATCAGCTGAAGGATTGTCTCTGTTGTATTCAAAGGAATTGTCGGTATAGTTATAAACTCCTCTAATTCGGGCCGGACGATCATTAAAAAAATCATCTACGCTACGGTATTCCCATCTCCCATTCCAGGCAGTTAAAAAACGGTATTCAATTCCATAAATGTCATTGTTAGTTCCAATAGTGATATGATGATTTTTTTTGAAGATGGAGTAGTTATCGTTCAGTTGAAAAGTATTGAGATTAAGTCCATAAATAGATGCTTCCCGATAGGTTCCTGCATAAATGGTGTTGACAATGTTATGTTTGATTTGAATGTGAGGAAATGGATCTCCTTCATAACCTCTGAAATCCGAAACGTTATTGAAGCCTACTACCAGCTTGTTGAAATGCCCTTTTTTAAGCGTTGATTTTAATTCGGCCACGGTAGAATTGGTTGTACTATTGTGTGTAAATCCCTGTGTGCTGAATTTGAAGAAGTTTTGTCCATTTTCTAATTGATCAGCAGAGGCTTTTACAAAGTTGTGCCTTACTGAAAGCGCATTTTTGGAATTGATTTGATAATCTAATCGAACAAAAGCTTTGTCACTGATAATTTCACGTGAAAGAGAAGTATATAGTCCAGGATCATATCCGTATCGATTAATCAAGGTATCCTCAATTCGATCCAAAGTAATTCTGTCAATATTAGCATCTGGACTACCCGGTAAAAAGCCAATGGGAGTTCGTTGAAAAGAACGTTCGTAATTGACAAAGTAAAAGAGTTTGTTCTTTAAAATGGGCCCGCTGATACTTGCCCCGGCACGATAATCCAAAAACGACTCTATTTTTTCGCGTTCTTCATCTACACTTTTCCCTGTCAAAAATTGTCCACGATAAAAGCCGTAGGCACTTCCCTCTACCTTATTTTTACCTCCTTTTGTTACTACATTTAGGTTGGCACCGGTAAAGTTTCCGTATTTAACAGAGTAGGGCGAAATGTCTAGTTGTACCTGATCAATAACCTCAAAACTAATGGGAGAAGTTCCACTCAATGCTCCTGGAGTACCTGCTGCGGTAGATCCACCTGCTCCACTGGCTGGTTCCTGAAATCCCAAGACATCATTGTTTGATGCTCCGTCAATAGAAATATTATTAAATCGGTAATTACTTCCTGCAATTGAATTTCCATTACCATAGGGCGATAATTTGGTAATGTCTTTCATCGAATTGGATAGGGTAGGAACGTCCTGAATCATTTCACCTGAAATATTTTCTCCAACACCATCTTTTTCGTTTCTGTTACCCTTTACCTCCACAGTTTTGAGGTTATTGGTTTTTTCTTTGAGGACCAAAGAAATTTCATGCTCTTTACCTAATAGCAGTTGAAAGGAATCGAGTGACACTTTTTCAAATCCGATCAATGAAACCTCTAACATATAAGGACCTCCCGGTCGTAGTTGATAAAAAACAAAAGATCCGTCTTCTTCGCTAAGAATTGTTTGGACGTGATGAGTAGGTGTGTACGTCAATTGAACCTTGGCTGCTGGAATGGCTGATCCGTTAGAATCTTTAAGCTTTCCAACTATTCCCGAGGTAGTTAACTGCCCAAATGACAAGGCTGTTTGTAAAGTCAAGAAGAATACTATGTATCGTAACATACCGATGAAGAAATTGTTGAATCCTGCGGTATCAGTCGGATACAGAGCAAATGACTTACAGAAGTCATGGAATTTATTTTACATTAATTTAATATGAGCGAAGCGAAATTTTTAAGAACTTGGGGCATTATATGCTACTAAACACTGTTAATAGAACCTATTTGAAGTTTTTCCGAAATGCTCTGATTTTCATTGGGATGGCTTTTGTGATTCTATCACTTAAAAGTAGTAATGGGGAAAATTCAAACATTTTTGATGAGTTGAGCAATCAGTTTTCCTGGATTGAGGAGGATACACTTTGTATTTCGCCTGATCGTTTTCTGAAACAAGATGGGCAAAATTGGGAGGGGACCAAAATTAGGAAAGCAGATTGGATTAAAATAGGGTTGGACTTATCGGACCGCATTGCATTGGGGAGAGTAAGAATGGATAAAAATTTGACAGCTTATTTGTTAGGAACTCCAGGTAGTTTTGATATCCATACCATTGTTTATTCTTCAAGTTGGAATCAAGTATTTTTTGGTCAACGATTGGCTACCTACGAATTTTTAGATGGTGCTTATGAGCTCAATATGAAAAGCTGGATTTTTGATGCCGATTTGGATGGTGATATGGACATAGGAACCGAAAAGGATCTTAGAGATTTTGAATTCCCCACGGAGGATGCTCCCAATATTTCTTCCACCACACAGTATATTAATTATTTGGAAGGTCATCGTTTTGTCTATGACTTTTGGGAAGGTATTGAATAAAAAAGAGGACCACTTAAAAAGCAGTCCTCCTGTTGGCTTGATTTGATTAACCCCTATTGTTGATCATACCAATAACCACACTTCGCAACGTTTTCGGCTGGAATTTGATAGCCGTGTTCAAGTTTTTTTACAGCATTAATAGTAGTACCATCGTTCCCTCGCATTGGATATAGGCCTGGGAATTTCCCAACAGACCACCATTGCCATGAAGTTTCAACCGGTTTTTTACGGAATTCTAAAGGCATAATTTCAACTCTACCATCACTTTTTTCAACAGCAGCATAACCCATTGCGGTGTTAAAATCTACTTCATGATCATTTGGCCATGGCTTCATGATATCACCTGTTTGGGTCATGGTCATTTTTAAAACCTTCCCGTATTGTGCCAGGTCAGAGTAATTCTTAACGGCCGATTTTTTCTCGTCACAACCTGCCAAATCTGGGAATGTCACTGCAGACAGACGTTTTTCGTTTAGTTTGTTGAAATAATCTTTCAATTTTTGTCGGTTATCACCGCTGAGGTCAATTTTAATTCGACCTGTTGCTACTTTTTCTGATCGTCCGTAACGAACAGGAATTTCTAATACCTCTGCTGGCAAATATTGCAACCACTTAATAATGTTCAAATGTGGAATATACTGCACGTGTGATTCGTAGTTAATCTCTTCAATTTTTGGAAAGAGATTAAAGGTGAAATAAGCTTTTTCACGGTATTCTTCTTTTACAGCTTGTCCGTTAAACATAGAAGCAATAATCTCTGTCCCATGTCCCCATGGGTTTTTGTCTTTGGCATATTTATCCTGAGGATCGATGAATAGGAGTGATGGAATTCCACCCGCGGTCTTGTTGGTCATTGCAAAGTAACCAGTGATATAAGCTTCTTCTCCCGGAATAATAACATCTACCAAATCGGCATCCGTTTCGGTTCCAAACTGTGGTCTTTTCCCAAATACTTTAATCTCTTGTAAATGATTCGCGTGAAATGAACCACTAATCATTTTTCCGAACCCGGAGATCGTGGTTTTGTAAAGATTATCTGCCTCATCCTTTAAGTCGGCAATTCGCATGTCGTCTGGAAGAAGGGCAGCTGCCACTTCAGCACGACGTTTGGTTAATTTGGCCGAATTGAAACGGTTACGCTCGTGTTCGTTTTCCGTATCCATAATGGACTTTTGAAGCATTTTGGCTACTTCTCCATTACCTTTAATAACCTCTTGCTTAAAGTAGCAATACTTGTTGTAAAACTTCATGATCTTTTTACCTTCCTCACCAGCTGGCGGTTCGGCATTAGCATCTGCAACACGAGCAAATTTGTATTCCGCTACATTTTGACGGGTAATCGCTCCCATTCCAGAAGTTGGTAATTTTTTAGGATAAAGCATCAAAAAATCGCCGCATTTGGCTTCGTCAGCTTTCATTTTTTCTTCCAATCCGGCCATGTCAAATTGCTCCAGATATTCCAAAAAACCTTCAGACCAGGATCCACGATTTACGGGATTACTCAAATTACGGTCAATGAACTGTCTTTTTTGATCATAAAAAGTTGAAAGTTCACTCAAAGAAGAAGCGGATTTGTTGCTGGCAGAACTACCTTGGTTATTTGTAGTAGTTGTTGTGGTTGAACCGCTTGATGATGAGTTGGAATTACTATTAGAATTTGAGTTAGAATTGGAATTCTCTTTTTTAGATGAATTCTTGGACTTGTTTTTATTCTTATTAACACTGTTTTTTACCTTATTGATGTTAATTTGAGAATAGGAGACTGCACCACTTCCCATTAAGAGCAAAAACAAAAAAATAAATCTCTTTTTCATGTGTGATTTTTTAGGAGTTAATTAATGACACAAAAAGAGAGATAAGTACTGAGAACTCAAATTTTACAGGGGCTACAAAAGGACTACAAGATTAAAAACAGTAAAAATACGCAGGTAAAAACTAGAATTTTTCTAAAAAATCCTGCAAGCTATCTTCGGCGGCTAGCTTTAGTTTTTTCTTGAGACGATAGCGATTCATTTTTGCACTTTTTGGCGAAATGTTCATCAAAACAGCCACTTCTTTGGTTGACAATTTCATTTTGATGTAAGCCGAATTTTTAAGATCGTTAGTGGTGAGTTCAGAAAACTGTGATTTTAACCGTTGAAAAAACTGCGGATGAACGTCTTCAAAATGCAGTTTAAATTTGTTCCAATCATCGTCGGCAGCAACAGCATTTCGTATCAAAGAATCAAGTTTCCTAAACTCTATTTCCTTTTCATCTTTTGATTGTAAATCTGATAATTCATCGGTTAGCTGCTGCAGAAATTGGTTTTTTTGCAGAATATTTCCAGCATAAACGGTCAATTCCCGGTTCTTCGCGTCCAGTTCTTTTTGTTGTAGTTCTGTATTAAGTCGGTAGCGTTCTTTTTCCTTTTCAGATAGTTTTCGTTTGAGTTTAATACGGTTAATGATCAAAATCAAAATAGAAAAAGCAAAGAAGCTAAAAATGGAAATTCCCCATAACCAGTTTTTTTGCTGCTGGCTTTTTTTGTCTTTTTCCAGAGAGTCAACCTTTAGTTCCTGAATTTCCTTGGCTTTTTTCTCAGCTTCATACTTTTCTTTTAGTTCAACAACCTGCTCGGCTAGGGAGGTATTAAAAACCGTATCATTCAGCGCTACTCTTTCACTTTCATACTTCCATGCCTGTTCATATTTTCCCTGAGCGGCATACAAATCGGAGAGGCCGTGTACTGCAATAATTTGATAAGGAAGAGCATTTGCCTTTTTGGAATTTTCTAAAGCTTTGATGTAGTAAATTTCGGATTGAGGGTAGTTTCCTTCTTTTAAAAAAATGGCTCCTAAATTATTACACACCAGCGCTGAACCTTCGGGGTCATTGAATGTTTCAAAACTCTCAACCGACCGTAAATAAGCTTCTTTTGCTTTAGGATGATCTTCTTTTTTCTTGTAAATATTTCCCAAATTGGAGCTAATTCCAGCCACATTTCTCCAATCGTTATAAAGAATAAATATTTCTTCGGCTTTGATATAATAATGCTCGGCGGTATCAAATTCCTCTCTCCTGTAATAAATGCCGGCAATGTTATTCATGGTTTTGGCAATGGAGTGTTTTGAAGCTGTTTTTTCCTTAATCTCTAATGCTTTCAATAAATAATCCAATGCTTCATCATATTGCTTAATGTCCAAATAAACCAATCCAATGCTGTTGTAGGTCTCTCCAATTTTATTGGTTTGATTCAGCAATTCATAAGTTCGTAAAGCGGATAGGTAATTTTCAAGAGCTGATTTGTAATTACCCTGTGCCCTGTAAAGAGCAGCGATATTGAAGTAGGAATGTCCAACTCCCATGGTATCTTTTAACTCACGACGTAATAAAAAGGATTTATGGTGATACCGATGACTGGAATCAATTTCACCAATTCGTTGAAAAATAATTCCGAGGTTATTATAGGAGTCTGCGAGTTCGGGTCCCTTGAAGGGCTCTAACTTTTGCATGGAACTCGTCCAAAAATGAAGCGTGCTGTCATACGATCCAAGATAAAAATAAGCCGTTCCAATTCCTTTTAAAGCTCTGGCGGCTGTTTTGGGTTCGTCTTCTAAAAGGGCAATGGACTTTGCTTCTTGCAAAAGATCTATTGAGGCCAGCGGATCTGTGCTCAATGAAGATTCTGCTTTATCGATTAATTCAATAGCATTTTGCTCAATATCCTGCGGCTTGGCAACATAATGATTCAAAATCAAAAGCATGAAAAATAACCGCCTCATGAAAAAAGGTTCAAGTTGAATGGATTTAATTGGGTTTGAATTAACACAAAAAAATAAGGATAAACGAATTGAGTCCAATTTTTTTTCTTTTGATAAGATTCCCGGGACAGATGGGATTAACAAATTCATAGACAG
>JAKSBJ010000011.1 GCA_022361195.1 Flavobacteriales bacterium
ATTTGGTAGATGAAGACATTAGCAAGCCTATTACAGATGCTCTTGCTCAGGCCAATGGTTTAGACTGGAACCAAGCTGCACCTATTTTACTAAAAGGAATGGAAGCCGTTATGGAAGACTCTGTTTTTGGAGATGCTTTTGGAATGGATTTATCCAAAATAATGGGCGAACAAATGCAGCAATCGATGGCCGCCATGCAACAAATGATGTCAAACTTCAAAACAAACTAAGCAATGAGTACGATCAAAAATATTGAACAATCAGTTTACAGAATTAATACGGCAAATGGATCGGGAACTGGTTTTTACAGTCTAGAAAATGATGTAATTGTAACCAATTATCATGTAGTAGCAGGAAGCTTAACAGTGAGTATTGAAGGGCAAGACAAAAACCGCTATTTGGCCAAAGTCATTTACGTTCATCCCGGAAAGGATATCGCCTTTTTGAAAGCGGACGAACTGCCAAAACCATCCGAAACAGTAATTACCCAGCACAATCACGAAACCAATTCGAGAGATAAAGTCATTGTTTTGGGATACCCGTTTGGAATGCCGTTTACAGTAACCGAAGGAATTGTATCCAATCCAAAACAACTCATTAACGGCAGTAATTTCATTCAAACTGATGCGGCGATTAATCCAGGTAACAGTGGTGGACCGGTCATCAATGAAAAAGGAGAATTATTGGGAATTGTGACCTCTAAATTTTCTGATGCGGATAATATGGGATTTGCCATTCCTTTGGAGACTTTAGGAGAAGAACTGGAGATTGTAGGTGAGCTAAATGACGAATTCACTTTAGGTTGTCACAGCTGCAATGGTTTAATTGAAGAAAAAACAAGTTATTGTCCCAATTGCGGAACGGATGTGGATGAACGAATTTTTGAAGAAAGTCCACTGTCCGATTTGAGTTTGAAGGTAGAAGAGGCCATTGGAAAATTGGAGATCAATCCTGTTTTAGCCCGTTCGGGAAGTGAACAATGGACTTTTCATCAGGGAAGTGCTGAGATCAGAATGTTTGTGTACGATCACAACTATTTGTTTGCGACTTCGCCTTTAAACGATTTGCCACGTACCAAGCTGGCCGATATCTATGAGTACATCTTAACGGCCGATACGGGTGAACATCGACTATCCATTTCTGATAATCAAATTTATTTGTCCTACCGAATTCACATCAGCGATTTGTATTCTGATCATCGTGATGAAGTGTTGGACGGCTTGGCTCAATTAGCCCTTAAAGCAGATGATTTAGACGATTTGTTTATCAATGAATTTGGGGCAAAAATGACCCATTACAGTAAATAAAAACAAGAGCTGGGAAACCAGCTTTTTTTATCTTAAAAATAAAGAACTATGACATGGTATGTTATTCCAACTGCACTATTATTAATAGGTGCAATAGGAGTTTATTTAAACATTAGAGCCTATAAAAAAGGCCAAACAATAAGCTTAAAAAAGCTTTTAACTGCCGGATTGCTCGTGTTGTTGGGAAGTGGAGTTTTTCTTCAAAAGATGGGGGTGGTGGATCTTCCCGTTTTGAGAGATTTGGTCTTTGCCTTTGATAAGGAAGCAAAAGAGAAAGAGGAAGAAAAAAAATGGAAAGAGCTAAAGGAGAAGACAGACAATGCTGTCCCAAAAATAAAATGAGGTTAACTTTTAAAATGTTTCAGTAAGCAATTGATGTGGATAGTATTATTTCTGGGTAGGATTAGACCAGTAGGTACTATCTGCATCAAAGCTTCTTTTTTCTCGATTGACGTTAAGTTGGACGGTATTTCCTTTTAGTTCGGCAATTGATAATTCATCTTTTTTTACATCGATTAGTGAAATTTTCACCAGGTCTTTTTCTGTAAAATCATAGTGACGTCTCTGTGAAGGATCGGGGACAATTTCCATGCAAAAATCTTCAGGAATAATATGGAGTTCATCAAAGTACTCCTCAAAATAGTTCACCATTTTGGTTGGACTAAATTGTTCTTTTATATAGTTGAAGGTCTGTACATCTTCTTTCCCTTCGTAGTTTTCATCTGTTACTAAAAAGTAATCATTTTCCTGGAATTGGTAAATAGCCAAAGTCCACTGAACATTCTGCTTTGAAAGCTGAATCATTTGTGGGGTGATCTGTTCAATTCGGATGATCGAATCTGACCAATAATTCTCCTTTTTAATAAATTCAACCATCGCCATTCGTTCCTTTTGTGGCCAGTTAAATTGTTGCACTCCGTAATCGTCTGGTAATAGCGCTAAAATGTCCAAGAGTTCTTTGTGTTGGCCGTAGTCAATTTTCATTGTGTCGTTTTCTATTAATGCAGCATTGTTTTGAGTAGAATCAACTTCCTGTTTCTTAGCAGAACTGAAAGAATAAATTCCAATGAGCAAGAGGCTGAAAAAAATAAAGTAGATGCTTTTCATTCGTTGTTTTTTAATGGGTAATAAAGGAACAAAACGGCCCCTAATTGCTTAGGAGCCGATGTAAGTATATTTCAAAGTTTAGTATGCCTCTAGTAATTCATTGTTCTCAATTCACCATCAAGACTATAGTAAAAACTGAAAGAGGTTCCCCCATTTTCAGGTTCGAGATCAATAAAATATTCAGCTTTTGAAATATCTCCATCATCCGGATATATGATGGAAGCCA
>JAKSBJ010000172.1 GCA_022361195.1 Flavobacteriales bacterium
TGAGCAATTTATTGTTTCGGCAAAGTTAATTAATTCAATAGGATGACCATGAAAAATTGAAGAGGATACACATCCAATTGATCTACGTATTTATACTGTTTCTTTTTAGTTAGTGAGCGGGTAAATTCTCAATTTATAAAACACTTTGCCTCTAAAAAAGTATTTGAACAACTAGTTAGTGCCACACTGAGTGTCCAGAGCGAAGTCGAAAGGCCGAAGTCTGGCAACTAACCAATTTCACTCTTCAGTCTTTTCACTACACTCGGGATAACTGGCTCACCTTAACGAACTACCATTACTCACGTAACCATCTCCAACATCTTTCTTATATTGAACGAACAACAAACCAAAAAACCATGCTCAAAAAAAGTCTTCTACTCTTAGCATTAGTAGCTTTATTTCAATTTTCAGCAGAGGCAAAAAGTGACGAACTCAACTTAAAGAGAGTTGTTTCTGGACAAGGAACTCATTTTCGTATTTCGGGAGAGCAGTCATTAAAAATGGCAGATGCTTTTTTTATTCATTTTGCTGACAGCAAACGAAAAGGCTACATCTGGAACTTTAAGAAAGTACAAATTCCTGGAATGGAGAAAAAAGTGAATTTTCAGGTAATGCAAGGAATAAGTGGACAAAATAGCAGCTCATCCAGTTGTTGTGCAACTAGTTATTTTCATGCATACACCAGTGAACGCTATAAAAAACAGCTAGATGAAACAAGAACGGAATACGAACAGGATGCTTTGATGATTTACATTCGAGATGGCAGAAATTCGGTTCTCAATACGGATGATAAAGTAGCATTGGCCATGGATTTCTTAAAGTCTATTTACAACAAATCCGTTTAAGTCACTTTGGTGAAACACTTATTGTTATGACTTCTCAACAAAAAATCAAAGAAGTTTTTTCCATTTTTCATGATGGGAGTATCTCTGCCTGGGAATTAAAAGACGGACAACTTAATTTAACCATTAATTGCTTGTATTTAGCCGAACGAATTTCGGATAATTTTGAAGTTTTTTATTTACAATTAAACAACATTGAAAAGCTGGAATTTGCCATTTGGCCTGATCAAGAAGATTCCACTCCCCCAACTATTTTGACAGATCCAAAGGTGTTTTTCGATACTGATTTAGAAATTTTAAGTGGAAAACTCAATGATGACTGTATTGAAGTAAGTTGTGCTCAGCATGATACAACGGCAGGATATCCAGGTGGAGAATTGAGATTGAAAGCTGATAATATTGTTGTTTTTGATCAGGATAGAAACGAGATCCCATTTGAACAATTAGATGAATTATGCACCGCTTACTGGAAAGCATGGAAAGAACATTGGGACAATTATAAAAAAGAGCAGGACTCCAAAAAGGAAGGTGAGAACAAAAAATCCTAAATAGAAAAGGGGCATTACGCCCCTTTCGTTTTTATCAAAATTATCCTTTACTCCTAAGCCACTTCTTCCTTATATATTCTTTTGTTAAAGATATAAGAGATGATTACACATATTAAGACCAATATTGCAGCGTAATGACCTCCATCATTGACCGATATATGCGCTCCGGCTCCTAACATTAATTCAAATACAAAACCGGCATAGGCCCATTCTTTGAGCATCTTTGATTTATTGGTCCAAATGGCAATTAAACCTAAGACTTTGACAGTTCCCAAAGGGTAAATGAGGTAAGGTGGATAACCAAAGGACTCATACATTTTTACGACCTCATCGTGTTGTCCAAAATACATTCCGACCCCCATTAAAATTAAGAGGGAAAAAATTCCCGTTGAAACCCAATAGATAATTTTATCTCTTTTCATTTTTATTTGTTTTTAGTTGAATTCAATCACTAGGTTTTCTCTACCCTTACGCACTTTTGGAAGTTTTGAATAATAATCTTCTTCAGAGCGATAACCAATTGGTAAAATGGCTACAGGCATTAAGTTTTTATCCTCTAACCCTAATAACTTTTGATATGCTACCGGATCGAGTCCTTCCATTGGACAACTGTCAATCTTTAGAGCAGCGGCGGCGGCCATCACCATTCCCAAAGCAATATATGTTTGACTTCTACCCCAGGTATTTCGCGCAGTTTGATCCATTGAATTAATGAACCCAAACATAGAATCACGATAACCATCTAATTCTGATTCAGGATGATTTCTGGTTTCTGCAGCTAATTTTATATAATCGAGAACCGTCTGTTCTCCAATATTGGTCTCATAAGCGAAGACCAAAATATGTGAACAATCAACCACTTGCTTTTGCCCGTAAGATGCTTGTAGCAATTCTGATTTTAACTGATCATTACTGATTGCAATAACCTTAAAAGTTTGAAACCCTCCCGAAGTCGGTGCCAGGTCAGCAGCCTCTAATAAGGCAGTTAAATCTTCAGCACTTACTTTCTTTTCCGGGTCAAATTGTTTAATGGCTGATCGCCATTTTAAAGATTCTATAATACTCATCTTGTTTTTGTTTATTTATTGTTTACTTGTATTTTATTTACATGTATTTATTTAACATGTAAAATATTTATTCAAATTTTCTTATCCTCTTAGCTTCGTCAAAATTTCATTGACCTTATTCGCCTCATCATCCGTAATTCTATCCAAAGCAAGCATATGATTTGATTCTTTGCTTTTAATATCAATTTCTGCCAGCAAATCCAGCCCTTTTTGAGTGATACTTACATAAACAACCCTTCTATCCTTCTCACTTCGCTTACGCTCAACCAACTCTTTCTTTTGGAGCTTATCTACTAAGCGAGTGGTATGTGGGGACTTCTCTACCATCAACCTTTTAATGTCATTCATAGATACCCAATCCTTTGCCCCTCTTAAAATTCGTAGAATATTAAACTGTGGAGAGGTCAAATCAAAAGGAGCTAAGAACTTTGCCACCAAATTGGATAACCAATTGGAAGTAAAGACCACATTAGCGAAAAGTCGATGCTTATCGTGTGCAAATTTTGTCTTTAATTCTTCGTCTATAGATGCCATTTTGTTCGTTTGACTGGTCAAATGTAAAACAATTATTTTACATGTAAACTATTTACACGTATTTTTTTTCAGTTGTGACTATTTCAATTCCCAATAAAGTGACGATAAACAACTACTCTCTAAGTGGTTTGAGTGCGCACGAAGAGTTTAGTTGTTAAAGAATATTCGTTGGTGAAATCACCCTTCAACCGGATAATTATCGAATCCGTTCAGGATGATAATTTCACCTTAAGCAACAGAGGAAGACAATTATAAAAATCGTTCTGTTTTAATCTTTTAACAAAATGATAACATCAAGGCACTTATTACTTCAGTACCTTTGTAGCAACACTAAACTTATAATTATTACCAACTTCAAGGAGAGAAAACACCCAATTTAAATCGATCTTGGTTTTGACTTATTTTTCTCCTTTTCTATTTTCTTCGATTAAAAAGAATAAGAAAATAGATTGATCTCAGTCCTGAAGCTAATATTGCTCAATAAAAAAAGAGGCCCTGAATCAAGACCTCTTTTCGATATAGTTAGAAACAATTGTTAATTATCCTTCCATTAATTTGCGATAACGAACTCTTTTAGGTTCAGTATCTCCCAATCGCTTTTTACGATTTTCTTCGTACTCAGAATAAGTTCCTTCAAACCAATAAACTGATGAATCATTTTCAAAGGCCAACATATGGGTGCATATTCTGTCCAAAAACCATCTGTCGTGAGAAATCACCACAGCACATCCTGCAAAGCTTTCAATTCCTTCTTCCAATGCACGAATGGTATTTACATCCAAATCATTGGTAGGCTCATCGAGTAACAATACATTAGCTTCTGTTTTTAAGGTCATAGCCAAATGCAAACGGTTTCTCTCTCCTCCTGATAATACTCCAATCTTTTTATTTTGATCAGCTCCGTTAAAGTTGAAACGACTCAAATAAGCTCTTGAATTGATTTTTTGATTTCCAATTTCAATGAAATCGGTTCCACCACAAACAACCTCAAAAATGGATTTTTCCGGATCCATTTCTTTATGATCCTGATCTACATATCCAATTTTCACCGTCTCCCCCACTTTGAACTCTCCCTTATCTGGTTTAAGCTCGTCCATGATCATTTTAAAGATGGTGGTCTTACCTGCTCCATTTGGACCAATAATCCCCACAATTCCGTTCGGAGGTAAATTAAAGTTCAAATCATCATACAACAACTTTTCGCCAAAAGCCTTTGCAACAGAGGTAGACTCAATCACATTTGTACCCAAACGTGGTCCGTTTGGAATTGGCAACTCAAGCTTGGCCTCTTTTGTTTGAGAATCCTCACTCATTAGCTTGTCGTAGTTATTCAAACGAGCTTTATTCTTGGCTCTTCGTCCTTTAGGATTCGTTTGTACCCACTCTAGCTCTCGCTCCAATACTTTTCTTCGTTTAGAAGCTGTCTTTTCTTCCTGAGCCATTCGCTTGGTCTTCTGATCTAACCACGACGAATAGTTTCCTTTCCATGGAATCCCCTCACCTCTGTCTAATTCTAAAATCCATCCTGCAACATTGTCTAAGAAGTAACGGTCGTGCGTAATTCCAATAACCGTTCCTTTGTATTGCTGTAAGTGTTGCTCTAACCAGTCAACCGAAGCAGCATCCAGGTGGTTGGTAGGCTCATCCAATAATAGAATGTCTGGATTTTTCAATAACAAACGGCAAAGCGCAACTCTTCTCTTCTCCCCTCCCGATAACGTTTCTATTTTTTGATCTTCTGGCGGACAACGTAAAGCATCCATAGCTCGCTCTAACTTGCTATCCAAATCCCAGGCATCTAATCGGTCAATTTGTTCCTGTACTTCTCCCTGACGCTCGATGAGTTTCTCCATTTTTTCAGGATCATTCATCACCGCCTCATCCATGAAGCCATTATTAATTTCTTCGTATTCTTTTAGCAAATCAACTGTCTCCTGAACTCCTTCCTGAACAATTTCTTTCACCGTTCTGTTAGGGTCTAACTGGGGTTCTTGTTCCAAATATCCAACCGAATAATCGTTAGAGAAAACAACATCACCTTGAAAGGACTTATCTACTCCAGCAATGATTTTTAAAACGGTAGACTTACCCGAACCGTTCATCCCGATAATTCCAATCTTAGCTCCGTAGTAGAAAGAGAGATGGATATTTTTTATGATTTGTTTTCCTTGAGGGGTTGATTTGGAAACACCCACCATGGAAAAGATTATTTTCTTGTCGTCTGACATCTTTTTGATTTTAATTTTCCTTGTATAAACAAAAATAAAAAACCCTGACAAAAAAGTCAGGGTCTTTCCTTTAATCTTGAATGTTTTTTTAGATCTCCTTAAAAGAGTCAATAATTTGCTCCATATCCGAAACAAATTCTTCTTTTTGTTCTTCAATACACCAGCTCAATACCTGGTAAAACCCTTTTTCTCCT
This sequence comes from Flavobacteriales bacterium, assembly GCA_022361195.1. GTDB lineage: Bacteria > Bacteroidota > Bacteroidia > Flavobacteriales_D > Crocinitomicaceae > JAKSBJ01. The sequence goes on from JAKSBJ010000172.1 coordinate 5,414, forward strand.
TCAAAAACTCCTAATTGGTAATAGACATTAACACTTCCTTTTGAACCACGCATTTCATTTTTAACGCAATCCATACCATTTACAGTTTCTATTACCGGCTCCTCAGTTAGGACCGAGTAAGTATCCAATCCGTTTGCTAAACCTTCTACACAAATATCACGGTATTGCATCACATCAATGTCCATCTCCATATCCATTTCAGCCAAATCAGCTTCAATATCAGACTTAGCTTCGGAAAGTACCACCAAATAATGTTCTTTTACCTCTGTTGCTGTTTCTTCAACATAAGCATATTGCAAACTTGCATCTGTATTTAAATCTGAACGAACGTACATGCGTCCCGGAACATCAATTTCATAAAATTCTCCATCTCCATCGCTTTTCCAGGCTGATTCTCCCAACTCTTCCCCTAATTCATCCATGGAATCTGACAGTTCTTCCATTGAATCTTCAGCAGCATCTTCCACAGCCGAAGTACAGGCTATCATTCCTATTGACAGAACCGCAAACAGACTTCTTCTAAATAACTTCATTGTTTGTTTTTTAATTTCCGAATATTGAGTGGTTCGTTAAATAATTTTGAACCACATTTTTCTGTAGGCTAAGTTAGATAAAAAAATCACTATTTTCGCACAAAAGAATACAATGAATATAGGGATATTTGGATATGGTAGAATGGGAAAGGAAATCGAAAAGATTGCCATCGAAAGAGGACATTCCATTACTGCCAAAGTAAATTCAAATCAACCTAAAGAAAGCTTTGACCTCAGCGAAACTGATGTCATCATTGAATTCTCAATTCCCGAATTTGCAGAAGAAAATATTCGCTACGCTTTGGACAACGATTTACCAATTGTGGTGGGAACTACAGGATGGTATGATTCATTAGCCGAATTAAGTGATTTTTGCAAAGACAGAAACGGAGCTCTTCTACATGCAACCAACTTTAGTATTGGTGTAAATCTCTTTTTTGCCCTAAACAAAAAATTGGCCGCATTAATGAATCCGTTTTCAGATTATGAGGCATCTTTAGAGGAGATTCATCACACTCAAAAACTAGACGCTCCAAGTGGGACTGGAATTAGCCTGGCCGAACAGGTCATTGAAGGATTGGACCGCTATGATAAGTGGGAGAATGTTAAAAAAACTGAAACTTCAAATTCCAGCGCACTTTCAATAGAGTCTCTTCGTTTACCAGATGTTCCGGGAACACATACCGTTACTTATACGTCAGAAATTGACACCCTTGAAATTAAACATACTGCCCATAACCGTAAAGGATTTGCATTGGGCTCTGTTTTGGCAGCCGAGTGGATCGCCGATAAAAAAGGAATATTCACCATGTCAGACGTTTTAAATTTTTAATATGGCCTACTTAGGATTAATCATTGGATATTTAATCATTATTTTAACTCCCATTGCTGGTTTATGGCATAAAGCTATGCCCAGATTGGAGAAAAAACCAACAGATGCTTTCATTCCCTTTTACCAATACTTCTCGGTACTGAGAGCTTGTAACTTACCCTGGTACTGGACCATTTTCTTATTAATGCCCGGAATACAGTTCATTATGTGGGCATGTATTAACGTTTCCTACATTCGTAAATTTGGAGTATTTGGGGTTAAAGAAACCATTTTGGGAATTTTATTTCCTTTTCCAGTTATGTGGAAAATTGCCAACAATGAAAAGGAGTACCCTGTTGCTGCCCCAACAAACTGGGATGTAGCTAAGCAAGTTGACTACAGAACTCCTAGTGACCATGTTGCTTTGTTTTTTGCTCTTCCGGTAATTGGACATGCGATTGTTTACCCAATCTCAATGGTAAGCCGTAATCGTAAGGCTGGTAAAAAATCAGTTTTTAAAGAATGGGGAGACGCTATTTTGTTTGCTGTTATTGCGGCTAGTGCTATTCGTACTTACGTTTTTGAACCTTACAAAATTCCAACGGGTTCAATGGAAAAGACCTTGTTAATTGGAGATCATTTATTTGTGGATAAATTGACCTATGGACCACGTCTACCAATGACTCCATTTTCATACCCAATTGTGCACAATAGTTTTGCACCAGTATTGGATATGAAATCTTATACAACCATTCAAACGATCCCATATACACGTCTTCCAGGTTTCCGTTTTGTGGAGCGGAACGACGTAACGGTTTTCAACTTTCCAGCTGGAGATACAGCTTTGAATGATACACGTATGCCAGATGGATTAGTAGGACATAACTACCACGAAATTTTGGCTGACGAAGCCTTATTAATTTGTTTGGGTGAAGGAAATAATGTTGACTTTTTTGAATCGAAAAAAGAGTATTACAAGAAAAAAGCACGTAAACACTTTGAAAAAGGTGAAGTACGATCCAGATTAGTGCGTCAGGAAGATGAACAACGTGGATATACCGCTATTAATGGAGTATTAGATCGTCCTGTAGATAAAAAAGAGAACTACATTAAACGTTGTGTTGCCGTTTATGGCGATGTGGTTGAAATCAAAGACAAGGAACTTTATGTTAATGGAGAATTGGCCTTTCAAGCACCTCACATGCAATACAACTATGTATTAAAAGGAACTCCTCATCCGGGATTGGATTTTATGCGAGATCAAAATCCGGCTAATGACTATGCCTGGATGACTGCTGAAAGGGAAAAATTTTACCTGGATAATTTTGGTGCTACCTTACTAGAATTACAGAGCGATGCAGAAGGAAATGTAGTAATTCCAATGAGCAAAGAATTCTATAACAAGGCTAAAACAAAATTCCCTGGATTAGAGAATGTTTCCAAGCCAAAAGGCTTTTATAAAAAGGCTTTATACGAAGAGGCAGACTTCTTTTTGGATATGCAATCTAAGGGATATAAAATGTTAAGAGGCCCTCGTTATTACCCAGTTTTTCCTAACGACCCACAATACGATTGGACAGAGGATAATTTTGGACCGTTGAAGATTCCTGCTGCAGGAGACAAAGTAGCCTTAGATGCTACAACCATTCCTTTATACCGCAGAATCATTACTGCTTATGAGAACCATACCCTGGAAGAAAAAGCGGATGGTATTTACATTGATGGCAAAAAAGCAGAGACCTACACCATTGAGCAGAATTATTACTGGTTGATGGGAGACAATAGAAACAACTCTGCTGATTCTCGCTTCTGGGGATTTGTTCCTGAAGACCATGTTGTTGGACATGCTGCCTTTATCTGGCTTTCTGCTGACCAACAAAAAGGTATGTTTGGCGGAGGAATGCGATGGAGTCGTATTTTTAGTGGGATTGATTAGGAAGGCAAATAAAAAAGCCGTGAGAAATTCCCACGGCTTCGATTGCTAATTTTAACCATCAACTTTTGCTATATAATCGTCAGTGACTCTTATAAGTTCTTTGGATAATCTGCTTTTATCAAGCATTGCATTTTCAGGATTAGCTTTTAAGCGGATAACTCGAAAAATAGTTTCACCATAGCCATATTCAATCCAATCAGACACTTTGGTATCTATGGGAAAATACCCATGAAGTGTTCGGCCATCATGACTGATTTCAGCAAACCAGGAATAAACATAATCCTCTTTTGAATACATAATCCTGATAACTCCCTCCATAGCCCGTTGAATAAAAGAATCTCCGGTAGCGGTAATACTCAACCTGCAAAGTAAGTGGGATTGACCATTTAACTCTTTAATTACCTCCTTACAATTAATTTTATAAGTTGGTTCCTCGATATATCTAAATTCTTTCTTTTTCATTTTATTCTAATTAATTCGTGAATGATACCGAGTCAATTTCGATTTCTCCACTTTGGTTTGGGGTAAACTTTAAACTCAATTTCCGAACATCCGTTAAATCCACTTTAACCTGCCCGGCACATGTAATTGTGTAAGATGTCAATGGAATCAAGATGTTATTCATCGCCGACTTTCTTCGATAAGCCTGAGCTCTCTGATCAGGGAAAGGAATTCGACCAAAAGCATTGGTTCTGATAGCTCTGGCATCTCCTGAACCATCTTCCAATTCAAGTCTCAATTCCTGATCTTGATTCGCTGCATTGAAGGCACTACCTTCCTTTTGTGCAATACGGATACTAACATATTTGAATCCACTCACGTCTTTATCAGCAGCTGGAATATCAAAAGTTAACTCATCATTGGAACTATTCCATCTAACTAAAAGTCCAATCCCATCATGCGGAGAGTGAGTATCCAAACCAGCTTGATTAATACTACCCGCTACTTCATAAAAGGTATTTTCCTCCGGATTAGCAGGAAGCGTTCCGTTATCCGTAACGACATCTCCGATACTACTTTGCTGCCAGTTATTTGGAAGATCCTGGAAATCGTCAATAACCCTAGCTCCTGGATTTTCATACTGAAAAAACATTTCAACACCAGTTGATTCTACCGAAGCCGGTTGCCATTCTCCTGTAAACATTCCATCCCAACGGTTATCGTTTTTCTGATGCTTTCGGAAAAAGGCGTTCATATATGCCAAAGTAATTGCCTGTTGGGTAGGAACAGATGCTAAATCAGCGGCTGCTTCTCCACCCCAAGTTGTTGCATCAAAATTTGAGGTTATAAAACCATTATGCGTTCCTCTGTAAACAAAAGCCATACTTTTTTCAGCTCCAGTTGCTCTATCATACAATGCAAAGCCAGTTTTTTGACGAGTTGAATTGGTTCCGGCTCCTCCTCCGACATCTCCATCTCGTGATCCATAAAGCATGAACAATGGCGTTGCAAAAGCACCTCCTAATTCTTCACGTCCATAGTGATCTGTTGGTCCTAATGAAATAATGGCATTAATGTTATGTCCCAAAGCCTGAGATTGATTTAATCGAGCTGCTTTAAAAACACCTTCTCCTCCTCTACTATGCCCCATAATTCCAATGTTGTTTTGCATACTAGCACCAAAAGCTGTATTTAGAATATTGAGATGTTCAAAGAGCATATTAGCTCGTCCTAAACCTCCCATTCCACCATTGAGATGAATACTAGCCGCAATAAATCCATTACGCGCCAAATGTTCTAACACAAAATCGTAATTGACATAATTGTGTCCATTACCATGAACAATAACCACACATGGATAGTCGGCCTGACTGGCGCTAATTTGCCCAGGAGCAGTTGCTCCCGGTGCATCTGCCGGAAAGAACACATGAGCTCGACGATTAACAGTCTCTGTAACAGGGACAAAACCGCCTGGATTACTGTAAAAACCGGGTTCATCATCAACTGATGCTATGCCTTGGGTAGTTTCAGTATAATTCCAATTTCCGACATGAGTAAAATCGGACATGGTTCCCGGATCGGCTACAACTCTGAATCCAGCTACTAAATAACCATCAATGATATCCAGTGGTGTATCGTACGAATTATCTTTAACAAATCCTGCCGCCGTAGCTGAATTATTTCCAAAATCGGCAACAATATCATACTCCCCCTCAATATTTGCTCCTGGCCACAACAAATGCCTGTTATAATTGACACATCCTGGTTGTAAGAAGACTTCCTGAACGGCAGCATTTCCACCCAAAGTTGCGAGGTGATTCAAAGATGTATTAGCATTCCATTGTGCTGCTGTTTTGGAAGGAATCACATACATAGCACACATCTTACTAACGTTACCCGGATCAACAATTTCAGGATCTAAAGCTCCCCAAACATCTTCTCCCAATGTAAAAGTATTGGCATATCTGAAATAAGGTGTTCCGCTAATTCGTCTTCCACTAATTGGCAATTTATTTACACAACCTCCTAATACAGGTTTTGCCGTCCAAAAATCTTCTCTAACAGTAAGTGAAGTCACAAAACGCTCGGGACGAATGTCATGAACTGTAATAAATTCACTTTCGTTTAATTCATATCCATAACGAATTGGACGAATGATGACATCGTAAGCTCCTGGAAATACATTATCCGCTTCTGCAAATTGAATGGTATCTAATTCAGGATTCAGTTCAAAACGGAGTCTGGCTTGTTGTCCACTTCTAAAATCAACTGGTTGAACAAGATTTCCTACCTCCCATTCTTGCTGGTGAGGAACCAGCATAATTTCGTATTCTTCAGATTTTTCAAGTCCAGCCGTAGTAAAGTACAAACGTGAACTTTTTACATCAATACTGTTTTGAAGGCGACCTTCTCCGTCCGAAACGAAAAGCTGTCTTTCAGCAAATCGATCACTCACCTTTAAGGTTGTTGATTGCAATACTTCTTTACCTCCTTTTTCTAAAAGAGACAACTGAATGGCTCTACCACTCCATCTTTCAACAGCCTCTTTTAAAGTATGGCTTTCTTTTGCATTTGGATCATTTAAACCAAACTGAGGCCATAAAACGGTTGTATCAATTCCACCTTTAAGGTTTGCCATAAAATCCGTGCTAAAAAGCAATTCTTTCTCTTCAAAAAGCTGAACAGTATAAACCGTATTTCGCTTTAAACCATCAGCCTTTAAATAAACAGACATTCCCACCTTAAGATCTTCAATTCGCTCCATGTCCCGATCAAGCAAAGCAAACGTCATTTTACGTGGTTCTTTTGAAGGCTTAGTTAATTTACCCTCTGGAATTCGAATGATGAAATCTTTGATGATTCCCTGCTTCAACTTCACCGTTTCGGCAGAAGTATGCAACATTTCTTTTCCATCTCTGGTGTAAATGTTTAAGTAGATATCTGGATTCTTGTCAAAAGCTTCCTGAAAATCTTTTGCATTAAAATTGATCTTGAACGAACCTTTTTCATCGGTCACACAGGTTCCGACAAGATCATCATAAATTAAGTCCCGATCATACGCTTTGACCAGAACCCCACCTAGTGGCTTTCCGGTTCCATGGTCGAGCACGACACCGGAAAGTTGAAATTCAAATTTCATAAGTTTTGTTTTATTGAGTTAATAGGATATGAAAGTAGAAGTAAATTGATTTTTTCAACAATCACAAAGAGCTCACAATGAACTAACAAACTGACAAAAAGTACCTCAAAGCACAAGCAAAATGGGAGTTTGAATACAATCAAAAAAAACCTTCCTGAATGGAAAAAAACGTAGAAATACTATTTAGAATATAGCAGAAAACTGCATGGATTTCAGTAAAAATAGCAGACCTAAGACAGTAATTTTACAAGAGTCGATTACAGATTTTACGCTTCAATAGATTAGAATTTAACACAGCATACCTTTCTTTGACGGAAGGACAATCCTCCTCTCATCAAATCATTGTAACTTTGCTGTTTCATTTTAACAAGCTTAATTGAAGATGGTTGTTATTCCGGCAGTATATTTTGGCAACATAGAATATTTTCACCTACTTCTTGAACACAATGAAATTGGGATTTCGACGGTAGATGGTTATCGAAAGCAAACCTATCGGAATCGTTGCAGTATTTTAACAGCAAACGGCGTCATGAAGTTGTCAATACCCGTTGACAGAACTAATGGAGCTAATACCTTAACTTCAGAAGCTCAAATAACTTATGCTGCTAATTGGCAAAAAGATCATTTAAAAGCTTTAGAAAGCGCTTATCGTAAAAGTCCTTATTACGAGTTTTACATTGACGAATTGGAAGCAGTTTTTGCCAAACAACATACCTCTTTGATTGAATTTAATTTAGAACTGACGCAATGGTTAATTGATCGGATTGGGTTGAGTTGTACTCTACAAACCATCAATAAGCCACTAGGTGATGAATACAAATTCTCAGTTGACCCTAAAAACAAATCAACCTTTAACACTTATCCCTACATTCAAACCTTTAGCGAACGATTTGAATTTGAACCAAATTTGAGTGTTTTGGACCTTCTTTTTAACGAAGGCCCAAATAGTATCTCAATTTTAACAGAAAGTAAAAAAGGTTAATCCTCTTTCCAGTTAGGACGTCCAGGTGTGTAAGGAACGTTTTGTGCATCTAACTTACTCTCCAAGGCCTCAACTCTACTCTTAATTCCGTCTACACTTTTTCTAATTCCAGTGTATTCTTCTTTAGATAATGCTAACTGATCACGCTGTGTTTTGGTAGGATCAGAAGTTGAATACCAGCATTGGTACACAATCGTCTCAACACGATCTCCTGTTCCAGGAACCGTTTCAACATCTCTACTTGATTTATGGTAATCTCCCCAAATGGAAATTCCAGCATCGTGAACTTCTTTCTCCAAGGCTTTCACTTCTTTCATCCAGCTTAAATCAGCTCCAGGATATTGTTGAATAGCCGTTTTAATATGCTTCAAACGATTGTCTAATTCATTCAATTCATTGGTTGTTCCTCTCAACTTTCTTCTCAATTCAGACAAATCTTGTTTGAAAGCTGTGGCAGCTTCTGTTTGACGATCCAATGAAGAATTTTCAAGCGCTTTTACATCAAATGAAACCGACTCTGTTAATTTCTTTAATTCTCCATTTGTAGCTTGATACATTTCAACGGTGTAAGTTCCAGGCAATGCTAATGGTCCTTCATTTGGATAGCTATAACGTCCTACTTTTCCACTTGATAATCTAATAGGAGTTGTGGTTGGGTATCTCAAATTCCAGCTTACACGCTTAATTCCACTTGATGAAGAAGTTTTAATTTTTCTTACTTCATTTCCATCCTTGTCTTTGATTACAAACAAGAGGTAAGCATCTTCATAGTTATCTTCAGCAACAAACTCCTCATAAGTTGGATAGGTAATATCCGTACCATCTTCCTTAGCCTTTTTCTCTTTTTCCTGACGCTCAGCTTTTGGTGATTTTGGACTTTCCTTTACATAATAACTAAAAGTTGCCCCATAAGCTGGATTATCAGCTGCATAATGAGAATGTCCTTGAGAACCTGTTCCTCTTAACCCCAATGGATTTGTTTCAATGTACTCCAAAGCCGTCTTAATCGGGAAGATAATTCCTTCCTTATCCAAATCTTCTTCCTTCAACTCTCTCAATAATGAATAATCGTCCAGGATATAGAATCCACGTCCAAAAGTAGCTAATACTAAATCATTCTCGCGCTTTTGAATCGCCATATCTCTCACGGCAATTGTTGGTAATCCGGCAGATAGTTGAACCCAGTTTTTACCTCCATTAATGCTAAAGAAAACTCCGAATTCGGTTCCGGCAAAAAGTAAGTTTGGATTAACATGATCTTCGGCAATGGCATAAACAGTACCTCTCTCTGGTAAATCTCCATTAATGGACGTCCAACTATTTCCCTTATCCGAACTTTTTAGAATGTATGGCTTAAAATCACCTTTTTTGTGATTATTGAATACGGCATACACTACATTTTCGTCATGATGTGAGGCCCAAAGCATGTTGACATAAGTCATGGATGGAATTCCAGGGAAATTGTCTTTTTTATTCCAGCTAGCTCCTCCATCTGTCGAAACCTGAATAAGCCCATCATCGGTTCCAGCATACAACAAATTGGCATTTTTAGGTGATTCGTCAAAAGCAACGATATTTCCAAAAATGGTTGTCGACTTATTCTTCATCACCACATCTGGAGACTGAACTTCTCCCATTACTTTTAGTTTATTACGATCTAACTGACGTGTTAAATCCGGAGAAATGGTTTCCCAGCTGTTTCCTCTATCTTTTGATTTAAAGACTTTGTTAGCACAGAAATAAATGGTTTTGTGATCGTGATTTGAGATCAATAATGGTGCATCCCAATTCCAACGATACGCTTCTTCCCCTTTTCCTGGCATCGGCTGAATTCCGATTTTTTCCCCACTCTGACGATCATAACGCACTAGCCATCCATACTGAGCCTGAGCATAAACAATATTCGGATCGGTTGGATCAACTTGTGATTCAAATCCGTCACCACCGTTCGTAATGTACCAGTCTGAATTTAAGATCCCTGCATTATTCACCGTTCGAGAAGGTCCTCCTAATGAATTATTATCCTGCGTACCACCGTAAACATTATAAAATGGCTCATCATAATCAATAGCTACCTTGTAAAACTGTGTAATAGGTAGGTTTTGTTTATAATTCCAACTATTTGCATGATCCCATGTTTCGTAAACTCCACCATCACATCCTACAATCCAGTGATCCGTATCCATTGGATCAATCCAAATACAGTGATTATCTACATGCTTTTTAGATTCTCCGGTAGCCTTAAAGGTTTTCCCTCCATCCTCGGTATGGTGTAACCAGGTATCCATGCTAAACACTTTGTCTACATCTTTTGGGTCACAAATAATCTCCTGATAATAATTCCCTGAAGTTTTTCTTGAACTTCTTTTTTCCCAGGTAGCTCCTTTATTCGTTGAACGGAAAAAACCGTAGGCGTCTCCTTCTGCTTCAACAATAGCATAAACGTAATTAGGATCAACTGGTGAAACCGCTAAACCGATACGCCCCATTTTACCAGAAGGTAATCCACTCTTTGACTCTGTCCAGGTTTTACCTCCATCAGTTGTTTTATAAATAGCGCTCTCTTCTCCACCTCCAATATAAGTAAATACATGTCTTCTTCTTTGATGAACAGCTTCGTATAATACATCAGGATTAGAGGGGTCCATTACCAAATCACAGGTTCCGGTATTTTCTGAAATAAAGTGAATTCGTTCCCAGTTTTCTCCTCCATCAACTGTTTTATAAACTCCTCTATCTCCTCCTTCTGACCATAATGGCCCATAAGCTGCAACATAAACAACATCCGAGTTTCGTGGATCAACAATGATTTTAGAAATGTGTTCAGACTCTTTCAAGCCCATGTTTTTCCAGCTTTTACCTCCGTCGGTAGACTTATACACTCCGTCTCCGTAGGCAACTGAACGTTGGTTATTGTTTTCTCCTGTTCCAACCCAAACCGTTGAAGTTTGATTAGGGTCGATAGTCACACATCCAATAGAGTAAGAACCTTCTCCGTCAAAAATAGGCTCATAAGTAGTTCCATGATTTGTTGTTTTCCAAACTCCCCCTGAGGCAATTGCCAAATAATATTCAGAGGTGTTTTCAGGATTAACAGCAATATCTGCAACTCGTCCGGCGGTTAAAGCTGGACCAATAGCTCGAAATTGAAGTCCGGACACTTTTCCAGAATTCAACCAATACTTTTCACCTTCATCTTCTTTTTTCTTTTTTTGAGCATGTAATGCTGTTGTAAAGAACAAAGCTGATAATAAAAGGAGGATGGAGTTTTTTCTCATGACCAATGTTTTAAATTGAGTGGTTTCTCTTAGGGTTAATGGCTCTAAATTTAATAAGAACATCAGCAATAAACTCCTTTTATCGGATAAATGTCAGTTATTTCGGATAAAAGGATGAAGATGTCATTCTTCGGTTGTAGATTGAATGCTTAATTTCGTTTATCATGGAGTATGAATTGAGGCCTATTCAAGAAAAAGACAACATCCACTTAGCACTGGTTATTCGACAGAGCCTGGAAGAATTGGGATATGCGATAGATGGAACGGTTTATACTGATCCCAATACCGATAAAATGTTCCAATGTTATCAGGAGGAACGGTCGGCTTATTGGATTGCAGAAGCCAATGGAGTTGTTTTGGGAGGATCAGGAATTGCATGGATTCCGGGAGTTGATAAAACAGTTTGTGAACTACAACGTATGTTCCTCAAAAAAGAAGCTCGAGGTTTGGGTATTGGAAAAGCTTTGATGGATAAATGCGTAAACTTTGCCAAAGAAGCTCAATATGAATTGCTGTATTTAGAAACTTTTGAGCACATGCCTGGTGCCAGAAAACTCTACGAACGTTCGGGATTTGAATACATTGATGAGGCTATGGGAAAAACTGGCCACTTTTCATGTGACGTATTTATGGTTAAGGAATTGAGACCATAAAAAAAAGGAAATGACTTAATCGAACCATTTCCTTTCTCTTGCAAAAACTATAAAACCTGAAACCTCAATAAACGAATGTTTCTGTGACAAATGTAACAAAACTTTTTTAAATTTGTCAGGTTTTTCTCTTAGAATCATTTACTACTCCAGTAAAACAAAGGCTGCCCAGTAATAGGGATCATATTTTTTTCTCATTTCTTTTTGTGTTTTATTGAAGGCAAGTTGAATATCATTAGAACGGCTTAAGTATTTATAGAAAGTCCCCATAAACTCTGATGTCTCTTTATCCGGCACTTGCCATAAAGACATGATTAAATGCTTTACCCCAGCCATTTTAAAGGAACGTTGTAAACCATATACTCCTTCCGACCCTTTGATATCTCCCAAACCAGTTTCACAAGCAGACAGTACTACTAAATCTGTATTTTGCATATCAATATTTGCTACTTCCTGAGCAGTTAAAACACCGTCTTCGGCCTCTTTAGAAACTTCCTTTTTGGTCCAGACATCATTGGCACCAGCAAATACCAATCCCGATCTCATTAAAGGATTTCTAGAATTCACGAAGCTTCGAGCTGCTATTGAATTCCCTCCCCTAAATGACAAATCCCCTTGCTCACTCTCCACTACCTCAGCATTTGGATCTACCTCAGCAAAGAAAAAACCATGTGTTGCAATGTGTAATAAATTACTCTCTGACGCTACTTTTTTAAACTCTTCTTCTGTGGCATCATTCTCTGATAAAAATTTGATTTCATGATCTCCTTTTTCCAATAATTTGGCAATTCGTTCAATTTCAGATTTAGTTCCTTCTAAATAATTCCAAATTTCTCTCCCAGATTCCTCCGTATTATAGTCTATTCCTCCAAAAAGAGAAATCACTGTTCCTTCCTCTAATTGATAGGAGGAAGTATTAGTAGCCATAGCCGTAGAACTTTGTATCTCAATGTGATAGTTATCACAGAGGAAAACATTTTGTTCTGAAGCTAATGCCGAAAATGAAATTTTATGCAAAAGTCCATCAGGCGAGATAAAGACCGATTGTACATTGGCTAATTGAGGTTCCAATGGCTTCCAAATGAGATTATATAATTCTGTTCTACTTTCAGATTGGGTTCCATAAATACCCTCAATATAATTCAGATTGTTTCCTGGAAAATCACCTAAAATATTCTCTAAATCCTTTTCCTTGAAAAGAGGTACAAATTCAGGGTACTTATCTCCTTTTTGGATTATCAGTGCTGCATACACAAACTCTTTTTGATTTTGATTCCACACCGACTCAGGATGCATATAACGAGTAAACTCAATTGCTGCTTCACCTTCTTTTAATTCGTTTCGAATGGTCTTCCAGCTCAGTTTTTGGATTTTTTGGATGGATGAAAATTCGGTTGACTTAGCTAGGAGATCTTTCTCCAACTCATTGGACAAATGCTCAAGGCTATCAATAGACTCACCATCCGAATACTTCTTTACAATCCGCTTTTTCAAAGAAATCCAGTTATTGAATTCGGTAATAAGAAGACTATCTCCCGAATTTAAAATGCTTCGCCGCATGGCAGTTGAAGATTTTAAAAGCATTCCTTTATTTTGGATGACATTATCATATAATTCTCCTTTCAATTGTGGAAGTTCCTGATGTGCTACAGAGGTAAATGAAGTAAATGCCCAAAAATCATCTTCCATTGTTTTTAGGTAAAGCTCTTTTTCCTTTTCGGACAGAATAGAATAGGCAATTTCCAATTCCTTTTTTCGCACATCCAAAACACTTCTTATTTGTTTGGCAGCCTCTTTCATATTTCCTTTGGTCAGATGGCTATAATACAACACCATAGAAGCATCACTAGATTCTTTATTTGCCCCAATAGCGCTTGCACAGTTTAGCGCCTTTTCTCCGTATTCCAATGACTGATCCAGATAACCACTAGCAAGCAGATTATTTCCTTTACTCATGGCAGAGTCAGCTTGGTTTTTAAGTGCAACTGCATGATTGATATAAGCAATACATCCCCCTTTTTTATTTGAAATACTCTCAAAAAACTGAGACGCCAATTTGAAGTAACCTATTGCTTCTTCAAACTTTTGTTGTTTGTTTAAGACGACTCCAATCGAGTTATACGTATTCGCTATTTCTTTTTTAATTCCAAGCTGTTCCTTAATCTCGAGAGCCTCTTCGTAGTTCTTTAAAGCTTTATCATATTCCCCCATTTCAGAATAAGAAATACCCATATTGTTCAAATTTCTTGCAACACCCTTCTTTAATCCCATCTCTACATTCATTTCGTAACTCTGATTAAAGAATTTCAATGCCTTTTGATGATCACCTAAAATTTGATAAATACTGCCTTGATTGGAAATACATTGTGCCATCCCATTTTTATCCCCTGTTTGCTCATAGATTTCCAGGGCTAATTGATAAGAATCAAGAGCTTTGTCATAATCTCCTATATTCTTATAAACAATTCCCATATTGGTATAGGAATGGGACAAAGCTCTTTGGTTATTTTGTTCTTTCTCCAAAACAACTGCCTTTTCAAAATTGGTCAAGGCCTTATCATATTCGCCTCGACTGAGATAGGTATTCCCAATACTACTGATTGAGGTAGCCATTCCATTTTTGTCTTTAAGGTCTTTCTTAATTTTGAGACTTTTTCGGTAATAAGCTAATTGACCGTCCGAATCATTTAAATCTCCGGTAATATGTCCCATGTTGTTGTAAACAGCTGACATTCCATCCTTATCTCCCAAAGCCTCATAATTCTCCAATGCTATATTTAAAGCATCCAAGGATTTATGAAGCTCTCCCATATAATTATAGACATTACTGATGTTATTATAACTACTGGCTATCCCCTCTCTATTTCCAGACTGTTCGTGTATTTCTAACCCCTGATAAAAGAGTTCCAATGATTTGGGGAAATTTCCTCTTACTGCCCAGGAAACACCTTGATTGTTCAAACCATTGGCCATGTGCATTGGCAGTTTTTTTTCGGCTGCCATATTGTATTGTAACTTGGCATAATACTCAGTACTATCGGGGCGGGTAAATAAAAACTTATCCCAACAATACTTATGCATTGCCCATAACCGAAGGGTATCATGATATTCTGGATTGCTCCAGACATTCCAAAGACTGTCTAAATAAGTTTGTGCACGAACAAAGGGAGAACATCCCAAGAGGAAAAAAAGGAGTACAGTTTTCATGTTTGCAGGGTTTGGTCTGAGTAGCTATCCTCTAAAGATAATGAGCTACAAAGACAAATGCAAACTTCTCATTTACTGCACATTAATGCTGAACAATCAATTTTTTATCGAAGCAATCCAATTCGTTAGAAAGACGTAGAATATAAACTCCCGAACTTAAAGTTGAAGGTAAACCCAAGGGAATGGTATTTTGGATTGATAAAAATTGTTTTTCAAATACTATGCGTCCTCTTTCATCAATAATTTCAATTTTTAACGGTTGCTGATAAGCATCTCCAAACCTTAATTCAATTTGATCTTGAGCGGGATTTGGATAAATGACGAACTCGTTTTCTAACTCATCCAAACCAATTGAGGCTGTTACTAAAACTGAAGACCATAAAGTATCATTTGGACAAGTTCCGTTTATAGCAACCAGCATAATTTCATAAGTCCCTTCAGCTTCGTACTCATGCCAGGGATCAGAATCGGTTGAGGTGGTTCCATCACCAAAATCCCATAAATAACCGTCAGCATTAAGGCTATTGTTGGTAAAGGTTAAAGATGGATCAGAAAGCGGAATGATGCTTTCACTTTGCTCAAAATCTGCAACAGGAGCTGGATCAACCTCCACATTAATAGTTTGAACATCAGTATCTGTTCCACCAGGCCCGGTAGCAACTAATGTTATTTCATAAGTTCCAGAACTTGGAAAAGTAAAATAAGGATTCACTGCCTCTGAACTTTCAGGAATTGCCCCGGGCACTGACCATGCATATGTCACAGCATCAGTGCTTGAGTTCTCTAACTGAATAGAATCTGAATCACAAATAAAGGTTCCGTATACACTAAATTCAGCTATCGGAGGATCAGTTGGAGTAACTAATGTTTGTCCATCAGAAACCATGATATCCGAATTCAAGCCAGCTCCATTTTCAGCAAAAACTGAAATGTAATAAGTCGTTCCATAGGTCAACTCCAATCCTGTATGAGTAACATTCGTCTCAAACCAATTATCTGTCCAATCAACTACATCCGTGGCCTCGGGAGTAGTTCCTATGGCATACCAATAACGTGCTATATCTGAATGTGGATCAACTGTCTCATCCCAATTGGCCGAAAGTTCGGTATTGGTCCCGGTAGTGGAAATATCTGCTCCTTCTCCATCGTAAACATACGACACAACAGCAGGTGGAGTCCAATCAACATTCACAAACTCGGAGGAAATTGATGAAACATTGGCCGAACTATCAATGGCAATAGACTTTACTTTTCCTGATGGAATTATTGGACTTTGATTTTGATATCGAATCATGGCCAAAGGTCCAATGGTAACTGTCTCTGAAAGCGAACGATTACGATATATTTTTAAATTGTTGAGTTCGAAATTAGAATTCCCTGAACGCAGCGAAATTGAATTCCCCGTTAAGTGTGGATCAGGATCAGTCCAGGAAGCGACATACTCATTATTTACCCATACTTGAATACTTCCTTCATCTTTATCAAAAACTGTTTTGATATCATACCACTGATCATCATTGATAGTATGAGAAACATCCGCCTCTAAAGAAAAAACATCATCCACTACTTTATAAATCTGCACTTTATTATCATCGGATCGGAACCAAACGAAATAAGAATTTCCTCGATTTGGTAGTGTTGGATCATCACACATAAAATGGAAACCTCCTCTTTTATTTGTACCACTTCCGTCTATGGACATTCCCCAGTGATAGAGATAAGCATCATAGTCATCCTGATTGACAAGAGCATGTAAATTCGTATTTCCGTTAGCTTCGTCACTTTGAACTAAAACCTCTGATGCTATACCCCAACTTCCCGTCTCCGAAGTCCAATCAGGGTGAATCGCGAAATCAAAATTATCGGAGAAAAAACCTTCATCAGAATTAGCTCTCCATTCCAGTCCATCAAAATCAATCACCTGAACAAAACGGTGCTTAACTCCGGTTCCATCAATATCATCTGTATCGGTAAAGTTGGCGGAAAAGTCATCTGTTATCCACTCTCCTGAATAAAAGACATCTGTTACTGGAGGTATAACATCTCCTGGAGCAGGTCCCGTGGTACTTGACCATTGAACTTCCCATCCGGCATCTGTTGTGGCACAATCTGAACGGAATTCTAATAAAATGCTTCCTCCGGTTGAACTAATAGTAGTTGGAATATCCGTTCCCGTAAAAGCACCAATCAAAGGGTCAGACAAAGAAGCTCCATCATAAATTCGTAAATAATCCCAATCTTCTTCCAATGCAAATGACAAAATGTCTAAAGTGATATTTACCGCCGAGGTGGGTTGAATCAAATATAAAAAACGCTCATCATCTTCATAATCTGCGCCTGCTCCCCCAGAATCAAAAAGGGAACCAGAACTGGCCGTATAGGTTGTAATATCTGGATCATCATTCAGCAATTGGTAATAGTATTCCCAATTCCAATTAATTCCCGGATCGGTATGTGTTCCTCCTGGAAAATGCTGATGCCCTTTAATTCTCACACAAGCCCCTAATACATTTACGCCAGCCGTTGCAGGACCTTGAAAGGTTCTCAAGGGATTAATTCCATATCCACTCTCCGTAATATCTCTCACCAAATCAGCTGAAGAAGTATACATTTCATTGGTATACCACGCTGCATCATCAACATATCCCTCGTGCTCAATTCCAATGGTATAAGGATTTTCAGATCCCACATGCCATCCTTTGTCCTCTTCTAACAACATTTGAGTTACTTGCCCATCAGATGACCGAACAACATAATGGTAAGAAACATTAGCATCACAGTTTGTTGCCCAGGAAATAGCTCCTGAATAGCTTCCTTGAATGGTGTGAATAGTCACTGCCGAAATAGCTGTACCAGAACGAGAACTATAATTACAGCTAGGAGTAGCCACCCACAATGCCGGACCATATTCATCGGTTCTATCTTCAAAAAGGTCACCCGATTCGGTTGAAACTCCTTCCTCCTGAACCACTATTTTATCCGAAGATAAGATCGCCAGATTTTCAGCACCATAAATTGCTTCCAGGTCAATATCAGGGTCGTCAAAGAGATAGGTACTTTGAAAAGAGGCCTTATTCATCCACCTGAAAACCTCATAAGTGAAACTACAAACTGCAAAATAATTTGTCGGATTACCATCCAATGGAATCTCTGATAAACTCATTAGAACGTATTCATGTGTTTTCCAATTCTCGACATCCAAACCAGATGTTTCTAACACATGCGAATAAGCTGCAGCATAGGCCATAATGTTTTGAGCCGCACTTGTTTTAATATCGTGAATACTGATTCCCGAGATCTCTGCCGAAAAAGCCAAATTGTCCTTAAAAAATCCTTGCCCATCTTCTGTCAACCCCATAACCCCTTTCACCTGTGGAATTCCAGTACAACTTTGATTGTTTCCGCTAATATGTGTCATACGACTTTGCGTTTGAGCAACAGCTTCTAACAAACCTTGAGGAATGTTTGGATAAGCGGTATATGCAGCACTAAACTCCTCATAATATTTGGGTTGAATAAAGGAAATTGCTAAAGCGGATACACCTAAATGGATTGAGATTAGAAGAAGTAAAATCTTACGCATAGAATCAACTGAGGGTTAAGCCTCTAAAGTACAAAAGCTGACTTTAACTACGATAAAAAAACGATAAATTTTACTATGCTTGCATTCCTTTTGTCCCAATTTTACTTCCGTAAGTTGGCAATTCGTTTTAGCAAAGGAGGATGGGAATAATGCACAAAAACGTAAAAAGGATGAGGATGTAAATTGGCCAGATTATCAACCGAAAGCTTTTTTAATCCCTCAATCAAAGGCTCGGCCTGGTAGGTTTCTTTGGCAAAATCATCTGCTTCATATTCATTTTTGCGACTTAAAACAGACATGAAAATTCCCGTAATCAAATTCACCGGGCTCAAGACAATTCCAAAAGCAATGAGGCCAATATGAAAAGTTGTTGTTTCCGCCCCTAAAGCCTGTGATACTTCCGGAATTTTAATAAACTGTTCAAAAAGGAAAATCATTAATCCCATTTGAAGGATGGAAATGATCATGGAAACTAAAATATGCTTCTTTTTAAAGTGTCCCACTTCATGAGCAAGAATAGCTACCAATTCCTCATTGCTATGTTTTTCAATGAGTGTATCGTATAAAGCGATGGTTTTACGAGGACCGAGTCCGCTAAAAAAGGCATTGGCTTTGGTTGATCGTTTTGATCCATCAATCACATAAATGTTCTTGAGGCTATACCCTATCTTTTTAGCATAATTCTGTATTTCATCCTTAAGTTCTCCTTCTTCCAAAGGTTTAAGTTTATTGAAAAGTGGTAGGATGATATCGGCATAGAACATATTCATCAACAAAGCAAAACCCGCAATCACCAACCAAATCCACAACCAAAACCCTTCCTGGAAATATTCGATCAAGAATAAAACAACCCATAATAATCCTCCTCCAAGAACAGCAGCCAGGACATAACCTTTTATTTTATCTAGAATAAAGGTTTTTACCGTTGTTTTATTAAAGCCATATTTTTCCTCAATTCGAAAGGTTTTATAAAGTGAAAAGGGTAATGAAATCAAATCTGAAATCACAAAAAGCACTAAAAAGAAAAAGGCGGTTTGCAGGTAAACCGATTCAAACTGACTACTTAAATAACGATTTAAAATTCCGAAAGCACCGCTTAATATAGCCCCCAGCATGAGAGCTAATGAAAGAATGGACGAAATTAATCCAAGTTTCCCATTTTCTTTGTGATACGCTTTGGCTGTTCGGTATTTTTCCAGATCATAATGATCTTTTAGTTCATCCGGAATTTCCTCTTTCCAATTTCGGCTATTCAAAAAGTCCAGTACTTTGTCAAAGGCAAAATCAAATATTATCAACCCTACAATAAGAATCAGCCAATTATCTGCTGTCATAATCAATACGCTCCATTAAATTTTCGCAAAAACCACTCTGCCGAAATCAATAAAATGATCAACCAAAACAACCATTTTTTGTCAATCATATCATTAAATGATTTTTCCTGATACACCACTGTTACCAAATCATCCCGCTGATCAATTTCTGACTTTAATTGGTCTAGTTGATTAGGTAAAAAGAACTTTCCACCCGAATTTTCAGCCATATTACGAAGTAAGCGATGATTAGCCTGTGAATTCAATAACTCCACCTTAACTTCTTTAACCAGAAAGGTTCCACTTTTTTCATATTGATTTCCCTGAAAGTTAGTTTGAGCCGTCCATTCATATATTCCTTGATTCAATTTACCCAAATCCAATCGATAGGTATTTCCAGTTCTGACAAAATAAGATTCAAATGATTTTCCGCTTTCGTTAGTGTAAGTGAATTGTACCTCAGGATCATTAATTAGCTCAAAGGATTTGTTGTACAGTTCGGCCTCTACAATTACATTTTGGTTTTCGGTGAACTCATTTCCAAGCTTAATTCTAAAAGGATCTTTATTTTCTTTAATAGCCAGGAATGTGATTAACTTATCAAAGAATTCTTCAAAGTTTTGGGTAGAATTATTTTTCATTTGATCATACAATCTCCATCTCCAAATTCCCTCTCCCATAATCATACCCATTCGATTTCCGCCTTTTTTAGTAAAATAAATTAAAGGCTGATCCAACTGGATATTTCCAACTTTTTGGTAAGCCAAAACATCAATTGCATTACTAAAAGACAAGTTTCCAAAAGGAGCATGTAAAGGTGGAGCAGATGAAAATAACTGAATAATTTCAGGATTCACCAAAATTTCTTTGAATGATGGATTGGACGCAAACCCTACCTCCTCTGATTGACCAGCCGAACCACTAAAGCCCATTTTTAAGCCTCGCAGTGCATTCATTTCGGTTGAAAGTCCATTAATCAACAAGCAAGGGGTACTTCCTTCTTCAATGGTTTGATCAACAAGTGGATTGGTTGAAGTATAATTATGAACAATGATAAGATCATAGGCGGCTGTATTATCCACCTCTTTTAAATTCATGGTCTCAACCTCATAATTTTTGTTGTTCTCAATGACGTACCTAAGAGCATTAATGTCGGGATGTGGACCTGAGTAAGTCAACAATACTTTCTGACGCCCATCAATGATTTCAAGGTAAAAATTGGCTACATTGTTTTTTAAGCTGAATTCTCCATCCAAGGCCGATATTTTAGCAGTATACTTTCGGAATCCGACTTTATCTGCATCAAGCATAAAAACTACTTTTCCTTGCTCCGAAGCCGATTTGAAAACGTAGGATTGTTCTTCGATGAGTTTGTCCCCTTCATAAATTCCGATGGTTAAAGGCTCACCAATGCACTTGGCTTGAGAAAAGGAAACTTCTACCGGAAATTGATTCCCCAAAAAGGCAATATCGTTGTGATTGACTTCGTCTAAACGAACATCTCTTACCTCAGTGGTATCACCTAACCCAACTGTAAAAATGGGTAAATAAGCTTTTCGGGAAAGTACATAAACCGGGTTTGATCCTGAATTATAAATACCGTCCGTCGATAAAATAACGGCTCCAATATTTCGGTTGGTGTATTGATCAAAAATGGTATTAAAAACCGTTGAAATGTCCGTTAACTTTCCACTATAATCCCCTCCTAAACCTTCATTTAAATTTTCGTCGAATGAATAATTAATAACCTCATATTCTTCGGAAAGCTGAGAAGATAATCCTTCCAAATCTTTCAAATATTGTCCTTTGTAAAAAGTTGAGTCTTTGGTTAGAAGTACCGATTCTGAATTATCCTGAACAACGAAAATGAGTGGTTTTTCTTTTCGATCCACAAAATTTTCGAGAATCAGTCCCAAGAGAAGAAATAAAATTCCCCAAACATATAAAAATCGAAAAGCGGCCAAGGTCCATTTAATCCCAGCCGAAACTTCTTGCAGCAGTTCATCCTTCCTGTATAGGAAAAAGGCGTATCCAAAGGCTATTATTGTTGTTAAAATTAGCCATGCAGGATGATATGTAAAAAGGAACTCCACTCTTAAAATCCCCTAAAAATAAGAAATAGTTTTGGCAAAGATTAGATAATATTTTGAGTGGTTCTAAAAATTTAATTGCGAATTAAAATTGCATTTGTATTTTTAGCTTTAAAATTAAGAAGTGAACTTTTTTCAGCTCTTGCTACTTGGATATCGAAACTATTTCAAAGGCGTTCAGTTTTTGATTAAGCATAAGCTTTATTGGTTTGTCTTGTTTCCTATGGTTTTGTTTGCCGGAATTTATTGGTTAGGCCATTATTTTGAGTCTATGGAATATTCGGTAAAAAAGGAACTTGAAGAAAGTGGAGCCCATATAGAGTCTTTAAATGGATTGGTTTGGATGACCATTAAAATGCTCTTCTTTGATGCACTTTACATCATCTTCACCAAGTTTACCATGTACATTGTGGTTATTATACTCTCCCCTGCTCTTTCCATTTTATCGGAGAAAATAGAGGAAATTTTAACTGGAAATAAATACCCTTTTAATTTTTGGCAATTGGTTAATGATATTAAACGAGGGGCACGAATTGCTTTGAGAAATATTTTTTGGGAATATTTTGTCATTGTAATTGTAATGGGAATTGCGGCATTCTTTGGAGGCACCTTAAAAAGCATTATCATCTTCTCTATTCCGGTTATGATCGGATTTTATTTTTACGGATTTTCATTCATGGATTACATCAATGAAAGACGTCGATTAAACATTCAACAAAGTATTTATTTCGTTTCTAAACATCGCGGTTTAGCCATTGCTGTTGGAAGTATTTATTCCATTTTCTTTCTCTCTTTCTTTTATGTATTCAGAGGATTTGAAAATTTAGCGACCGATACCGGCACCCAATTATTGTGGGGAACTATTTTGGGCATTACTTTTGTATTAGCCACAGTAGCCCCAATTTTAGCCATAACTTCTGCAACTTTGTCCATGCACGACCTAGTTGATTTGAGTAAAAATGAATATGCGATAAAAAAAGAAGTCTTAGGCGAAAAGAAAGAAGAAACCAAGAAAATTGAAACGACCGAAAATCCTCAGTTAGCACCACCAGAGGAAGATAAAAGCGAGGCAAATGATGCATCAGAAGAAGAATAGTTCTTTTGATTAATTAAGCGTCTCAAAAAAAGCTAATTGTAACTATTTGGATTATTTAGTTGTTATGATGATATTCAAAACCAAATTTAAAACACACTGCACTATGAAATGGACATTTGTTGTCTTTTTTGCACTAATCTGGAATTTTAACGCCCAAAGTATGACTCCACCGGACTCGACAAATAGCCTTGTTGATCGTGGAACGGCTCAATACTTTATCAGTGAGGGAAAACGACTTTACAACGAAAATAATTACAAGCTTGCCATTCTTAAGTTTAGAGAAGCTTTGGTTAAGGATAAAAACAATCCTACCGCAACTTATTGGTTAGGTGAATGTCATTTTGCTTTAGGGAATTACGAAAAAGCAAAAGATCAGGTTGAAAAAGCCATTGAATTAAAACCAGATGTATTTGTAGAAGCCTCGAACCTTTTAGGTTTAAGCTATCACCGTTTAGGAAATTTAGATAAAGCCATTGAAAACTTCCAAAAAGCTTTGGGAATATTGACTGGTACTAAAGCAAAAGAATTAAAAGTCCAATTTCACTTGGATGAGTGCATCTTGGCAAAAGAGATGATGAAAAATCCGGTTGATGTTAAAATTAAGAACTTGAGTATCGCCATTAATTCAGCTTTTCATGAGTATGGAGCGACTCTTTCTCCAGATGGAAAAGTACTCTATTTTGTTTCACGAAGAGCAGATAACCGTGGTGGTGGAACCAGCTCTGGTGACAATGGTTATTTTGAAGACATCTATGTTTCTATTTGGGATGAAGACAAAAAAGCATGGACTGAGGCTAGTAATACCGATGACCTAATCAATCGCGTAAATACTGCAGGATTTGATGCTGTTTCGCAAATTTCGCCTGATGGAGAATATTTATACCTTACTATTAATACCGAAGGATTAGGAAAAGCAGCCCGTAAGCCAAAAACGAAACATTCGGACTTGTTTGTTTGCCGTTTGAACAGTCAAGGAGAGTGGAACTCTCCAAAACCTGTTGGAAAATCAGTTAACTCTATCGCCTTTGATGCTTCTTCATGTGTTTCTCCTGACGGAAAAGTAATGTATTTTGTGAGTGAAAGACCTGGAACAAAAGGTGGTTCGGACATCTATTACTGCTACAAAATCGGAAAAGATTGGAGTAAACCAGAAAACTTGGGAGATGTTATTAACACACCTGGTCAAGAAACCACCGTTTGGACAGTTGGTGACGGAAAGACAATTTTCTTCAGCTCTACTGGACATAAGGGAATGGGAGGTTATGATATCTACATGAGTAAAAAAGAAAATGGTAGATGGACAGAGCCAATGAACCTTGGATACCCTATTAATACAGTTTCGGATGAAACTCACTTTAAGTATTATCCAGATAAAAACGTGGCTTATTATTCCACTTTTTCATCAGAGGGTAACAAAGGAATGGGAGCTCGTGACATTTTTGAAGTAGACATGAGCAACTACAAATTTCCTTAATCTGACTGTCAAGCTATTAGCTCGAATTGTTCAAAACTCCTGAAAATATAGCGGTTTCAATTAGCTTTTTCACCTATTTTCCTTTATATTTATAGAGTTAAAGGCCATTGAATTTGAATAAAATTCTGAAATATTCGATTGCATGTCTCTTTTTCCTCTCCGCCCTAACCCTTAAAGCAGAGGATACCCTATGGAATGTCCTTAGGCCTAGAATTGGGATGGGTACAGGTGTTATGACCTATTATGGGGAAATTCAGAATTACCAAAAGCAATTTGTACCAACCGTCAATCGCTACGGAGGTTTATTGTACGTTAATGCTCCTATCACCAAGTTTTTGAACCTCGAATTTTCTGCTACCTATGCTAAAATAGCGGCAAATGAACGTTCACTTCGAAGAAACTTTAATTTCGAATCACGAATTAGGATGGGAAGTGCGTATCTCTATTATAACTTCTATCCTTTCTTTAAAGAAGAACGTGGCTTTTTTCATCCTTTTATTGGAGTAGGATTTTCTTCTTTTGAATTTCTTTCAAAATCAGATATTTATAACCGTCATGGTGAAATGTATCACTATTGGTCTGATGGATCTATTCGTAATTTAGCTGAAGATGATCCAAATGCAGCTACAGCGAAGCTCATTGAACGGGATTATACCTATGAAACCGATTTACGAGCTCAGGACTATGATGGGCTTGGGAAATATCGGGAACAGAGTTTTGCTTTTCCAATGACCGCCGGAGTTGAATTTCATCTTTCTCCGCGATGGGATTTTAGAATTTCGACAGTTTACAATCAAACTTTTACAGACTTAATTGACAATTTATCACCTGCCGGGACTGGACTCAGAGAAGGAGATAAAAAGAAAGATAAATTGCTCTTCACCTATTTTTCACTTAGCTACGACCTTCAGTTCTCTAAGAAAACCGAAGAGCAAATGGAAGAAGATGAAGATATTCCATTGTTTGCTGACTGGGATCAAAATGATTGGGATAAGGATGGTGTGATTGATGCATTGGATCAGTGTCCGGGAACTCCTTTAGAAGCAATTGTGGATGAAAATGGTTGTCCAAAAGATGGCGATGGAGACGGTGTTCCTGATTATTTGGATGAAGAACTTAATACACCTGAAGGAAATTTCGTAGATAAATTTGGAGTAACCTTATCCGAAGAGCAAATTGCTCGCCATTGGGAGTTGTACAACGATTCTACCGGATATGCCCATGACTTTACAGAATTGAGAACAAAAGTAACCTTTGGTAAAGATAATGACACTAAAGGCGAACTTCCATCCACAGTTGAAGGCCGAAGTTATGTTGTAATTATTGGAAAAGAGAAAAAAGGAGTTCAGGCCAATGAATTGCATAAATATCTTGGATTTACAGAATATGAAACAGTCATAAAAGGAGATACAGTTTATTATATTCTAGGGGAATACCAAAAAATTGAAGACGCCGTTGCAGCCAAAAAAGGATTGGAAGAAAGTGGTGTTGAAGTTGATGAAATTGGAAAAAACAACCTTGAGAGTGGAAATGTAACAGCGGTTAGTGACGAAGTCTTAGAGAAAGTTGAGAAGATCAATGCAGCTGAAGGAAAAGAAATTCCGGAATACGGAACTGATTCTAAAGTTTTCAGAGTTCAAGTGGGAGCCTTTAAGAATAAAGTTGATCTTGAAAAGCACTCTTTCCGAAAAATTGATGACTTAGTTTACGGTACAGGTTCGGACGGTATTACCCGTTATTATTCAGGGAAATTTGACAATTACGATGATGCAGAAGTTTATCGTAAGCAGATGGTTGCCAAGGGATACAAGTCTGCCTTTGTAGTTGCTTATGAAGCAGAGGAAAGAAAACTATTAAATGAAGTAGTTTCTGAAGACAAACTTCCAAATAACTACGACCCTGACAAAGAATTGAGCACATTCGTTGAACCTCACCATTCTACGACTGACAATGCAACAAATAATACATCAGGTGTTGATATGTCAAAAGCGAAGTATCGAATCCAGTTAGGACAATACTCAGGAGATGTACCAACGGAGGTTCTGAGTGTATTACAACAAATTGGAGGTGTAAAACCAGTTAAAGCCTTTGATGGTTCAACAACTTACTATTCGCGTCAATTCAACTCGAAAGAAGAACGCGATGCGGCAATGAAAGAATACGAGGTTTACGAATTGGAAGGAATGTCTGAAATAATTGAGTACGAGGGTAAATATTACACCCCTGAAGAATTCAAGAAATTACAGGAATAAATTAAAAGCTACCTTTTTAAACAACCTCTACTGATGAGTCTTCTTCAAACTCATTGTCATCAATTGGATCAGACTCTGTTATTTCCTTTTCACCGACAGTATCTTGCCCTCCTCCAGTAGCATCAATGTCCTTGATCTTTTTAAGCGCAAAAAAGGCTACAATTGAACTTATCACCAAGAATACTCCACCTAATAAGTAAGGAGCCCCTGGAAAGTAGACCTGAGCTTTATCACCACTGTAATAATAGAACAAACCTGTATAAAGAATTGGCCCTAAAACAGCAGTCAAACTGATCATAGATGTTAAAGCACCCTGTAAATTCCCCTGTTCGTCTTCAGGAACTTGATTGGACATTACTCCCTGAATTGTTGGACCTGCTACTCCACCCAACACGTATGGAATAATAGCAACAAATAAATAGGCTTGGCTAAAGGCTACTGAAAATAATAACATTCCCAATGTCCAGGATAAAAATCCAAACATGATCACTCGCCTATTTCCAAACTTTTTTGTCGCCCAACCAATTAATCCACCTTGCACAATTCCAACCAACAAACCAACAACTCCAAGACTATATCCTACCATGGCCTCATCCCAACCATATAACTCCATTGTAAAAAAGGACCAGGTTGAAGGCATTACCTGACCAGCCATGTGAACTAACACAAAAGCAATGATCAATCCTAACATGGATCCATATTTATTCAGATGAGCCAAAGAAACACCTGGAATGGTTTTCGCCCAATTAATTTTTCGACGTTTCTCTTTTGGTAAAGACTCAGGCACCAAAAACAAACCAAATAGAAAATTGAGAATAGTGAATCCTGCCGCTACATAAAACGGAACCTGAACTCCCCATTTAGCACAAATTCCTCCAATAATTGGCCCAATGATAAAACCGACTCCAAATGCAGCTCCAATTAATCCAAAGTTCTTCGCTTTATTCTCCTTAGAACTAATATCTGCAATATAGGCTGTAGCTACTGTAAAGCTTGCTCCACAAATTCCAGCTAAAATTCGACCGGCAAATAGCCACCAAATAGTTGGAGCAATTGCATGGAAATAATAATCAACCCCTAAACCTGCCAATGAAATTAAGAGAATTGGACGCCTTCCGTAACGGTCACTCAACTCCCCCATTAATGGAGAAAACAAAAATTGCATGGCCGCAAAGGACATGATTAATAAACCTCCCCAACCTGCAGCTTCATTCAAAGGCTGTCCGGTTAATCCCTCAATTAATTTTGGTATAACGGGAATAATAATTCCTATTCCGATGACATCAACGAGGATTGTAACAAAAATAAAAGTAAGTGAGGCAGTATTGGATTTAGGGGCATTCATAACGGGATAAAGGTAATATAATTTCCAACGGACAATTCCTTATTCTGGATAGCTGAAGCTTTTTACCTCTTTTATGGTATATTCAGTCATTGTTGAGTTTGCTTCTAATTCACTCCCAGTCAATACGGATTGGATTTTAGCAGTTACTGAATCTAAACTGACAATTTCAACTGCCCCAGGACAGTAAATTTCATTTTCTTTTGGGTTCCAGATTAAAGTATCACTCTTTAATTCAAGTTGACCGTTTTTATAGCTGACATTTCCACAAAATTGTTCTTTGCAAAACCACTGGGAAGAATCCACATCAACATATTCTCTCTTATCAAATTCGAAACTAATAACCGTTTCAACTTCTTCTAAATCAATCCACCAATCTTGTTCTCCGGCTTTAAAAACTGGTGGTAAAATAGAACTCCATTTGTTCAAAAGAGCAAAATCTCGGTATCGCTGAATGTCAATTACCGAATCGTCTAAGGTATAGCACCGATAGCGGATAGGGTAATCCATTTTTTCCAACTCCCACACTAAATCAAAGAAGTAAATTATGGTATCTCCATGCATAGATGTATTCTCCTTCCACTCTATAAATGCAGTAGAATCTTCAGCAGGTAAATCTGTAGGATCAAACCAAATGTCTTCCTTATATTCTGAAATAAGTTCTTGTGTTTGATTCTGGACTGATTCCGGCACCAAAACCTTTTTACAACCTACTAAAGTTATAGTGATACATAGTACAGAAAGACACAGCTGAAGTAAACTTCTGTTTTTACCGAAATCTTTCCTTAATATCATGGATAAAGCTTATCAAAGCTGCTTATTCAACTCAGCTTTTAAGAAGGCTATTGCCTGATCGGTTGGTTGATGATCCAATTGAGCAGTAATTTCAAAAATACCTCTACTCAAGTCAGTCGCCACAGCTGTCGGCTCTAATTTAGTTGCAGCCATATTGATCATCTTAACCACTTCTTCTTTACTATTTCTCACCAAATTCCAGGCATCTGCTGAAATAAAGATTTGTTGTGCCAAATTATGCTCAAATTCATTTCGGATGTTTTCCAAAAGAGTTTGCTGAAAAGCTCTTGCCGGTAATCCAGGATTGTTAAGACGCATTACAAGGTTATTTGGAGCTATTCGTTCCATTAACAAAACCATTCGCTGATAAGCATCTACCTGCAGTGGAAAAAAGTGCTTTTTAAGCTCAGACAATTGCTGTTCTGGCTCTGGTTTATGAATGGCCTCCAACTTATGTTTTTGAGTTTGGATTTCGGCCCATTTGTTCGTAAAAAACCAGGCTGCCGCAAAAAAGGCAACTGAAGGAATAATGTAAATGGCAAACTGAAAGATGATGTCAATGGTTGTCATAAAATAACTTTTGCGTACTGTTTCTGCTTATTTAATTCAATCGTTCCTACAAAGTAACAACTAATCGGTGAGATAATAACGCCAAACCCCTCTTCCAAATAAACCAACTGTCAAAATTTTTTCTTTCTCATGATAATGTAGACCAAAAATTTTGCAGTGTGGTAAGCCATGTCCCACTCTTTCCCATCGATTGCTTCCTTTCATAACTCGTTCATTTGCAAACCAAACTCCTGTTCGAGTAGCCACAAACATTACTCTGTCCTTATAAGGAATAACAATGTTAAACCGTCCGCCGAGGGTATTAGGAATATTGCGGGTAATATCCACCTCTTTTTTAAGGACGTGATTGGAACTTTTATATTTTAAAGCATAAAGCAAACCTTTATCACCAAACATCGTTTCGGGATGAGATTTTCCAGCTACGTAAGAAAGGTAAATGATATTAGGGTTAAAAGGATCGGTTTCTACATCACCAATCCAGGTACTAATTGGAATTTCCAATTCAAACCAACTGTTAATTACAGTATCTGCATCTCCCACACAGTTTTGAGTCTTAAACAAACGATGGTACGTTGTTTTTTTATTCTCAGAATTCTTGTCGTAATGTAAAACATAAGCATAGAGTTCATTTTCGTAAAATGGTGAGTTAAATAAACCATACACTTTGTATTTCTTTAAGCCATGCGTTTTTCCGAAGTCAGAGATAATTTCGGCATTTTTCTTTTGTGAGGCATCGGCTGTTCGGCAGACATCAATATTTCCTTTTCCAGCTTCATCTTTTCTGGTGTAATTAAAGAAGAGTAAATTGTCCATTTTAGGATGAAGAACAGCCGTCATTTCCCAACCTGAGGTTTTAAGACCATTACGGTTATGGATATTGGAATTGTGTTTTGCTGTATCCGATGACCAAAAGATTCCTCCTCCTGTATATTGGTTAGAAGTATAGATTACCCCTCCGTCTGTAGGGTCAATTAATGGTGTTAAAGCGTCTCCTCCGTTTACAATTCTCCATGAATAAGTTCCATTCTTATCCCAATCAGCCAAAACTGAGCTTCCGTCATGAAAGCAACCAATCACCACTTGATTAGGATCGGTATTGGAAACTGCAAGGCCCATTACCTCAGCTACTCCTAACCCTTTACTTTTACTCTCCCAGCTAGCTCCTTTGTCATAGGAAATATACATTCCTCCGTGAGTTGCCATATAACGAATGTTTGCATCAAATGGATCATAAGCGACGAATTCAACATCTACATGATAGTCACTTCCCAATTTAATTTTGGTTTTACTATCACGTTCATACATCCTAACTCGAGTTGATTGGCCAATAAAAATTTCATTGGTATTATGAGGATTAACAGCCAAAGTATGTCCCGAACCAAAGTTTACCCGTTGATTGTTCAACACCAATTCGGCTACATCATTTTTAGGATCATATTCCCATAATTGGTCACTCCCTTGTTTCTGATCGACTAAAACCAACAATTTTTCTCCAATAGGCTCAATGGTGATTGTTCTTAAAGGTTTATTAACCTCATGTGCCTTGGTTACGATTTTTGGACGTCCGTTTAAATCACTATTCATCGAAATCACACGCCACTGCCCTTTAAAAAAGTTAGACAGATAAATTTGACCTCCTAAAAAGTCCATATCATAAATCCACCCCTTAACACCTTCTACTTTTTTCCAGGTCACAATTAAAGCCATACAATCATCGGTATAATACAACCCACGCGATGACATCATATACAGTCGTTTTGGATTTTCAGGATCAAAACGGGTTCCGTAAATAGTCGTAAAATCAGAACCAAAGGTTTTATGGTTTGCTATCGTCTCCCAATTTGAACCAGCTGATTTTGTTCGGAATAAACCTCCTTCTTTTCCAATTTTACCTGGTTTAGCATTACTTCCACTTTTATTGGATACTGCGAACCAATAATCTGGTTTTTCAGGATGGAAATCAGCCCAGGCACAAGCAGAGTAGTCCCAGCGATCGGAACCTGCGTTAATCCATTGTTCTCCACGATTTTCAGAGAAGAACAATCCTCCATTTAAAGAGCCTGCCAATAAATGACCTTCTTTAGTTGGATGAACTCGAATAAACTCTACAGGTCCTATTCCCACATCCGATCTTTTTTTATGATATCCCGGAATGGAATCTGGCCCTAAATATTGCCACTGCTTAGAAAAATTAAATCCCTGCCCATAAGCAGATAGGGAAAAAAACAATACAAGAAAAGCTATTGGTCTCATCATTGAGTTTAAAAATACAATTTACGTTTTAACCACACTAAAATTGTATTAAACAAAAATCCGACCAACAAATGCTGGTCGGATTTTTTTATCAGTTTTCGTGTTTGTTTGCTTATTTAAGAACAAGCTTGTGGACATATTCCTGATCCGATTTTTTAATCTTGATCATGTAAACGCCACGCTCATAAGAGGTCAAGTCAAACTCAGCTTTATCATTCGCAAAAGCCTGTTCAATGAATCGTCCTCTTAAATCCATAATAGAAACTTCAAAATATCCAGTTGTTTCAATTTGGAAATAACCTGTCGTTGGATTTGGATAGATGTTCATGTCATCTGCCAATTCACCAATTCCAACCTGTGATCCTAATTGGAAAGTCATTTGTTTTGAACATCCCATTGAATCAGTGACTGTAACAGTATATTCACCTGGTGTTAAACCATCGATATCCTCTGTCGTTTCTCCTCCCGGAGACCATAGGAAAGTGTACCCTCCACTACCTGGAGTTCCTCCCGTTACGGTAATGTCAATTGAACCTCCCGAAACTCCATCGTCCGGAATCATTGTTCCTGTAATTTCAATATCAGTAGGCTCTGTAATGGTAACTGAAGTAGTTCCCGTACACCCTAAATCGTCTGTAACAATAACAGTATAGGTTCCGGCAGTTAAACCAGTAGCAGTATCGGTTGTTTGCATTCCTGGATCATCCCAAATGTAAGAATAAGGAGCAGTTCCACTTCCTGGAATAGCTACACCTTCACCATCGTGGTGGCCAAAGCAACTTACGTTTGTAAAGGCTGAGTCTACCACTAAATCTGGTAATACTTCAATGTCCATTGTCATTACGTCTGTACATCCAGATGCATCTGTAATTGTTAAAGTAGTTGTCCATGTTCCGGACTCTGTCCATGAATAAGATGGGTTTTGATCTGTTGACGTTCCACCATCTCCAAAATCCCAATCCCAAGCAGTAATATTGTTTAAGCTTGAAGTTGAAGCATCTGTAAAAGTTACAGGAACTCCAGGACAAACAGTAGTCAAATCAGCAGAAAAATCAGCATCACGAGTCATACAAACTCTTTGAGTATTCCATGCTCCACCAGTTGCTGCTGTAAAACCAAAGTAAACATTTGGATCTGAACCAAAGTGAGAAGTGATTAAATCTCCAACATAAGTCATCTCTAGTGTTCCGTCAATAAATACAGCTAATGCCGTTGTTCCCGGGTCCCAGATAATTTGCATTGTATGATACATATCATCTTCCATTTCAGGTAAAGCTGAAGCGGCAACCAATGCGTGATTGTTCATTCCATTTTCGTTCATACCAATATGATCGGAAGCAATATCTCCTGGTGCAGAAGGACCACTATTCCAGGTATCAATCTCAATTCCAATTGAATTGGTGATTCCTGCATAACCAAGTCCATTTCCAACAGGACCAACTCCTGTTCCTAACTCTTGCATTACGAACATCATACCATCAGCACCACCAGGAAAAGATCCCAGGTAAATGTCGAAAGTCATGTCAAATGGAACGGATAAATCTATTTCTTCAGGACTCCAAATTGCTCCTGCATCATTTGTAGAAGAAGTTAACTCATAACAGTCACATCCTCCCGGAACAATAAAAGCGGTGCCTTGTGTAGTCATTTGAGACCAGCCATGAAGACCTAAAAGAATCCCCAATGCTGCAATAGCTCTTTTCATAATTACGTTTTTTGTGGGTACTTGTACTTATAAAATTGAAACGTATGAAGTTAGGAAAAAGTTGGGGAAATAGGCGATTATTTGCCTTTAAGCACCTTAAAATAGTCTTTTAAAACGGCTGCATTTTCACATTGAGCAGTGTCAACCTCCAACACCTTAACTGTTTTAGTAGCCGATTTGGAATAAAATTCAGCCCACACAGCTTCTAGTTCGTCAAAAGAGCTTGCATAAAGGTAATCCATACCATATAAATGACAGAGTTCTTTAATTTTTCCTTTGTGAGGAGCATAAAAATAATCCAGTCTACCCGATTTGGATGGACCATCTATGAACTCAAAGATTCCTCCCCCACCATTGTTCATGACAATTACCCGAAGGTTTTCACGCAAATAATTGTTCCAAAAAGCATTGGTGTCATAAAAGAAAGAGGTATCACCACTAATGAGTACGGTCAATTGATCATTGCCATTGGCCATTCCCAAGGCAGTACTACTGCATCCATCAATTCCACTTACCCCACGGTTTGAGTAGTAATGGACGGATTTGATGGGGTCAAAAAGTTGGCAATAGCGCACCGTTGAACTATTTCCCATTTGCAAATTTGTACTTTCTGGAATTGCCTGCAAAATAGAATCAAATGCCTTTAAGTCAGAGAAATTGGATTGAGCAACATATTCTTCATGGTTTTCGCCTGCTTCAAAATCTCTTTGTTTCCACTTACTTCCAAAGTTAGACAGAGACTGATCTTCTATCGTTAATAAATGATCAAAAAATGTCTTTTGAGAGACTTTAAAAGAATGTGTGAGTGACTGATAAGTGTCTTCTTCAATATTAAACTCTCCTACTCTCCAATTGATCTTTGGTTTATTTTCTCTGAAAAACTTCTTGATTCGTTTAGAAATAACAGCCCCTCCTAGAGAGATAAGAAGGTCTGGTTTAAAATCCTCAATCTCATCAGGACTGATTGTTGCCAAAGTTCGATCGATGCAATGACACACCTTTTGAAAATGGTAAAAATTAGAGGTATTTTCTACTAAAACGGCAACTGAGGGTAATTGAATGATTTGGTTCAATGCCTCTGGTGGAATGTAATTTCCATTTTGTTGACCAATAATGATCAGTTTCTTCTCTGCTGAAGCCCATTCTTTTTGAATAATCTGTTCTTCTTCAACTGTCAGGAACTTAGGAGTCGTTGATTTTGAAAGTTGACGAGTCGGTAAATCTTCAGGTTGATACTCTTTTAACTCGTAAAGAGGCTCTGCCAAAGGAATGTTCAAATGAACCGGTCCCGGGCATACACCCGATAATTCACTTAAAGCCTCCATCACCATTTGGTCAGAAGAATCAGCATTTACTCCAACTCCCAAACATGGTAATTCAAATTGAGCTTTGATGAAATTTTGGTAGACGTTTTTTTGTCGAATCGTCTGTCCATCTCCCTGATCAATTAATTCAGGTGGCCGATCGGCAGTTAAAATCAACAATGGAACGTTGCGGTAATAAGCTTCTGCAATAGCAGGAGAATAATTCAATGGAGCACTTCCAGACGTACAACAAATGGCCACTCCTTGTCCCAAAGACTCTGCTAATCCCAAAGCAAAAAAAGCGGCACTTCTTTCGTCATGGATAACATAGGTTTTAATTTCGGGGTGAGCATCAAAAGCGATCACCAATGGTGCATTACGAGAACCCGGAGAAAGGATTATATGCTGAATTCCGTGCGAAGCACAAAGTTCAACTAAGTGTGTAATATGCGTGATTCCACTGCTCAGCATTTGAGTTACAAAAATAGCTGATTCATGGAAATAATTCCGTAAAACTTATTTTTTAACCAGCAATCGAAAACCTTTTCCATGCACGTTCATAATTTCAACCTGCTCAGACTGCTTGACATACTTTCTTAACTTGGTGATATACACATCCATACTTCTACCATTAAAGTAATTGTCGTCTCCCCAAACATGTTTTAGTGCATCATTTCTGTCCAACACCTCTCCATTATTTTTTACAAGCAGGTAAAATAACTCATTTTCTTTGGTTGTCAATTTATTTTGTTCTTCTTTAATTTGGATGGTTTGTTCCAAGTAATCATAGGAGATGTCCCCTATTTGAAAACGGGTTTCTTTTTTCCCTTCTTTATAAGATCGCTTTAAGATTGCATTTACCCTGGCTAATAGTTCTTCCATGGCAAAAGGCTTAGTCATGTAGTCATCTGCCCCTACGTCAAACCCAGTTAGCTTATCGTCCTTCATTGACTTTGCCGTTAAGAACAAAATTGGAATTTCCTGATCAATTTGTCGAATATCACGTGCCACAGAAAAACCATCTTTAACAGGCATCATAACATCTAAAATGATAAAATCAAAGATCTGTTCCTTAAACCGTTTCAAAGCTATTTCTCCATCAACACAAAGTGTCACTTCAAACGACTTTGCCTTTAGGTAATTACTTAACAAAGTTCCAAGGTTAGTATCATCCTCGGCTAACAGAATTTTTACTTTTTCACTCATTATTGATCGTTATTTTAAAGGTGGATCCTTTTCCTAAAGCACTCTCCAGGTCAATTTGACCATGATGGAGTTTTACAATAGAATGGACGTAACTCAATCCTAAACCAAATCCCTTTACATTATGTACATCTCCCGTAGGGACCCTGTAAAGGTTTTCAAATATTCTTTGCTGGTCTTCTTTTTTTATTCCAATTCCATTATCAGCTACCTCTAAGGTAAATCCATTCGCCACTTTTTCCAACTTCACTCTCACCCTTGGATTTTCTGTACTGTATTTTAAGGAATTGTCCAATAGGTTATAAATAATGTTTCCAAAATGAATTCGATCTACTTCCCAATCAATTGTATCTAATTTTTCAATGGTTAATTCTCCTCCTTTGTCACGGAATTGAATTTGGAAAGCATCTACCACTTCTTTCAATAATTTATCGACTCTTACTTCGGCTAATTTTAACGTTAATTTCCCCTTATCCAGTAAAGCCGTCTGTAAGACATTCTCTACTAATTTTGCTAAACGCTTGTTTTCCTGATCAATCATGGAAATAAAGGTTTCTAATGTCGCAGTATCTTTTGACACATCCGGATCACGAACTGCCTCACAAGCCAGTGATATGGTTGAAATTGGCGTTTTTAATTCGTGTGTCATATTGCTGATAAAATCATTCTTGATCTCGGAGAGTTGCTTTTGTTTATAGATCGTAGCAACAGCAAAATAAAAGGCTAACACAACAATAATCACCAGAAATAGTGATGCACTTAAGGTTCCAATCATCTCACTCCACAGAATAAAATTTTGCTCGGGAAAAGAAACGATAAGCCTAAATTCTCCGGCTACAATATCATTTGGGTAAAGCAGAACATTAAAGTTACTTTCAACCAGAGTGGTGTCCAAATGTTCGGAGTTTTGCATGAAGCCAACATATTGGCCATCTTTATCCACTACATTATAAGTGTAGTTCGTATCAATTTCTCTCAACCCCATATTGTAGGTCAATACTGAATCTAACAATTCGGGATTTAAACGAAAAGTAATATCATCAAATAAGTTTTCAGCAAACATCTTAACCACCATCTCGTTGAGTCGTTTTGCCTTGGTCATAATTTGGCGTTCAAACGACTTGTTAAGTCGAATAGCAAAAGAATTGGTATCATTTAAAGCCAGTGTTGAATTCTCTACTTCGGCCATCGTGATTTCTCCCTGATCTTTGGTTAGAATACGATGTTCAGAAATAAGTCCCGTGGCCGTGTCAATAGCACTACCATAAACAACCAGATATTTTTCCATTACACCATCATGTACGATAGTAGTATCTCTTACCTCAATGGCATCTTTATAGTGAATTACATCTCCAAATTCGGATTTTACAAAATCAGTATACGAACCCTGAAGTCCTTGCTGAAAAGAAACCGGGTTCATTAATTGAGTCGCCTCAATTTTTTCCATATCGAGAATAGTCTTATTCAGGGATTGCTGAACATCCTCTTTAAAACTATCTTTAGTTACATAAAAAACATTCTGAATCCAAAAAAACTGTAGCAACAAAAGTCCCAACAAGGCCACAGACATTAGACTAATGAGGATATTAAAACGGCTTTTTTTCAAGGGATAGATTGGTTTTATCTCAAAAGTAACACAAGTACTTGATTTAGAATTTTAGCTTAACACTTTTTAACAGAAAAGAGAAATTACTAATTTTGCGCGCAATGAAGCCGTTTTACCTTTTTTTAAAGATCAGTGTTTACTCCCTGTCTAGAATCTTTTTTAAGAAGCATAAGCTGATTAATCCTCCTAAAAAGGTGAATCAACCTATTATTTTGGTTTCGAATCATCCGTCCTCATTTATGGACCCTATTTTAATAGGTTCTGAACAAAATTTATCCATTCACTTTATGGTAAGAGGGGACGTTTTTAACAAATGGTTAATGCCGGTTTTTTCAGGAGCACAAATGCTTCCTATTTTCCGTACAAGGGAGGATGGAAAAGATGCTGCCGAACGAAATGAAGCCACCTTTAAAAAGGTGAGAAAATTGCTGCAGCGTGGAAAAGCGATTCTGTTTTTTGCAGAGGGATATACGGATGATGTCTTTATTAGAAGTTTGAAACCTGTTAAGAAAGGTCCTATCCGGCTGGCATTTGAAACGATGGATGAATGTGGTTGGTCGGAGAAGCTTTATTTTCAAGCTTTGGGACTCAATTATTCGCATCCTAAATACATGCGTACAGATATTCTTTGGTGTTATTCTGACTTGATTGACGTTCACGATTACAGACAACTTTATATTGAAAAACCTAAAGTTGCCATTACCAAGTTGACAAGGGATATTCAGGAAAAAATGCAACAGCAAATTTCCTACGCTAAGAATCAGGAAGTAGCTGATTTGCTTGAGGACATTATTAGTCTGACGGCAAAGGGGATGAATCATGAAAATCATCTGAACTCAATTCCTTTAGAAGATCGTTTTAATTACACCCGCAGTTTAGCATCAACCCTTAATGATCAATACGACGACGAGAAAAAGTCTTTCCCAGCTCAGCTTGCGACTTTAAAAGATAAAGCAGCTACCTATTTTAAGGATTTGGCAGATGCTGGTGTAAAAGAAAAGTGGGTTAGAAAGTTTGCTAACAAAACAAACAATGGCTTTCTTGATATTCTCTATTTTATCATCTTTTTCCCCTTTTTTGTTTTAGGACTTGTACACCATGCTATTCCATACATATTTGTAAAATGGTATGTGGAAAAGAACTTTAAACGAAGCGTATTTTGGAGTAGTACCAAATTGGTAATGGGCTATCCTGTTTTTGGGATATTTAATATCCCTGCTATTTTCCTTTTTATGCAGTTTGTTTATCCAAGTTTTTGGTTAGGATTAGCGTATTACTTTTTGGTAATTCCACCTGCTTTCTTAATCGCCTATGTTTACCGTAAAAGATGGCTGGATTTTGTGGGACGTTCAAAGGTTAAAGCATCAACTTTAACTAACTTTTCAAAACGTAGAGCAGAATTACTGAACGAGATTGAACAGCAACAGTTTTAGTCAAAATCAGGATACAAAAGGTATCTTTCACGAATTGATTTAAACTTTTCTAAATCTTCATCCCATCCTGCTTCAATATCTTTTAAAGATACTCCTTCCAATATTTGTTGCTTTAACTTATTGGTTCCCGCCAAATTGTTGATAAAGCCTGATTTAAGGAAAAACTCTTTCCCCATTTTCAACTCAATATAAAAGGTCATAAGATAAGACAGATCAAACTGAAATGATCGTAATTCTTCCAAACTCAAAGTTGATAAGTTGTATCCATGACATTCCTCTCCTTCTAACTTAGGATGTTTAGCCCCCTCATTAGGTGCTGGAGTAAAATGATACAATTCATCGGCCTCTGCAGAATCAAAACCTGGATACCCAACACATTGAAAAGGAATATCAGTTCCTCTTCCAATACTTACCACCGTGCCTTCAAATAAACATAAAGATGGATAAAGGTAAACTGCTGTCATATTTGGCAAATTTGGCGAGGGAGCAATTGGCAGTTCATAAAACTTAGTATGATCCCATCCTTCACACGAAATAACGGTTAATTTTTCTCCCAGTGTTTCTTTAATCCACCCTTCTCCATCTACCA
Organism: Flavobacteriales bacterium; assembly: GCA_022361195.1. GTDB lineage: Bacteria > Bacteroidota > Bacteroidia > Flavobacteriales_D > Crocinitomicaceae > JAKSBJ01. Next base: position 44,999 of record JAKSBJ010000172.1, read on the forward strand.
TTTTAGCATATTCACCAATTGTCATTCCATGAACTACGGGTACGGTATGCATACCAACAAATGAACGATATTGCGTTTCTAAAACCGGTCCGGCTACATAATGCCCATTTGGATTTGGTCGATCTAAAACAATAAACTCTTTTCCATTCTCTGCTGCTGCTTCCATTACATAGGTCAAAGTTGAAATGTAAGTGTAAAATCGAGCCCCTACATCCTGAATATCAAACAGAACAACATCTATACCCTGCAACTGTTCTGCTGAAGGTTTTTTGTTTTTTCCATAAAGCGAATAGATCGGTAATCCAGTTTTTGAATCGGTTTCATTATTGACCTTTTCTCCGGCATCAGCCTTTCCCCTGAATCCATGCTCCGGTGAAAAAACTTTGATCACGTCAACTCCCTGCGCAATAAGTGTATCTACCAGGTGACTTCCATCCACCATTGAGGATTGGTTGCCCACAACGGCCACTTTCTTTCCCTCAAGCAAGGACAAATATTTTTCAAATTGTTGTGCCCCTACCGTCACCTTCTCGTTACAATAATCCGGTTCTACCAATTGTGTGGTATCCTGTACTTCGGATTGATCTTGAGACAGAGCAGCAGTTTGCTCTTCTTCCTTTCCTGAAGACGAACAACTCAAAAACAGATAACTTAAGATCAAAAAGTAGAAACGAAACATAATTTTTAAACTTACATTTGCGTAAATGTAGTGATTTTGAAGGCTGAATTTTTCATAGCAAGACGAATAATCCGGGGAGGCGATAATAAAAGTCGTCTTTCACGACCTATTGTAGTCATCTCATTGGCCAGCATCATTTTAGGTCTTGCAATCATGATCATTACAGTTTCAGTTGTCACAGGATTTCAAAAAGGAATTCGGGATAAGGTTATCGGATTTGGATCCCACATTCAGGTAACGGATCTTTACGCTAGTTCCAATATTGAATCCAGTCCTATCCTTATTAATCAGGAATTTTATCCTTCTTTAGAGGAGGATGAAAATGTTAAAAAAATTCAACCGGTTGGTTATAAGCCCGGAATTCTTCAAAGTAGTCGAGATTCAGTTGCCTTTGATCTAGGAACACATGATACTGTGACTTCTTCCATCGATCTTTTAGGGGTATTGTTTAAAGGAATTGATGAAAATTATGACTGGAGCTTTTTTGAAGATAAGCTAGTGGAAGGGGAATTGATTGATTTTGAAAGCTCAAACAATGAAGTCATCATTTCCAAGTACATTTCTGAGAAGATGGGCTACAAAATTGGAGATGAAATTCAGGCCTTTTTCATCAAAGAACGGCCTACTCCACGAACATTTAAAATTGTAGGTATTTACCGAACTGGATTTGAAGAATTTGACCAAAAATTCATTTATACACAACTAAGTCAAATTCAAAAACTCAATAATTGGGGAGTTCAAACCTTTTTAACATTGGCCGACACCTGTGATGGCGATGAATATGTATTGAGAGGAGTTACCCGTGGTGGATCAAATCTCTACAAATACAATTGGGGAACCGATTATATTGAACGTGACTATTTTTTGTTAGAAGGAAAAATCAATGAAACCATTCAAATGACCGCTCGTGATCACGATTGGGAAATTAGTGGAATGGCAATTGAACCTAACTCAGTTCCTGATACTGCCTGGGCTACTATCCAAATTGATTCGGCTTGTGCCTGTTCGGAAGAAATATTAGCAAAATCTCCCATTCAACGCATTGGAGACTCATTGATCATTGCACCTTTTGGAAGCATTCAAATTAAAAATGGAATAGGAACCCATCACCTCTATGCAGGGGGATTTGAAGTTTTAATTCATGAATGGGAAGATTTGGAAGAGATGGATGAAATCATCTATCATCAAATTCCAGCCGAATTTGACACTGTTAAGATTACGGAACTGCATCCCGACATTTTTGCCTGGTTGGATTTTTTAGACTTGAACATTGCCATTGTGATCGGGCTAATTTTAATTGTCTCTCTTATTAATATGATTACCTCTCTTCTAGTCATGATCCTTGAAAAAACAAATATGATTGGAATCATGAAGGCTTTGGGAGCTAAAAATCGTAGTATTCGTAAAATTTTCCTCTATCACGCAATGTTCCTTTTAAGCCGAGGCCTTTTATGGGGGAATATTTTGGGGATAGGTTTATTACTTTTTCAACATTATACTAACATTTTCTCCCTCAATCCTGATGTATATTATTTGGAAACCGTTCCGGTAAACTTTAACCTTCTTCACATTTTATACATCAATCTTTTAACCCTGATTGTCTGTCGTTTTATTCTGATTGTACCGAGTTATTTGGTGAGTCGAATTGACCCAACCAAGGCTATAAAATTTGATTAATTCCCTTGTTTTCAGGATTTCCATTTCAACATTTTAATTTCTGACGTTATTTCTTCGGAAGATAATTCTGTATAAAATCAAATTTTACCTAAATTTGCGCTACTAAAATTTAAGAAATTAGGCATGGCTGAAATCGAAATCAGATTACCGAAAATGGGTGAAAGTGTTACCGAAGCTACAATTACCAATTGGCTTAAAGAGGTAGGTGACACAGTAGAAATGGATGAACCACTGGTAGAAGTTGCTACGGATAAAGTGGATAATGAGCTTCCATCTGAAGCGGAAGGTGTTTTGGTTAAGAAGCTATATGAAAAGGACGATGTAGTTCAGGTTGGTGAAGTCATTGCTATTATTTCAACGGATGGAGAGGTAAGTGAGCCTGCTCCTACTACAGACGCCGCTCCGGCAACTGAAGAAAAAGCAGCCGTGGCTGCTGAGCCGGTTGCAACGGCTACAGTTGCCGCCAGTTCTAATGGAAACGGTGCTGTAGAAATAGCAAAAACAGGTCCTTCTGGTAAATTCTACTCTCCATTGGTGAGAAGTATTGCTAAAGCCGAAGGTATTTCAATTGACGTTTTAGAAACTATTCAGGGAACCGGTGAAAAAAACCGCGTAACCAAAAAAGATATTTTGAATTTCATCGCATCGGGTGGAGCTGCTGCAGCTCCGGCTCAAACAACAGCTGCTCCGGCTACTACTGCCGCTCCAGCTAATGGAAAAGCTACTACTGCTGCTCCGGCGAAAAAAGAAATTCACGCTCCGGAAGTTCCAATTTATCCTGGAGACGAAATTGTGGAAATGGACCGAATGCGAAAACTAATCGCAGACCACATGGTAATGTCTGTACACACTTCGCCTCACGTTACTTCTTATGTTGAAGCTGACGTAACGGATATCGTAATGTGGAGAAACCGGGTTAAAAATGAATTCCAAAAACGTGAAGGAGAAAAAATCACCTTTACACCAATCTTTATCGAAGCAATCGTTAAAGCCATTAAGGATTTCCCTGGGGTGAATGTTTCGGTGAGTGGAAATAACATCATCCAACGTAAAAACATTAATGTTGGAATGGCTACCGCTCTTCCAAGTGGAAACTTAATTGTTCCTGTAATTAAAAATGCAGATACATTAAATCTTGTTGGCTTAACAAAAGCTGTTAACGATTTGGCTTTCAGAGCAAGAAACAACAAGTTAGATTCGGATGATATTCAAGGCGGAACTTATACCGTAACTAATGTTGGAACTTTTGGTAATGTGATGGGAACTCCTATCATTAATCAACCTCAAGTTGGAATTCTGGCATTGGGTGCTATTCGTAAGATTCCAGCGGTTATTGAAACTCCTCAAGGAGATGCAATTGCGATTCGTCACAAGATGTTCTTATCACATTCTTACGACCATAGAGTTGTTGATGGAGCCTTAGGTGGACAGTTTGTAAAAAGGGTTGCAGAATACCTTGAACAGTTCGATGTGAACCGGGAGTTATAAACATTTAGTGGTAAAAAAGTAAACTTTACCCCCCTAACATTAAGCTGAATTTCTTTTTTCCTTTGAGGGATAATAATGCCCTTAATTGAAATTTGGTTTATCTATATTATCCTTAGTCTGTTCCGGAATGTTATTGGCTCAGCCCAATAAAGAAAAACTCCGTGAAGCTTTAAAAGATGCCAATTTCAATCAAAAATTTGAAGTTGGTGTTAATCTAATGCACGATCGGGTTTATTCCGAAGCTTTATATGTTTGGGAATTGTTGTTGGAAGAAGATCCTAACAATGCCAACCTAAACTATAAAGCAGGACTTTGTAAAATCAGGCTCAATAAGGAAAACGAATCACTCCCTTATTTTGAAAAGGCACAACACGCAGTTTCAAAAAATTACAATCCCTTTGCTCCAACCGAGCGACACGCTCCTCCTGAGTTATTGTACTATCTGGCTCAATCAAGTCATGTTCATGGAATGATTGACACAGCCTTGTATCAATACAATTTCTTCTTAGAGAATGTAAAACATAGACATGCAAAATACGACTTGGCCGCTTTAGGTAAAATACAATGCGAAAATGCATTGCGTCTTATGGCCAATCCAAAAAATTATAAAATTCACAACATAGGGGACATTGTTAATACCCCGGCACCAGAATACTCTCCAGTTATTACCATTGACGGATCTGCCTTGTTCTTCACCTCAAAAAGATTAAGACCCGACAGTACCAACAAACGATACATCAATATCGAAAATGGGCAATACTATGAAGATATCTATGTGAGTTACCGTAGCAAGGACGGGGATTGGGCAGATCCGGAATATTTGCGTTTTTGCAGTGTTCGTCAGAACAATGCCTCCATTTCAGCTTCACCTGATGGACAAAAAGTTTTGGTTTATGAAGATGTTCAAAACGGTGACATTTACTATTCAGTAATGGAAGATACTGCTTTTGGTGATCTTCAACCTTTTCCAATTGAGGAACTCAATACCAATCATTTTGAACCACACGCTACTGTAAGTCCGGATGAGAATTACATTTACTTTTCATCTGACCGACCGGGAGGAATGGGAGGTTTAGATATCTACCGATTAAAAAAATTACCAGACGGAAGTTGGAGTAAAGCCTACAATTTAGGACCACCAATCAACTCCAAGTATGATGAAGACTCACCATTTCTAGGAGCTGATAATAGAACGCTTTACTTCAGCTCAAACGGAAAAAGATCCATGGGAGGGTATGACATTTTTGTTAGTAGAGCTGATGAAGATGAAAAGTGGTCGGAGCCTGAAAACATGGGTTATCCGCTCAACTCTGTTGATGACGACATTTATTATACTACAACAGCCGACGGTTTAGTCGGTTTTTATGCTTCCGATAAGCTGGAAGGAAAGGGTGATAAGGACATTTATATTGTTGAGACAGAAGCTTCTTACATTCGAAACGTAGCTATTTTCACAGGATTCATTGTTACAGCTGATCATTCCATGATTCCAAACGGGATCAACATCTTTGTCACTGACCTAACTGATAAATCAAAACCAAAACAATACAGTCCCCGAAGACGTGACGGTGGATATGTTTTAACACTAAAACCTTGTCACACTTACGAAATTGACTATCAATTTGAGGGAGAATCTTTCTACCACACCAAACTCTACGTTCCATGTAATTCTTCTTATCAGGAAATTAAACATGAGTTGCTTTTGGATATGGTGAATTTAGAAGCTTCGGTATTAATTGACAATTTACCTATTGCTCATAAACGATGGGAGTTTGAAAACACAGAGCAATTTGATCAACTGGAAGGAAAGCAGGTTAAAATTTATGAAGGTGACCAATTAATGACAGAAGAGTTCATTAATCGCTATGGTCAATTCCCATATAAAGAACTTGATCCCAATAAGACTCACCTCATGAAAATTGAGGAGCAAGACTTCGACTTCTGCGAAAAGCTTGTTTTAAATCTAATTGACAGTGCTAACAATGTATTGGACACTTATACTTTCAATTCAGAATGTAATTCCAATCCTACTGTTAGTGAATTCTCAACCATACTCACCACTCCTATTTTCCAATACAACTTTGGATATAACAAAGAAGAATTCAATACTAAAAATGAAGACTTAAAGGAATATGTACGAGGAGTAAAACAATTGTTAGATGCTGGTAAAGATGTCACCATCTATGTAACAGCCAGTGCCTCTAAGGTTCCAACCAAAAAATTTAAAAACAACTCCGATCTCGCAAAAAAAAGATTGGAGACCGGAAAAACAATCATGACTAAACTGCTAAAATCTAATCGTATTGACATGTCACGTGTCACATTTGTAGACGATGAGATTTTGGTTGGAGGTCCGGATTATAATAACGATGCCGTCGAAAATGCTCAGGTTTACGAGCGGTATCAATTCATCAAATTCGAAGTGAGATTTTAATTATGAAAGCACTTGTCACATTTTTGTCCCTAATGTTAATTGGAAGTCTCTATTTCCAGGCAGAGACTGCCCATGCGCAACAATTAAAGCCGGGTAAAATCAAAAAGTTTGTTCGAAAAGGAAGAAAAGCTTATCGAAAAGGCGAATTCTGGAAAGCAAAATCGTATTACGACAAGGTAACAAATGCAAATTCAGATAAGGCTGTACATTGGTTCGAAACTGGTTTGGTCTATTACGATTCGCAAGTTCAGCGTGAAAATGCAATTATTTACTTCGAAAAAGCCCTGGAACTATCTGCACAAGAAAAGGATACAATACCTGAGATTTTCTACTACGCTGGAAAAACCTATCACTTTAATGGAGAATATGAAAAAGCCATTGAGACCTACAATATCTTTCTGAGCAAGGTAAAAAAAGGAGACAAAGGAATGGAAACCCGTCAAGAGGTTGTTCGTCAAATTGAGATGTGTAACAATGGTATTGACTTGAGAAATCAAGAGGGATACTATGTTGAAGAGTTATTAAACCTGGGACTAAATGTTAACTCTGAATACCTGGATTATTCACCAGTTGTAACTCCAGAAGATGATCTCTTACTTTTCTGTTCAAGAAGACCTCCTGGAAGAAAAAAGAATGTAGATGGCCTTTATTACGAAGATATTTTCTACTCGGCACGAAGAGATAGCGATGGAGAATGGGGAGAAGCAGAGGTAATTGACAAATCGTCGGGTTATGTAAAGAAAGAAATCAATGACGGTAAGGCTCACGAGGCTCCAATTAGTTTATCCGCAGATGGAAATACACTTTACATCTACAAAGAAAATGGTATTTGGAAGTCGACTAAAACAGAAACCGGTCAATGGGACATTCCGGTTAAAATGAACCAAAACGTAAACATTGGTAGTGCAAACCCAAGTATGTTCATTACACCAAATGAAGATGAGATGTTCATTGTTTCAGTTGGAGTTAAAGATGGTTTAGGAGAAAGAGATATCTATCACGCGACAAGAAATGAATTGGGTGGATGGAATAAGCCAGTGAACATGGGGCCGGTAATCAATACCCAATACAAAGAAGATGCTCCTTATTTGTCAAAAGATGGTAAAACACTTTATTTTGCTTCAGAGGGACATAACTCAATGGGTGGATTCGACATTTTTAAAACAATTAGAGATGAAGATGGAAACTGGTCAGAGCCTATCAATATTGGATCTCCTGTAAACTCTGCCGGAGACGATATCTACTACATTGAAAATGAAGAAGGAACTTTAGCTTACTATGCTACCATGCGTCCCGGATCATTTGGTTATCTGGATATTTATACTGCTCGTTATGGTTGTAAAAACATTCCAACAACCAACATTAAGGGTTATGCCATTTTTGCTGAGAACAACCTACCAGTAAATGGTATTATCAAAGTAACGAATAAAGACAGTGGTGAGGAAATGGGATCATTTAATATTGATCCTAAAACTGGAAAATACAATATGGTATTACCTCCTGACAATACTTACATCCTTGAACTGGTTGTTGCACAATCTAAATACAATCAACTACGTCCACATGCCGAAGAGTTTTATATTCCTAAACAATGTGAAGAATACAACCTCTTTCAGCAAATTAAAGTCGATTACTTAAAAGATGACATTGGTTCGGTTTACGCCCAAAGAGCTCATTTTAAAAATGCCATGTTTGACATTGACACTGAAGTTGAAAACACTTACAATGTTGATATGAGCAAAGCTGATCAGGCTCCAGCTGAGAGTTATATTGTTGAGTTGGGATATTTTGAAGAAGAAACTTCTGCTGCTTTCAAAAAATTGATGACTAAAAATGATGATGTTAGTATTCAATCGCAAGTTGACTTTGATGGTGGAACTGTTTATTATGCCGGGCCTTTCTCTACTGAGGGAATTGCGAATACTCAGAAGGAAAATTTATTGGCAAAAGGATTTAAAGAATCAGCTATTAAACCTGTTCCGGGTGACAGCCCAATGTTAGATGTTTCAAGAGGAATTTCAGGACAATTTACCCACGAAGGAAATACACCGGCCAAAGGAGTTGAAATCCTGTTATTGAATCAAAACAATCAAATTTTAAGAATTACAGAAACGGATGATCAGGGACTTTTTGCCTTTGAAAAACTTGATCCAAGCGGAAACTATGTCATTGTAGCAAATGAGGATGATGCTAAGGCAAGTATGGGATCGGGATTAGAGACAACCATTAATGGAACTATCTACACTTTCATTAATAAGGAAAATACACCTAAGCCAAATCAGCAAGTTTACTTTGCCGATAATGGCCGTCGTATTGCCAACATTACGGCTACCAATAGTTCAGGAAGCTTTGAATTATCTAATATCCCTGAAAAACCAGAATCTATTGCTGAGATTAATGATAATGTGACGATCTCATACAATATGGATATTTCTAACTCAGAGGTAATTTACTCAGCTTACATCTTAAATATCGATCCAAACAACACTGAATTAGCTTATACAGAGTATATCGATATCATTGAGTTGAGAGATATTGCCATTAACGGAGGAACATCGGATGGAGAACTTCAGGAATTTGCAAACATCTTATTTGATTTTGACAAATTCTTCTTGCGTCAAAAAAGTGAAGATGTTTTAAGCAGCTTGTATGCTTTCATGAACGAAAATCCTTCGGTAACCATCCGTTTAGATGGGTACACAGATGCAATTGGTACAGAACAATACAATATGGGACTTTCTCAAAAACGTTCTTTATCTGCCCACAAATACTTAATTGATAAAGGAATTGATCCTAACCGAATTCAAAACTCATGGTTTGGAGAGTCTAAGCCAGTAGCTGATAACCAAACTGCTGACGGAGAAGACAATCCTGCAGGAAGACAATTAAACCGAAGAGTAGAAATCAAGGTTGAAATTCCTGAAATGAGCGACTTATACATATCTTTGTAAGCACGAATTTGAAAGTGCTTTAATGAACTTAAACTTAGAACGGTCAATTGCTTTTTTTGACCTTGAGACAACTGGGCTCAACATTTCAAGAGATAAGATTGTAGAAATTGCAATCCTCAAAGTCAACGCTGATCATAGCGAAGAAATTTACGTTAAGCGTATTAATCCCGGAATTCCAATTTCTGAAGAATCTGTTGGAATTCATGGTATAACTGATGAGGACGTAAAAAATGAACCTTCTTTTGCCGATTTAGCTGATGAGATTAAAACCTTTATTGGTGATGCGGACTTAGCAGGCTATAATTCCAACAAATTTGACATTCCACTTTTACTAGAGGAGTTTTATAATGTAGGGATTGAGTTGGATATGACTAACAGACGGTCGGTTGATGTACAAACCATTTTTCACAAAATGGAACAACGTACTCTGGCTGCTGCTTTCCAATTTTATTGTCAAAAAGATTTAACTGATGCCCATTCGGCAGAAGCTGATACAAGAGCTACTTTTGAAATTTTAAAAGCACAATTAGAAAAATACGAAGAAGTTAAAAATGATGTTGACTTCTTACAGGAGTTTAGCCGAAATGGGAAAAACAAGGTGATTGATTTTGTTGGACGCCTGGCCGAAAACGAAAAAGGGGAGGTTATTTACAACTTTGGAAAGCATAGTGGCAAAACTGTCAAAGATGTCTTCCGCTCAGAACCGGGCTACCACCGTTGGATGTTAGACAATGATTTCCCACTCTACACCAAAAACATTCTTAAGAAGATTACGGATGAGTTGATTGCTGAAAATCGCAAATACAAACAACAAAAAGCCGAAAAAGAAGCTCAACGAATGAGTAATAAGCTGGATCAGCTCAAAAACAAATTCAATCAATAATGAAGATCATTTGTATTGGGCGAAACTATGCTAAACATGCCAAAGAGATGAACTCCGAAGCACCAACAGAGCCCATTTTCTTTCTAAAACCAGATACAGCACTTTTAAAAGATCCGGTTTTTTATTATCCTGATTTTACAAAAGACTTGCATTACGAATGCGAAATTGTAGTTCGTATCAACCGGGTTGGAAAGCACATTGAGGAGCAATTTGCTCATAAATATTACAATCAAATTGGGCTAGGGATTGATTTCACCGCTCGTGATATTCAAAAAGCAGCAAAAGAAAAAGGTCTTCCCTGGGAAAAAGCGAAAGCTTTTGATAATAGCGCTGTTTTATCTCCTAAATGGATAGATAAAGCCAATTTGGATATGGGAAGTATCACTTTCTCTCTTCAAAAGAATGAAGAAGTTGTGCAAAGTGGAAACTCTCAGGAGATGCTATTTACCATCGATCGTCTCATAGCTTATATTTCTCAATTCATTACGCTAAAGGTTGGAGATCTTATTTATACCGGAACTCCCGAGGGGGTTGGCCCCATCCAAATTGGAGATAAACTAAGTGGATTTATTGGGGAAGAAAAAATGTTTCAACTAAGTGTAAAATAAATTCTTGGAATCTTATTACCAATTTCATAAATGAAAAAGGTAAAAGTTCTGATCTGAAAAAATCGACCAATTCAAGGCCAGCCCTTTATTTGAGATAAATTTGAAAAAAATTGGGAATAAAAAATAATTTATTAAATTTGGCCCTAATTGAAGAAATTCAGACGTTTAATCAATTGTTAATTTAAAAAAATCAAAATTATGAAAAAGACAGTTCTTAACTTAAGAAGAATGGGATTTGTTCTTGTTGCTGCTGGTTCTATGTTAGCTTTCACTGCTTGTGGTGGTGGAGAAGAAGAAGGTGGTGAAGGAGAAAACACTGAAGCAGAAGCTGAAGGTGATCACGCTGATGCTGATGCAGAAGAAACTGACGCTCACGAATGTGACGGTGGTGAGTGCGATGGTGGAGAGTGTGAAGGTGGTGAAGCTACTGACTCTACTGACGCTAGCGAGTGTGAAGGTGGAGAATGTGAAGGTGGAGAGTGCGAAGCTGGAGAATAATCAAATCCAACTAGATATTAAACCCTGGCAGTTTTGTCAGGGTTTTTTTGTGCCTAAAACAAAAACAATTGATACATAACAAGCGTTTGAGATTTACTAACTTTGTGTGAAATGGAAAAAGATTTTGAACGAATAAAAAAGACAGCGGCCGTAAGCAGGGAATTAGATATTCCTGATGCGTTCAAAAATCTGGAACGCTGGCAAAGTCGACGAAGAACATTTTTAAAAGCAGCCTTAATAGGTGGAGCAATGAGCCAAATGGCTTTTTTAGAATCCTGTACCTCTCCTCAAATTGATGAAGAAGGTAATCACCTCTTAAGTGGCGAACAAGTTCAAATACTTAAATCCATTTTACTGATCCTTTTTCCCGACGACGGTAATGGCCCCTCTGCTGAAGATATTAACGCCTTTGGCTATATCATGTGGGTATTAGATGATAGTCTTAATCGTAAAGAAGAAGACAATGAATACATTATAGAAGGGCTTGATTGGGCCAATGAAACCGCTCAGGAGCTTTATTTCATGGATTACAATGAACTGGAGCAAAAACAAAAAGAAGCCATCGTAGGCCATTTTACAAAGTTAGAATGGGGTAAAAACTGGTCATCAGCAGTAATTATTTTAATATTAGAAGCCTTGTTGCTTGATCCTATTTATGGAGGAAACACAAACGAAGTAGGTTGGAATTGGTTGAATCATACAGCTGGAGTTCCTCGACCGACAGAGTCCCTCAGATATGAAAGAATTATGGAACGGCAAATGAAATTAAAAGTATGAGTTACGACATTTGCATAGTAGGAAGTGGAGCCGGAGCAGGTCCAATCATTTATGAACTTTCCAAGGCAGGATATAAAGTACTGGTACTTGAAAAAGGACCCTGGTTTAAAACAGAAGATTGGACAAAGGATGAAATGACAGCAACTCGAAGAGATGCTTACAGACCTAATTTGGCTGAAGAATGTCATGTAGTTGAACGACCTAAAGCCAATGGCCAATGGAGTGTTGAATCTACCTACGAAAGTGGTAAGGACATGTGGAACGGAAGTGCTGTTGGAGGTTCATCCAACTTTATGAGTGCCTACTTCCACCGTTTAAAACCAAAAGATTTTAGACTTTTGAGTGAATACGGCCCTATTGAAGGAGCAAATGTTGTTGATTGGCCCATCTCCTATGATGAACTGGAACCTTATTATGCTAAAGTAGAACAAGTAGTTGGTGTATCGGGAAAAGTAGTTCCGCATAAACATCAGGAACCTCGTTCAACTCCCGACTTCCCCTACCCTCCTTTAACAACTAACATTGTTGCTGACTGGTTTATAGAAGCCGGAAAACAAGCTGGATTTACTGTTATTCCAGCTCCAAGAGGAATCATTTCTCAACCCAAAGACCATCGTAAAGGATGTTACCACTCTAACTATTGCGGAAGTTTTGGTTGTTCATCTGACGCTAAAGGAAGCTCAAGAGCTGCGCTCTTACCCGACGCTTTGGCTACTGGAAATTGCGAAGTTCGAGCGAATTGCAAAGTTTTTAAATTAGACACTAATGCACAAAATGAAGTATCCGCTGTGCATTTTTATAATGAACAAAACGAAAAAGAGAGTGTCTCGGCTAAACTGTTTGTAGTAGCTTGTCAGGCTGTAGAAACTTCTCGTTTACTTTTGATGAGTAAAACCGATCAATTTCCGGATGGTTTGGCAAATAATAGTGGACAGGTAGGTAAAAATCTTCTGTTTGCCGGAGGAGGATCTGGTTCTGGCTCAATCAAATTTGAAAACTTATCGGAAGAAGATCGAAAGAAGTTTGACATTCCACTCACTTTCGTTAATCAAGCTTTGCAAGATTTTTACGAAATAGACGATGAAGAATTTGGAGGAAAGGCCAAAGGCGGAACTATTGACTTTTTGATTGAACATTCTAACCCTATGCCAAAAGCTTACCGGAACAGGTATAAGCAAGGCACATTACAATATGGGTCCGAACTCAAAAAATCGTTATTCGAGTACTTTACCAAACAACGAAGAGTTCGTTTTGAGGTGTTTTGTGACTGGTTACCGAATGATGATTGTCACGTCACTTTAGATGATGAAGTAGTTGATAAATGGGGCGATCCTGTTGGAAAAGTAAAAATAGGTTTTCATCAGCAGGATGTAAAAGTTGGAAATTACCTGGCCGAGAAAGCCAAAATCGTTCTCCAAAATGTGGGTGCAGAAAGCATTAGTATTGGAATTGGAGGGAATCCACCTACAAACTTAATGGCTGGGGGATGTCGATTTGGAAATGATCCTCAAACCTCTGTGTTGGATAAAAACTGTAAAGCGCACGAAGTAGACAATTTGTATGTTACTGACGGAAGTTTTATGCCTACAGGAGGATCTGTTCCCCATACTTTAACCATTTATGCTAATTCATTCCGTGTGGCTGATAAAATCATTGCTCGTTTAGACAGAATGACATGAGACAAAAAATGATCATATTAATTCTTTTGAATAGTATGATCTTTTATGGATGTCAAAATGAAAAGACTTCTGATTCAGCCATTTCTGTAGAGAATGCTAAACCAGTAATAAATACGGATTCGCTGGCTCTGATTTACTGGCAATCTCAATTGGATTCTATTCAACCTTTTTTAGATTCTTTACACGATTATTTCGATTTAAAATCTCAAAATTTAAATGGGAGATCCTACTATCATAAAAACTGGTATGGCGCTTATAGCATTGCTGATGATGCTTTAATGTCAGGGGTTGATTCCATTGGAAACTTTTTCATGATCTCCAATGTCAGAGGCGGTTCAGAACCTTACAATCATTATGGATTTGAATTACATGTAGAGGATAGCGTATATCATATTAATCACGAATCCTCCTATCTTGAAATGAACGACCCCATGATGTTAATTTGTGCCTGCGCATGGGAAGTAAATTTCTACTAGGGAGAGAAAGTTGACGAATTGGCTAAGGTCATTTCCAAAAGCAATAACGCTCACATAAAAGCAAAGTTTTTAGGAACCAGCAGAAATAAACCCTTTACCATTGGACAAAGAGACTTAGCCGGAATAAAAGACAGTTATCAGCTTTCATTACTCATCAAGGATTCTCTCTCTTTTGTTTCTAAAATTGATTCTTTAAATCAAATCTTGGGTGGAATTTCCCAATGAAAAAGGAATTAAACGGGCAATTCTAAGACTTTCTTCTTCGGCTTGAAAACGTCCATCTTCATCCATTACCCCCAAAACGGATTTTAAGGAGTCTCTTCCCTCAACAAGGAAAAGACTTAGCAGCCTTTCTCCGTCCCCTCAAAAATTATTTCGACACCAATTATCATCTATAAAAACATCCCTAATTCGAATCGAATTAATAGGGACTCACTCAACAAAAAATCATCTCACAGTTCTAAATTTTCATTCACTTGAAGAAAATCAAAATATTTTTTTCAAAAAAATGAACACACCAAAAACCCTTTATATACAGTAGTTTACAAACTAAAAACCCAACCTCAACAAAAAAGAATATAGTACCTTGTATTGCATAGTACTATATTTTTTATATACATTTGTTACGAGAAATTATTTCGCTAAGAGACGTGTACTAATTGTAAAATGAATTGATGAAAGTAGAGAATACACAAGCGCAAATGCGAAAAGGCATATTGGAGTATTGCATTCTGACCATTATTTCTAAGAAGGAATCCTATCCATCGGAAATTATTCAGGAATTAAAAGAGGCAAAACTCATTGTGGTTGAAGGGACTTTGTACCCACTTTTAACCCGCTTAAAGAATGCCGGATTATTGCGTTACAATTGGGTTGAATCCAGTTCGGGTCCCCCAAGAAAGTACTATGCCCTAACCGAAGAGGGAATTGATTTTTTAAATGAACTAAAAACAACCTGGACCGATTTGTATGAGGCCGTGCAGGTAATTTCAAAAAAGTAATAGAAAATGAACAAGACAGTATCAGTGAACATCGCCGGATTTGCTTTCAACATTGAAGAACAAGCTTATGAGGTTCTCCGTGTATACCTCAAAAATATCCGTAACAAGTTTCAAAATGAGGAGGAGCAAGATGAGATCATGGAGGATATTGAAGCGAGAGTTGCAGAATTGTTCCACGAGAAAATATCGGCCATAAAAGAAGTAATTACCGAAACAGATGTTCAGGAGATCATGGACATCATGGGAAAACCGGAAGATTATCTTTCGGATGAATTTGAAGATTCAGATAATAAAAAACGAGATAGAAAGACCGAATCAAGCGGAACCTATTTTGACAGAAGCTCTAAGCGCCTATTTCGAGACGAAGACAATGGCTCTTTAGGAGGGGTTTGTGCCGGATTAGGACATTATTTTAATGCGGATGCTGTGATTTTTCGAGTACTTTTTGTTCTCTTAGTGATACTCGGAGGATCAGGCATCCTTGCATACATCATCATGTGGATTGTAATTCCAGAAGCTAAAACCACCGCTGATAAATTACAAATGAAGGGGCAATCAGTTAATCTGGACAGTATAAAACAGCACTTTAATGATTTTAAGGAGAATACAAAGACAGAAGCAAAGAACGTTCAAAGTTCAGTAAAAAAAGCTGTAAACCGCAGTATAAATGCTACTTCGGGTTTCGTAAACGCTTTTTCTAAAGTCCTTGGAACAGCTTTCATTTTAGGTGGAGTTTTTGCTTTCTTAATTCTCATGACCATCTTTTTTGGAAATAGTGGACTACTGCCCATTGTAGGATCAGAGCAAATTGAGGACTTACCTACCATGATAGAGATTCTTTATCCGGGTGAATCCATGCACAACCTCATCTTCATTTCTGTGATGGTGGTGAGTTTAATCCCTATCATCTCCATCATTATCACTGGAATTCGATTACTCGCTGACATCAAAAAGCCTTACAAGCCTTTAGCCTGGACAGGTGTTATTTTATGGATACTCGGAGTTGGTGTTCTGGCAATAACAGGAGTTGAGCTTGGAATGAACTTTAGAAGTCAAACCGAAATTGAATTCGAGGTTCCACTGGATAACCCTTCAACAGAGGTATTATATGTTGATGTAAATGAAGATGATATTTTTTCAGATCATATTTCTTTTCAACATGTGTGGAATTATTCGGAACTGATCAAAGTAGAGAATGAGCGCATTTACATGGGATATCCTGAAGTAATCATCAGTCCAAAAGAAGATAGTGCGGATTTTGAAGTAAAAATGCACATCCACAGTAATGGATTGTCTATTAAAGATGCTATATCCAAAGCTGAATCGGTAGAATACAATATTGAGGTTACGGAAGATAAATTGCTTTTACCACCTTATTATTCTTTCCCTAAATCATCTAAAATTCGCCAGCAACAAACAACAATTGAAATAAAAGTTCCACTAGGGAAACGTATTGAATTTGGAAAGAATATAGACCGAATTGGAGTATGGTTAGATGAAGAATACTACCATTATCCTGAAAGTCATTATTACGCAGGAACAGTTTGGACATCTGATAAAAAAGGACTGAAGTGCCCGGATTGTGGCTTAGCAATCAGAAAGTATTCTAACAAATCGGAGGAGGATGAAAACGAGGATGATTTCGACGATGAAGATTCTGATGTTGAAGGAGAGGATGAATTAAACG
Organism: Flavobacteriales bacterium; assembly: GCA_022361195.1. Classification (GTDB taxonomy): domain Bacteria; phylum Bacteroidota; class Bacteroidia; order Flavobacteriales_D; family Crocinitomicaceae; genus JAKSBJ01. The sequence continues at coordinate 61,837 of JAKSBJ010000172.1, forward strand.
AAGGGAAAAATGAAGTGATGGATGAAGAGTTGGAAAACTTAGATAACGCATTAAAGACAATCGGAAATAAGCCGAACTAGTAAGCTAAAAGTGGTTGTGAGAGCGAGGGTTTCTTGATTAGTGTTCTCCTTCGCTCTCCTTTCGCTTATTTCATGAAATAGATTAACTTTATTTTCGTTCTTTTGAACGATTTGAAAAACACAAAACAACATATTCTCATTCTTCCCCGCTGGTATCCTAATAAAGAGGATATACAATTGGGAATTTTTATCCGCAATCAGGCTAAGTTAATTAGCTCTCATTATCAAGTGAGTCTTGTTTACGTTCAAGCGGATGCTACAGCTCAATCTACCTTTGAATTGTTAGAAGATCATTCAAATGGATTTCATGAATTAGTTGTTTATTTCAAATCGGCTAATGGGCCTCTACGCAAATGGATTAATTATCGTCGATACCGAAAAGCGCAAAAACTGGCTTATGCAAAAGTAAAAGGAGCAATTGACCTTTGTCACGTTCACGTTCCTTACCGCTCGGCCGGGTTGGCTCTAGAACTATTACGCACAAAAAACATCCCCTTTTTAATTACGGAACATTGGTCGGGTCACCTCAACGGTCTTTATCAACAAAAAAATGCTGCAGATAAAAAACTTTACAAAAAGATTGTAGGAAAAGCTACGGCTGTATCTACCGTCAGTCAGTTATTGCAACAAAAATTCAAAAGCAATACGGGTTATGATTCTGTGGTTATTCCAAATTACATTGAGAAAGCCGATATCACCTCTAAAGAGCAAAAGAGCGACGAAAAAATCAGAATTTTATCTGTTTCTGATTTTTATGAGGAAGCGAAAAACATTAGTGGACTCTTGTCGGGATTTCATTTGGCACTGTTGAATTTAAAGCAGGAGGTAGAATTAAAAATTGTAGGTGATGGCCCTGATAGAGAAAAGATTCAGGAATTTTATTCGAGACTGGGCTTTGAAAAAAACCAGGTTGTATTTACCGGAAGGGCTCCACACGAAGAGGTTTTGGATGTCATGAATCAATGTGATTTTTATATCTGCAATTCCAACTTTGAAACTTTTGGAATGACTGTGGCCGAAGCTCTTTTAGCCGGGAAACCGGTTATTTGTACCAACTGCGGGGGACCAGAGGAGTTTTTGAATTCAAACAACTCCATTCAAATTGAAAAGAAAAACGATTCGCAACTCTCTGAAGCTATTCAGCAAATGTGTACTAAATACCAAAACTACGATTCTTCAAAAATTAGCTCTGAGATAGAGGCTCGATTCGGAAAAGAAGCGATCTTAAAAGCATGGATAGATTTTTATTCTATCAACAAATAGTCCTTATAGACAACGATTTGCTGTAACAATTCGTTTATTCATTAACAGACTTAAAACTATGAAAAATACATTCCTTTTTTTATTCCTTTTTGCTGGACTCAGTTTATACGGACAAGAACCAGATGCTCAACAATGTAAAGTGAGCTTTGAAAGAATTGCAGACGAAAACTGCGAAAATAATTGCGGAGATTTTCACATTGTAACGAACTGTAACACACTTCCCGAATTTAAAATTCAGGTTTATAATCGATGGGGAAATTTGGTTTTCGATTCGTATGATCCAAAGGCTATTTGGGATACCGAAGAAATGGAAGAAGGTGTTTATGTATTCCAGCTTTCATTTACCAACGAATATGGTGTTACCAGCAGTTACAAAGGAAATGTTACGGTAATAAAATGAGGCCAATTCTTGGCTTTGTAGCTCTAATCCTTAGTTTTTCGGCTTTTTCGCAAGAAGAAGTTTCGGATAGTTGTAGTTTTTACGTTCCTGGAATCGTAACTCCAGATTGTGATGGAGATTGCAGTAGTTTTCAGATCTATTCATCTTGTCCGATGTATGATTTTGAACTTAAAGTTTACAATACCTCCGAAGAGCTTGTCTTTGAATCATTCGATTCGGATAAAAAATGGTATCCTTTAGGTAAAAATCCAGATGGTGAATACTATTGGACACTTAGATACACTGATCTTTATGGAATTACAAAAATAGAGAACGGAACGCTCGTCATACTTCATTAATTTATGACTTCTTCTTATTTTTGTCAGCATGATTCGCCCGGTAAAATCATCTGACGTTCGTGATTTAGTTGAGATTTACAACTATTACATTCTGGAGACAACTTCAACCTTGGAAAATGAGCCTTTAACAGTGTCTGACTTTGCTGAACGAATCAAGGGAATTTGCTGCAATTTTCCTTTTATTGTCCTGGAAGAAGATGGTAACATTTTGGGATACGCTTATGCCAATTCCTTTCGAAAACGTTATGGTTACCGCTTCACCGTTGAGACATCAGTTTATGTACACAAAGATCATTTCCGGAAAAAAATTGGTCATCAATTGTATGCACAACTCATTGAACAAATTAAAGAAAAAGGATTTCACCGAGCTGTTGGAGTTTTAACACTCCCCAATCCCGAATCGGTAGCATTCCACGAAAAATTTGGTTTCACTCTTGCAGGGGAATTTCATCATGCCGGTCGCAAATTTGACCAATGGCATAACGTCGGTTTTTGGGAACTCAAACTGAAATAAAAAAGAGGAACCAAAGGCTCCTCTTCTTCTTCAGATATCAATTATTAATTTAATTTTCGGCCATTAACATACCGTAAGTATCGGCCAAATAATTATCGTAATCATCTGCTTTTTTGAACAGCTCTTCAAAGATGATTTTTCCTGTCTCTTCATTCAGATCATCCTCGTACATAATGGTTCCCAAAACAATGTTTTGACGATCAACGCAAAATGTCATACTCTCCAAATTATAATTTTCGCGAAGCATATATTCATACAACGGTCCAATATTATCTTTTGGTAAAGAACCTAAAACGGCATCCGCATAAATAAAACGATCTTTGGTGTTATAAGTAATTTTCACCAAAGCACTTCCTTCTTCAATATCCCATCCGGTTTTTCCAACTCGTGAAAGCTGTACATCCTTACCAATGGCCGTTAAAATGTTCTCAATCCTTGCCGAAGTTCCTTCAGGAACATAAGGTCTTGAATTAAATTCAGAAGCATCAAACTTGGCCCCACAACTAGGACAGTATCCATCTTGTAAAGTGGCTTCCGTAATAATATTGGTACATGAAGGACATTTAGATGCTCGCTCTCCCCTTCCCTTTTCTTCATACTCTCTTAAAATAGAAGATAAACGAGAAGACGGAAGTGCAAAACCAAGACTCTCTCCATCTCGATAAATAAACGTATTAACACCTACTACTTCTCCCCCTTCATTAATTAAAGGTCCTCCACTATTTCCAGGATTAATTGCTGCATCAACCTGAATGTAATCTACATTGTTAAACTTTCGCTCAGCCTTAGATACAATTCCCTGAGTGGCAGTAAAACGCAACCCTAATGGGTGACCAATAGCAATGATTTTTTCTCCTGCCTCAACTAAATTCTCTGAAATAGCAACCTGTGCTGTTACATTAAAACTGTCTGGAATTCTTAAAAAAGCAATGTCATTTAAGGAATCCGTATAAATAACATCTGTCATGGATTTTTTAAAGTTCTCTCCACGCACCACTACTTTTTCACTTCCTTGAATTACATGACGATTGGTAACAATTAAATTCAGGTTTTTAACAATAAAACCACTTCCCGACCCACCAGGTGTGTGAATCTGGACAATAATATCTTTATAACTACTAATAATGTCTTTCATGACTAATTTTTTCTAAGGTTCAACTTATCCATTTCCACAATCATTGAATCGATAAAACTGCTCACGCTGTTAAATCGTAATCCCGATGTATTTAAACCGATATAAGGGTAATCTTTTTTAGCATTGGCAATAATTCGATTCACTTCTTTCGTGATTTCAGAATTATTCAACGAACCGTCTGCCTTTAAAAACTGTGCCTTTGATCCAAAAGATTTGTAGTAATCAGGATTTATAAGGTGAATGCACAAGTTCAATAAATCACTCATTGGATAGATCATCCCCATATTAAAGAAGGCATAAGTAATCATGTAACTGTAAATAGACTCCACAATTTTTGGATAGCCATTATCGCGGTACCATCCCACTTTTTCTCTCTCTTTAAAAAAGAAGTCCATAACATACTTATGGGACTCAGGGCGAGCAATAGCAAAGGTGGCTTTAATATCATACAAACCTTCCAAAACCTCTTCTTTTGGCCAGGCCATAATCTTATCAAACTCCTCTACAATTCGTTTATTCTTTTCTTTCGTGGATAAATCATCCTTAGCAAAGAACATATGTTGAATTTTTTCCAAAGAGTCTGTCAAATTACCTTGTGGCAAAATCAAAAAGTCAATAGTATAGCTCAAGTTCAATAACAAAAAGGCTATTCCACCCGACATTTGATCGGCATCCAATTTGGCAATTTCAGCTTCGGTATCCCGAACTAATTGCAACATGTAGTTATAACGTACTTCTTGTAAACCTTCATCCAAAGGAATAATCTCCTCGGTATCTATCTCCTTTAAAGAAGAGAATTCTGCAATTAACAAATCATCTTGCTGATCAGCTTTTTTAGCTAACTCCTTTAAAGCATCATACAATTTATTGGGAGAGGCATCCAAAGCATGAGATGAGAATTTCATGCAAAGTACATTATCCTTAAGTGCAAATTTGGAATACTTTAATCCGTAATTCAAAGACATTAGCTTTCGCATTACCGGTAAACTCACCGACTCCATGGTAACCAAATTAGCCTCTGCTGCAAACTTATCCTTATCTGCAGTTCCGCGAATAACCTTTGACCCTTGAATAATCTCAAAACTGACCACATCTCCATTTCGGTTAACTCTGACATTATCCGTTTGGGTATCTCTCAAATAAAATAAAAAGGCTTCAAAAGAATCAACATAAGCTTTTGCCTTGAACTTGTCTAAAGACTCATTCCAATATTTTACCTGTTCTTTGGTTTTGTTACAATCGGTGTAGCGACCGAATTTGATGGCAGAAGAAGATTTTTTTCCTGCTGCAGTTTCAGCTGCAACCGAATCAATACTTTGAGTCTCTTCGCCTCCAAAAAGTTTTTTGAAGAATGACATATGTTTATATAAATTTAGAATATCGAATATAAGAATATCCCATTATATAATAAAGCCGCTAACTACTTTCTTAGCAAAGATTTAATCGGTACAAGCTAAAGTGCTTTTTAGGCCAGTAAAAGCGCTTTCTTAGTCAAGACTTTTAACAAAATCACGTACTAAATGATGATTTTCGAACAGATACGTCATCGCATCTTTCTTGAGATTAAAAATATTAGTTGGATTAGCATTTTGCATGTCATCCTGAGCAAACTGAAGAACAGGATCAAAACGAAAATAATGAAATCCTTTTTTTACTGAAAGACGACTCATTAGCTCATGCGTTTGAACCACTTGTTTTTCAATATCATCCTCTACTCTCAAAATACCACAACCCAAACTCAAAACCACTAAATTTTCGTCCAATTCCAAACCTTCTACTGCCAACATTGCTGGATTTTTAGCCACCACAAAACCATCTACAAATTCTCTATCTCCAATCTTTACCGTTGGAAAAATAGTAGGCACGGCACAACTAGCCTTTACGGCTTCTCTCAGCAAAACTGTCTGCAAAGAATTAAAGACATAAGGTTTCAACGTATCCGTGCTGCAAGCAACGAGATTAAGCATGGAATAATTCGCTAGCTGTAAATCTCCAAAATTGTAATCAATTAGTTTATTAAATGCCCTTGCAGGATGTTCTGTGCCATTCGGATTTAAAGCTGTATCAGATCGGAATTCGTATAAATCCAGAATTTTTTGAATGCGGTGAATAAAAAGAGGATCTTCCTGAACATTCAAACCAGCACCTATTACTGAACCGGTTGAAGTTCCCCACCATTGAGGATGATACTCATTCAGATTTTTATTCAGCATTAGCTGAATTTCTCTTAAAATAACTAATGGAATAACTCCTCGGATTCCTCCGCCATCAATAGATATGATTAATCGTTTTCCCTGCAACACTCTTTTTAAGATACAAAAAAAGAGGGTTCAAGTCAAGTAAAGAAAACCTATCGAACTCGTAATACCTGGCCAATATGCAAGATATCAGTCTCTTTCATTCCATTTAAACGACAAAGAGAGGAAACAGATGTTCCGTACATTCGGGCAATTTTACCCAGTGTATCTCCGCTACGAATTTTGTGAGATGAAGATGATTTGTCATAAGAACCTGAGTGGTATACTGTCGCAGAACTTCCAGGCCTAAAAATTCCTCTGTGTACCAAAAGATTATCCTTTACATCCTCTTGCTTAAAGTCAAAAATTAGCTCCGGATTAATTGGATTATCATAAAAACGAACCTCAAAGTGCAAATGTGATCCTGTTGAACGTCCTGTATTTCCACCAAGAGCAATTGGATCTCCAGCTTTCACTTCCTGATTAGGAGCTGCCAATAACTTTGAAGCGTGACCATAATACGTTTCCAAACCATTGTAATGACGAATAATAATGAGGTTCCCAAAACCTTTATGATGAAATTGTGAATACCTTACTTTTCCGTCAAAAGCAGCATAAATCGTATCACCAGTCTCCAAATCGATATCTACTCCATTGTGATTTCGTCCTCTTCGATAACCGTATTTAGATGTCATTCTTCCTTTAAACGGAATAGCAAATCCCATATGGGCAGTATCCAATACACAAAGCCAAAGTGTATCCTCAATTTCGTTTACCTCATTGGTAGTACAGGTAATTGTACTATTATGATCCCATTTAGTTTTAAAGCCATAGGTGCTGTCCGAACTTACCATTTCGTGAATAGCATCATTCATAACTCCATCAAACTCGTCCTCTCCCAAAAAGGCCCATGTTCTGTTCGGATAAATTAACATGGTTCCATTTGCCGTCTCAACGGTATCTATTGGCAATAAACAAGGTACCTGCGCAATCGAGCTACTGTTCAAAAGAAACAGTACAGCAATCAAAAGAAATTTTCTCATGGTTTCCGTGGTGTTTAGCGCCACAAAAATAGGCCTTTTAACTTATATTCTGATCTTCACAGTCTTTCTTATTTAACATTTAACAGTTATTAACCTCTGAAAAAAAGAAAATTACCAGCTAATATTCGGTCACTCTTTAGAAATGACGTATCTTTGCATCGTTTTTTCCTATTTCGATGAATAAATCGTACAAATAGGAGCGCACGCCTGAGATGATTCGATGTCCGTAATTTGAGTTTTAGTTCCGGATCGCCTTAGGCCACTGGGACTAAATATAAATTTTGATATGACATTTAACGAATTAGGGTTGAAGGATTCTATCCTTTCAGCCATTGGGGACTTAGGTTATGAAAAACCTACTCCCATTCAACAAGAGGCAATTCCTTTCCTCATCGAAAATCAAGGAGATCTTGTTGGTTTAGCATCAACCGGAACCGGAAAAACAGCCGCTTTTGGACTTCCGTTATTGAATCAAACAGATGAAACGGATCGAATTACACAAGGTTTGGTGATTTGCCCAACCCGTGAATTGTGCATTCAAATTGCCAATGATTTGGAGAATTATTCCAAGAACATTAAAGGTTTGGATATCATCGCAGTTTATGGTGGATCGGACATCCAAAAACAAATTCGTAAACTGGATAAAGGAGCACAAATTGTTGTTGCTACTCCAGGACGTTTGGTGGATTTGATTAAGCGTAAAAAAGTACGTTTAAGAAATGTTGATGCAGTGGTTTTGGATGAAGCGGATGAAATGCTCAATATGGGGTTCAAGGAAGACATCGACTTTATTTTAGATGAAACCCCAGTTCATAAAAGCGTTTGGTTGTTTTCAGCGACCATGCCTAAAGCAGTTTCTCAAATTGCGAAAAACTACATGGAGTCGCCATTTGAGATTACGGTTGGGCAAAAGAACGAAGGAAATAAGAACATTGAACACCACTATTATGTGGTAAAAGAAAGAGATCGTTTTGCTGCATTAAAAGCCATTATTGACTATCATCCTTCTATGTACGGTTTGATTTTTTGCCGAACGCGTAGAGATACAGCCGAAGTAGCTGACAAACTAATGGCTAACGGATACAATGCCGAACCTTTACATGGAGATCTTTCTCAGGCACAACGTGACAGGGTAATGGAAAAGTTCCGTCAGCGAACGCTTCAAATTTTGGTTGCGACAGACGTAGCTGCCCGAGGAATTGATGTGGATGATATTACCCACGTTATTCATCATAAACTACCTGAGGATGTGGAAAACTACACTCACCGTTCGGGTAGAACAGCTCGTGCAGGACGAAAAGGAGTTTCATTGGCGATTATCAATACCAAGGAAGGTAGAAAGATTAAAACCATTGAGCGCATCATCAAAACCAAATTCCAATCTAAAGACGTTCCTACCGTTAATGACATTTGTGAGAAACAAGTGGTTAATACAGTGGACAAACTGACCACGGTTGAAGTGGACGAAAAAGCCATTGAAAAACACATGGACGTTGCTTTGGAGAAGTTGGAATCTTATACCAAAGAAGATTTAATTAAACGTATTGTTGCAAGCGAGTTCAACCGCTTTAAAAAGTTCTACGAAAAAGAAGGAAATCTCAATGCCCGTTTATCGGATAAAGGGGGAGACGATTTTGGAAGAGGACGTAGAGGATCATCTAATTCAAATGCTCAGCGTTTTTTCGTGAATCTTGGTAAAAAAGACGGTTTTAATCAAGGAGCCCTTTTAAGAATTGTTTGCGACTCTTCCGGAATCAATAAATCGTTGGTTGGGAAGATTGATATAATGAATAACTTTTCTTTCTTTGACGCCGATAAAAGCTACACCGATGCCATCATAAAAAGCATGCAAAATGTCAACTTTGAAGGTAAGGTATTAAACGTTGAGAAGACGAATAGTAGCTCGGGAGGAAGAAAAGGTGGCCGCAGATCAAATGAATCTAGAGGCAAAGGAAGAAGAAACTCTTCCAGAAGAAATCAAAAATCGAAAAGAAGATATTAATATAGACTTATATGGAAATCAGAAACATAGCCATCATTGCCCACGTTGACCACGGAAAAACAACTTTGGTTGATAGAATGATCGAATCGGGTGTAAATCCAATTAAAAGTACCGGAGAATTGATCATGGACAGTAATGATCTTGAACGGGAAAGAGGAATTACCATTACCTCTAAAAACGTATCTGTTTTTTATAAGAATACGAAAATCAACATCATTGATACCCCAGGTCACTCCGACTTTGGAGGAGAAGTAGAACGTGTTTTGAACATGGCTGATGGGGTTTGTTTATTGGTAGATGCCTTTGAGGGACCAATGCCACAAACTCGTTTCGTACTTCAAAAAGCATTAGAATTAGGCTTAAAACCATTATTGGTTGTTAATAAAGTAGATAAAGATAACTGTACTCCTGACGAGGTTCATGAAAAGGTTTTTGACTTAATGTTTGAGTTGGATGCCAATGAAGAGCAGTTAGAGTTTGAAACCGTTTACGGTTCGGCTAAAAATGGTTGGATGAGTAAAGATTGGAAACAGCCAACTGATTCGGTTACTCCACTACTCGATACTATTTTGGACTATTTTCCTCCGGCTGAATTTGACGAAGGAACTACTCAAATGTTGATTACTTCACTTGATTACTCTTCTTTCGTAGGGCGAATTGCCATTGGAAGATTGGTTAGAGGAACCATGAAGCCTAACATGCCTATTCAATTGTCAAAACGAAATGGAGATTTGGAAAAATCTCGTGTAAAAGAAGTATTCGTATTTGATGGCCTTGAAAAACGAAAAGTGGAAGAAGTTCAGGTAGGAGATATTTGTGCCGTAACCGGAATTGATGGATTTGAAATTGGAGATACCATTTGTGATTTTGAAAATCCGGATCCACTTCCATCTATCGCTATTGATGAGCCTACTATGAGTATGTTGTTCACCATTAACGATTCTCCATTCTTTGGTAAGGAAGGGAAATTTGTCACTTCTCGTCACATCCATGAACGATTGGAAAAAGAGCTAGAGAAGAACTTAGCACTAAAAGTAGAGCAAGGAGCTTCTGCCGATAAATGGACTGTTTTTGGACGAGGTGTTATGCACTTGTCGGTTTTATTAGAAACCATGCGTCGTGAGGGATATGAGGTACAAGTTGGACAGCCACAAGTTATTATTAAAGAAATTGATGGCGTTAAATGTGAACCTGTTGAGGATTTAACCATTGATTTACCTGAGACCTACTCTGGTACGGCAATTGATGCTGTTACCAAACGAAAAGGTGAAATGGTAAGTATGGAACCTAAAGGAGAGCGTATGATCTGTAAGTTCACCATTCCTTCGCGAGGATTGATTGGATTGAGAAGTATGCTTTTAACACAAACTGCAGGAGAGGCGATTGTAACGCATCGTTTCATTGAGTATCAACCGTTCAAAGGTGAAATTCCACAGCGTTTAAATGGTTCTTTGATCTCTATGGAAAAAGGAAGTAGTATTCCTTACAGTCTCCATAACCTACAAGAAAGAGGTAAATTCTTCATTCACCCGAACGTGGATATTTATGAAGGACAGGTAATTGGAGAAAACAGTAGAGCGGGTGATTTGGTGGTTAATGTGACCAAAACCAAAAAGCTAACAAACATGCGTACGAGTGGGTCGGATGAGAAAATGAAAATTGCTCCTCCTATTACCTTTTCGTTAGAAGAAGCGTTAGAGTATATACAGGAAGATGAATATGTAGAGTTAACTCCAGACAATATTCGTATCCGAAAAATACTTCTAAAAGAAACGGACCGAAAAAGAGCAGGTAAATAACAAAATGTTCAAAAGCCTGTTAATAACATTAGAGGAGGGCGACTAAAACAGGATTGAATAATTCTATTTTTGTTTGAAGCCACAAACAAAAAATTATGTTTGAAGACGAGGATGAACTTTATGACGCTCAGTTTAATTCAGAGCTCGAGCGATTTGAGGAAATGATCAAAAGTCAAAAGGCTTATTATTTCGATCCGGAAATTCTGGAACGAATTGTTGATCATTTCATCATAAAAAACCAGCTTAAAAAGGCTTTGGATGCAATTGAGTTTGCAAAAGATCAGCATCCTTCCTGTCTGGTTTTTGACTTGAGAAAAGCGCAGATTTTTTCTACCACTGGTAAATTGAAAGAGAGTCTTTTGATTTTACAGGATTTAGAAAAGATCGATCCTTTTAATACCGAAATTTTCATTACTAAAGCCTCTGTATTTTCTCAGTTGAGAGATCACGCAAAGGCCATTAAGTATTACGAAAAAGCGATTGAAACGGCTGTTGAATTTGAAGAAGGAGAAGAGGTAGAAGACATCCGTTTTGATTTGGCTCTGGAGTATGAAAACATTCATGATTTCCAATCGGCCATTCGAGTATTACAACAAATCCTCAAGAGCAAACCTCAAAATGAGGCAGCTATTTACGAAATAGCATATTGCTACGAACGAACAGGAGATTTTGACAAATGTATTGAGTATTATACTCGTTACATTGACAACAATCCTTACTCCTTTACTGCCTGGTATAATTTAGGGAACATCTACTTCCTTAAAAACAATATAGAAAAAGCACTTTGGGCTTACGATTATTCAACTATCATCAATGAGGACTTTGCATCTGCCCACTTTAACATGGGTAATACCTACATGCAAATTGCCGACTATGACAAGGCTCTAAAAGCCTATCAAAAATGTGTTGAAATTGATGGTGAGGATGCTTTAACCCTTAGTTATTTGGCTGAAGCTTACGAACGATTAGAACAGTTTGAAGAGGCCATGCATTACTACAATAAAGCCAAGGAAATTAATCCTGAATTGGCTGAGCCGTGGTTGGGTATTGGAATTATTCTTGAATTGCAAGGAGATGCCAACCAAGCCATTAATTACTTATCGCAAGCTGTTCGTTTGCAACCTGAAAATTCTAACTACCGCCTGGTATTGGGAGAAGCTTTTTACAATGCAGGACGCATGGTTGAAGCAGAAACTGAGCTTGAAAGAGCACTGCAATTAGATCCTAAGTACAGCGACGCCATTTTGTTATTGGCTAAAATCAAGTCAGAATTTAACGAAGGAGAGGCCCTGGACTTTTTACTGAATTTGGAACATCTCAGTGAGCTGGAACCAAAGATCAGAATTTTGCTGGTGACTTTACTTTGGAAATCAGGTCAAAAGACGCAGGCACTCTTAAACTTTAAAAAAGAATATCTGCTGGATAAGGAATCAGCCAAAACACTTTTCCTATATTTGCCGGAGGCCGAATTTATACCAGATTTTATGGCCATAATCGATACGGAAAATGAGTAAAAACTTCAAACTAACTCACATCCCTAAAAGGGGAGAAAAGCCTAGAAAAACAGGTTCAACCATGATGATGGATAAAGGGCTTTCTCTTAGGGAGACGGAGAATTTTATTGCTTCGTCGGGAGAGTTTACTGACATCGTCAAATTTGGTTTTGGTACTGCTTATGTGACCAGCCAATTGGATGAAAAGATCAAATTATACAAAGAAGCAGGGATTCGTCCTTACTTTGGAGGAACACTTTTTGAAGTGTTCATGGCTCGTAAACGATTCAATGATTACAGAAGATTGTTGGACAAATACGACCTTGATCTTTGTGAGGTTTCAGATGGTTCAATCATCATTCCACACGATAAAAAATTAGAATATATTTCTACACTAGCCAAAGACAGAACTGTAATGTCTGAAGTTGGTTCTAAGGATGCAGGAATCATCATTTCACCCGCAAAGTGGATTAAGATGATGAGTACTGAACTTGAGGCAGGCTCATGGAAAGTGATTGCCGAAGGTAGAGAGAGTGGAAATGTTGGTGTTTTCCGTCCAAATGGAACGGCTCACACTTATTTGATTAATAAAATCATTGCCAAAATTGACCCGAATGACATTCTTTGGGAAGCCCCTAAGAAAACACAACAGGTTTGGTTTATCCGACTTTTTGGAGCGAATGTCAATTTAGGAAATATCGCACATAACGAAGTTATTCCGCTAGAGTGTTTACGACTAGGTTTAAGAGGTGATACCTTCTTTGAATTCCTTCCAGACAAAATTGAAGCCGAATTAAAACAAACTCCCGATCCTGAACCAGAAGAGGAAGGAGCAGAATAATGGCTGAGAAAAGTAAAAGACGACTTTTAGGCGTTTCCCTCAAAGGTATGGGAATGGGCGCTGCTGATGTCATTCCTGGAGTTTCGGGTGGAACCATTGCCTTCATTACCGGTATTTACGAAGAGTTATTGGAGACCATTGCCAGTCTTAAATTTGGTTTACTAAAAACCTGGAAAAAAGAAGGTTTTAAGGCCATGTGGACCGAGATGAACGGAAGCTTTTTATTGGCTCTGTTTGCCGGGATTGCAATTAGTGTAGCCTCTTTAGCTGTTTTTATTGAGTGGCTTTTAGAGCATCATCCCATTCAATTGTGGTCATTCTTTTTTGGCCTAATCATCGCCTCGGTTTGGTTAGTGGGACGAACGGTTGAGAAATGGAATTTCCAGAATATTCTTGGTCTTTTAGCTGGGACCGCTTTAGCTTACTACATCACTATCATGGCCCCAACAGGGGAAAGTGATAACCATTTTTACATTTTTATTTGTGGTACAGTGGCCATTTGTGCCATGATTCTACCGGGAATTTCGGGTAGTTTTATTCTCCTTTTAATGGGAGCTTACAGTACCGTTTTAGGTTCTATCACCAATGTTCTTAAAGGCTTAAAAGCTGGAGATTGGGATGCTGTTATAAGCAATGGACTTATGATTGCTGTCTTTTTAGTGGGCTGCTTGATTGGTTTAATCACCTTCTCAAAAGCACTAAACTGGCTATTCAAAAAAGCAAAGAACTTAACTATTGCCATTTTAACAGGATTCTTAATTGGTTCTCTGAACAAAATTTGGCCTTGGAAAGAAACGATTACATTCTTTACGAAGCATAAAGGCGAACCAGACGAGGAGATCGTTCCACTGGTTCAGGAAAGTGTTTCTCCTTTTAAGTTTGAAGAGCTTTATGGTGAACCTCATCATCTTGTTATAGCCATTTGCTTAATGTTAGCAGGATTTGGGTTGATTATTGCTCTTGATCGTTTTGGGCAAGGGAAAGAGGAAAAGGCTTAGTTTTAAGACTTTTTAAGTCTACCCATTTCCACTTTAACCTTTACATCCTTTAAGTTTGTTGATATATCCCTATTCCATGAACAAACTTCTATTTTTATTCCTGTTTTTTCTGATTTTCAGTCCTTCTTATGGTCAGGAAATTAAAGCTTTATCCATTGATCATCTAAAAAACGATGACTTTTCAACTTGTCATTTACAAGATGAACTGAGCGAAGTAAAAGTGATCGCTTTGGGCGAAAGTTCACATTGGATGGGAGAAACCTATCGGGCAAAGGTCAGTTTCCTCAAATACCTTCACCAACATCATCAAGTCAACACTTTTGCCTTTGAATCGGGCTTTTACGATATGTACAAAGTCAATGAAAAGTTGCAAAAAGGGGAAGCCAATCGACAGCTCATTTTACGCGCTTTATTCGGGACCTGGCATACTACCGAGATGCTTCCTTTGTACGATTATATTCTCGCTTCACAAAAAACAGCCAATCCCATTCAACTCATTGGAACAGATTGTCAATCATTACGCATTTCACAAGATTCCCTTCCTCTTGATTTAGAACGATTGGGTGAAAGACTTACCATCGAAAAACAAGAAAGTAATCCCATTGACAGTACTTTTATAAAGAGTTTGAAAAATCAAATGCGACTCTCCAACTATTTCAAGGCTGTTCCTTTAGAAGACACCCTTATTTTAAACCAAGGCTTTACAACACTTTTAAAACTAATGGATGAATCTCCTCTTCCATCAGAAGATTTTCTCTTTTGGAAACAAATGATAAAAAACCTCCAAAGTGATTATCGCAAACGTTACTTTCCAAAACAATACCTGCGAGATCGCCAAATGGCTGATAATATCCTATTTTGGTCAAACCAAAACCCAAAGGACAAAATTGGACTTTGGGCGGCCTCTTCTCATCTCATTTATGGAACAGAGCATATTGACGAAAAAGAACGTCACAAGTTGGATAAACGAATGGGAACTTACCTACGAAACTCACTGGGTAAGGCTTATTACTTTGTTGCCTTTACAGCGCATAGAGGAAAAATCGGATTCCCAGGTTATCTGGGCCTAATGAAACGAAAAATCAAATCCAAAAAAGGAACTTTAGAACGCTTTTTAGCTAAAACTACAACTGCTCCTTATTCATTTATCTCTTTTCGTAAAAACAGTTCTAAAAATGACCTTTTAACTTCCCATCTCCAAAAAGCGAATTTGGTTTGGGCCCGTAGTGTAACAATGAATATTCCTAAGGCATGTGATGCTGTATTTTTTATTCAGGAAGAAAAACTGGTTGAGTTAATTGAGTAGCTACTACTACAACAGTAAAGAACTAAACACTGGAACTTTCATCCTCAACGTGAAAATACTTTTTAGAATCAATTGGCGTTATTAGAGCAAGCCTTTCAACCAAATGATCCTTTTCAGAATTAAAAAATTCCTACTTGTATTTATTGTTTCACTAGTCTATTCATGTAATTCTGAGCATTTATCTCTCGATCCAACTCCAACAGATGAGTATGAAATTTGCCTGGTCTTTGATATGGATTCTTCTTTGACAGATAGCACGCTTTCTCTGGCTCAAAAACACTCTACCACATCAGATGAAATGTGGGAGATCTCTTTTTATTCGACAGGAGAGCCTTTCATTACCCATAAATTTCAAGGTGAGCAATTGATTTATGAATGTTATTTGGAGGAGGGACAAGCTGACCTCATTGATTATTATTGTTTAAATGCCAAAGGACACATTTATGAACATCATTCGGTCATCCCCAACAGAGGAATTAAACGTACCCTTTATTATAAATATGTTTTTGATGAATACGACAATCCACTTGAGCAGAAAATCGTTGACAATCAAGGTAAAATTCACAAAAAGACTCATTTTGAATACGAAAACCAAAACTTAGTGTATAAAGAGTACGATAAGGTGAAAGAATATTACCAATACGACAGTAAAAATCGCCTCATAAAAAAGGAAAAAGCCATTTCGGATATCACAAGTTTGGTTGACTCATTTACCTATAAGAATAACCTTTTAGTACAAAAAACTCATTCAACTGTTTCTAGAAATCATGTTTTTGGAACCTCTTATGAAACATACTATTATGATGAGAATGGACGCCTGATAAAGGAACTTAGAAAAGAACCTTATAGTAAAACGATAGATATCCGACACTTTCATTATTATCAATATGATGATGCGCCGGATATCAATTCTATTTTAGAGAGACAGAGAGGTATGTGAAGTTATTGGGATGGTTTGCTCTTCAACAGCCATGATACGCTAAGAGCAGACAAATATTTTCGGTTATAGGGCCTGTAGATAATACCTCCGCAGCAGCACAGCTACTGCGGAGGTAGGGGGTGTGAGACCACAATTGGAAGGTACAATACATCAATTAATCCACTAAGCTCTTTTTATATTCGGATTTGCCTAATTCTGCGTCTGCCTTAGTACTAAAAGATTTCACTTTGATCGCTTCAATCTTTTTTCCCTCATATTGATTAGAATATGATTTACTCTTTTGATTTATATAATACGGCTTGTCATTGGTTTTACTAATATTAGATCCATCTTTAGCAACCCATGAGTAATGATAATGCTCTATTTTACCATCTACTTTAATAGCATAAAGATCAAAACCTAAAACATTATTACTACTTGATAGGTTCCTTTTCTTTGGTCCAAAATGAGATTGGACAGCTGACGCTTTTCTTTGAATATCTGATCTATTTGCCTTCTTTATAGACCTATTGGATGTTGCCTTAGTAGTTCCATTTCCTTTAGGTTTATTGTTTTGATTACTATTCGAGCTTTTACTGGATTTACCTCTTTTATTAGTACCATGAGAGCCTGGCATACTCTCTCTAGAAGAACTTGACATTATTGGACCTAATGCAGGAAATGGATCTCCCCTTCTATGGTTTTCCAAAATCTGCCTCCCTTCAGCCTCCCCAGCTTCTCCTCCAAAAGTATCCCTCAACCACCAAATAATGGCTTTTTCTGGTTGTATTGTTTTGGAGCTAAAATCATCTGAAGTATTGTTCGGATCTCTACTATTTACATCATGCGAAGTCTCTAACCCTTCAAACTCTGGAGCATGAACAACCTGATTACTACTAAACTGATAAGGAGTTAACTCTGGATACTCTGGACTCAAAGGATCCACGGCAAAAAACCTACCCAATCTTGGATCATGCATTCTATACTTATAATTCACGGAGTTTCCTTCTCCTTTGACCTCATCATCCATTTCCTGTCCCTGGAATCCATATCGGTAAGCATCGCTCTCATGATGTCTTCCCGGCATTAACATCCCATAAGGGTAATAATCACTTACACTTAAAATCTCAGCTGTATAGTAGTCAATTTTACCATCACTTGCTCCAGCAAGTCTTGTATAAGATCCACCTGTTCCTACATACAAATAGTCACCATCTACCAGATTGTGGGTGGTACCAGCTACGTATTTATAGTCATCCATTGGGATTCTCTTATCTGAAATAACGGTTAATACATTCCCTAAGTGATTACTCAATTCATAAGCCTTATCCCCTGTTGTTCTGCTCGCTATATTTTCGTCAAAAGCGGTTTGGTTATCAACACTAATTGCTCCCTGACTAATGGTACCATCTCCATTAACCGTTCCAGTGTACTCTTGATAATTGAGGGTTAAATGAATTTGCTCAATTCCCAATCGTTTACTACCATAAATTGGCCTGTCTGTTACTTTAAAATGTTCACTGTAATTACCAGCAGAAATCTCTTGCACCTCCCTTTCATAGGTGGCCATTACATTACCCTGAGCATCTAAGCTGTAATAGGTATAGGTCCATTGAGTTTCATTCGTCTCTACCCCATTAGTTTGTGGTTTTACCAATTTGAGTACCCGATTCCCAAAGGCATCGTATTTGAAGTAAACATTACTGCCCGTAGATGTGGCGTCTCGAATAATGCTCTCCACTTTACCATCTGCACGCCAATTAATGGTACCAATATCTTCAGAAACATCCGACACCAATTGTCCAATATCATTGTAGATAAAGTTCCCTATACTTTGATTGTCAACATCCACTGTGTAATTAGCCGAAGACACTCCATCTTCAACATATTTCAATTGATTTGTTTCATTAGGATCAGGGCCAGGACCAGGACTAGGGTTCTCATAAGTATAGTGATAGATAAAATCATCCATGTCAACATTACTGCTTGAGCCGTTTCTTTCCAGTGACAAGATGTTTCCATCCATATCAAATAAATTAACCGTAGTGGCATAGTAATCATTCACGTTGGAATTTCCGTAAATGGTATTGGCAGTTGTATTATCCACATCATCGTACATGCGCATGCTCTTAATGCGGTTCAACTGATCGTATTGATAGCCATAGGCTTTAACTTCTTTGTTATAGCCGCTATTGTACTGATACATGGCTTGCGTAATGTTATTGATATTTCCATTGTAAAGCGGATGATCATCAATGGTTGTACTACTGTAGGCTAAATGGAATTTATCCGATGCGGCCATGGTATTATCAATCATGGAATAATCCTGGTAGGTACCATCGTCAAAATAACCCAATACAAAACCATAAACATCTTCTCCAACTCGTTGATGGATATTGGCTGCACTGCTATAATAACCATGATCTGCCCCATCTTTCCCCATGTCTCTGGAACTTTCCAGAGTTCCGGCATTTACACCTTTTAACCAACCTTGAATGGTATAGGCATAATCAATTCCCTGAACCAAACGGTCCCCTATCTCCACTCTGGCCAATTGTCCATTATCGTAATAATAGTTTTGGCTTTCCTGTTCCCACAAAATACCGTTATCCGAAGTTTCAACATGAGTTAATCGATTATCAGCATCATAGGAATAACGATGGAAAAATTGATCGGGTTCTCCTTCCTGATAACGTACTTCATTAACATTACCACTCAGTAGATCATAATCATAATCAATCCGTTTTATAGCATGACTTTTTCCTCCTGAGGCTACTGCAATCGTTTCCAATTCAGGGAATTCCTGAATCATGGTACTCACATTTCCATGAATATCATAGCTGTAATGCGTTGCATGGACGACATTTTCATCAATGTCGGTATGGTATGTTTCCTGATAAACTACCGAGGCCACCCGTTGTCTGAGGTTATTTTGACCATTTGGAAAATGACTATTCACTGCGCCACTGATGTATTCATCGTACTGTGTACGGGTCACCTGCTCTCGGTTAGAACTTGTACCTGCCGTTAACCATGAATAAAAAGCACTGGAACTTTCAGCCGTAGCTACAGTCAATGCTGTAGTATTGGTTATTTGTCCTGCTTCTATTGCCCGTCCCTGACCATCGTACAAGGTATAGCTATATTGATTGTTGTTGGCCTGTTCTGCATTTTGAGAAGCTACTATTCTACCTACATTGTCATAAAAGAAATTGCTTTCTCCGGCATCTGGGGTAGTTGATTCTCTCAGTTCATCTAAAGTATTATAGCTGTATTCTGTTTCAAATTTATGTGGCGGAGTATGCGGATCGCCATGTGAATCCCGATTGTCACGTACGGTTATAATATCACTGTCTGTAACATCCGAAGAGAAAGCTCTTACACCTTTTGGTGGTACTGTTTTGGTTAAATTATTCGCCTGATCGTAGTAGTACAACATATAATGGTACTCCTTATTCTCAAAACTTACTCGTAAATCATCTTCGTAGTCAGAAGTGCTAACTAAGCCCATACAGTCATTTATATAAGCTTCTTCAAAAGCATCAAGTGCATCTTGAATGGCTTGCTGATGAGCCTGTGTGCTATAATGTTCTGTAATTAAAGTCACCTCAGTTGAACAAGCTTCTGTCTTCTCCCAGCAACGATATTCGGTAGGTACAGGAATATAATTAGTGTCGGTATTATCATCTTCAGGATCCTGTCCTGTCTTGGTATTAACAGTGCTGTTACAATTAGCTCTCCACACTGCTACATTGGCTGCTGTAACAGTAGTTGTCCCATTCAAGAAACATGCAAGTAATTGATTTTCTTGAGAGGCAGTTAAACCATCCCAATCCAATACGGTAACTGAACCATCGCAATCATCCTCTTGTGCAACAATCATTGCTAAGAGAGCATCCATTTCAGTACAAAAACAATTGGAGTATTGTTTTACCAAACATTCGTCACCAGTTGTTCCTCCCGATAGATTGGTTGATGTAGGAGAAAATACGGTAGCTGATGAACTTAAAGCTACAGCATAGGTAACATTCCCAGTACCTTGTTCTGCGTAAATAGTAAGTTTCGCATCAGAGTTTAGCGTATTGATAGCATAATCAGCATAATAATTTACCGGTGAGGTATTGGTACTATTAATTCCTTGTTTTATCGCGTCGGCTATATCTTCTGCATTGGATTCATTTACAATTGCGTTGAATACACTAACCCCATTCACTGTAATGCTCACATTGGTATTGATTGCCGTACCATCACTGATGGTAATAGTTGCATTGGCAAGATTTTCACAGCCCTCCTGATCATTATAATCTGCTACATAACATACAAACTCATCCAATCCTCCAGAGAGAGTTGTACCTCCCGAAATGCTCAAATTACCCGAGCCAGTTAATGCTAGACCATTCGCCGCCGAACCACTTCCTGGACTGGCGTAAATGGTAACCGTACTTCCTGCTCCAGCGGTTGTTGTACTTCCATTACCCGCCCAATAAACAGTCGTACTTCCAGGATTTGAAGAAGATAGACTATTGATATGGTCCACCAACTCTGTTGCGTGATCCGTGGCAGTCGGTGAACTCGCAGTTGACAAGGTTAATGGGGAACTTGCATCTGTAATTTCAGTTCCGTTAACGTAAACTCTAACCACTTGTCCTCCCAAGCCACCTGGCATGGTAAAAGTTGCAGACGCTATTTTATCACAAGGGCTGTTGTCATTATAATTCTCTACCTGTCCTCCAGCATTCATATACCCTTGAACATAATCAACAGAAATATTGGGTACTCTTATTTCATATCCATCCGTAATGTCATGCACATAATCCGGCATATTTCCAACACTTGGACTATTACCAGATTCCTCAGCAATATTGTCCAATGGCATATCCGTATCCTTAAGGTAATAGCAACCATAATTATCCTTGTAATTGTTGACTATTTTCGCCTTTTCTGCTAAGTATAAGCCCAAAAACACATCCCACTGCTCATCAAAACCACTTTGGGCATTGTTATTTCCGCTGAGTGTTCCAGCAACA
>JAKSBJ010000010.1 GCA_022361195.1 Flavobacteriales bacterium
ATAATTCCAACTTTGTTCTTTCTGTACATTCTTATCTCCTTTCGAGGAAATGGATGTTGTAAAACTTGGGTAATCATCTCCTTTTGCTCTGTTGTTTTTCCAATGAAGTGGAACTAAGTTGCTGAGATTGTCGCTCCCTCCTTTAGAAGTAGGCTTGGCATGGTCAACTTCCCAGCCATAGTCAGATTCTTTTCCATAGCTGGACTTACGGATCCAAGCTCCTGCATAATCCTTACGCCATTCATCTTTACTCTTTTTATTTACGATTTCCGCTTTTTCCCAAATCTCATTAAGTTCTTTGTCTGAATAATTACTCATGCTTATATCTCTTTTAAAATCAACTGCCCAAACCTCCCCATTCCCTCCAAAACCCCAAACAAAAATGTCCGAATGGGTAAAAATCCAATCCCAACTCTTCCAAATCAACTCCCAACAAAATCATTTCACTCTTCCTTTTCAACAGAGCGTTCATGTTTCTCCAGCTCTTGGGAAAAGCCAGAGGCCAAAATTCCAGTAGGGAGGGCAAAAAGACCAATCCCCAAAATGGCAATGATGCCTCCCAAGAATTGTCCCAGGGGAGTGATAGGATACATATCACCATAGCCGACGGTGGTGAGTGTGGCAATTCCCCACCACATAGTTTCGGGGATGCTGGAGAATTTATCGGGTTGGGCTTCGTGCTCTACATAGTACATGATTCCAGAGGTAATGAGGAGCATAAAAAGCACAAAAATGATGCTGATAAGTAATTGTTCTTTCTTTCGGCGAATAACCCCGTTCATGACATTAATAGCAGAGACATAGCGGGCCAGTTTTAACAAACGAAAGAGGCGGAAAAAGCGCAGAATTCGAATAAAACGTAAATCTGCCTGTAAGAGAATCAGGTAAAAGGGTAAAATGGCCAGAAAGTCGATAATGGCCATGATCGAAAAAACGAATCTGATTCGACCGGTGATAGGATGGCGGTATTTTTCTTTTTCAACCGAAGTCCAGACTCGCAGTAGATATTCCAGACTAAAAAAGCTGATGGAAAAGATCTCGAAATAATGAAAAAAGTCGGCATATTCCGTAGCAATGGATTCAACCGACTCTAAAATTATCGCCGTGGCATTGAGGATGATGAGAATGGTCAGGCTAATGTCGAAATACCAGGAAGGTCCAGATTTGTCTGGGGAAGCTTCGAGAATGTCGTGTAGTTGTCTCCTTAAGGTTGTCATGATGAATTAGGAGAGAGTAAATGACTATTTCAACAATACATAGAGATAATAGGGAGGATCTCCTTTTGGTCCACCTCCACCACCAATTTCATTTTGGATATAATCCCAATATTCGTCGATGAGTAATTTCTCCAACTGGTCAATGAAATTGATAGAAAAAGTTTGATATTTCACAATCATTTTGTCCCACTTTTCATCGCTTCCTGCATGTTGATTTTTTCGCCTTTCTGGATTGTTGGTGATGCCGATTTTTACTTTTTTGTGATTGCGAATGTATTGTGCAACACTTCGTTTTAGTGATGCTTTAACATCATTTAATGATCCTGTCCAGTAGTCGTATTCTAAGTCCATTGTTTTTGATTTTGCGATTTGCTCAAAGGTCAAAAAGCAATGCCGGGCAACCAATTAAAACGGCCCAACTAGCGAAAAAACAGGCTCAGTAAACCAGAATTTGGTCTAAACGAGAAGGAAATCACCCATGATACTTTTTGACCATTATATTCCTGATTCGTTTGGTTTAAATACCATTGAATTTTCTGAAGATCTAAATGTATTGTATCAGGTTTAGGTGAATTAGGGGAAGTATTAGGAGTTATAGCCTTTTCCAAACGACATCTCCTCCGGTTAGTTTATCTTCTTTGGTATAGCCATACCATCTGCCATTACATTCGGTTCCTAAAGGGTCTATTTTCAGAATAATGACTCCCGATAATGAAACGTAGTTTTTGCCAGATTCGTAAATGAAGTTCAGGATTAAATTTTTGGAGAATTTCCCATTTAGCGGATAGTTTCCGTTCACCTTGTTGATGACAACGGTATCTTCTAAATAAACCTCCTCCTTTTCATCTAAATACCATGACGCTTTCCTCTTCCCTGAAAAGATCTTATTGCATTAATCGACTTTCCTGAAACAGAATCCACGTTCAAATCTCCTTGTTCTGCATCATCAATTTGGATTGCAGGTTCTACCACAGAAAACAA
>JAKSBJ010000009.1 GCA_022361195.1 Flavobacteriales bacterium
ATAGCGAACACTATCAATCGCTTTTTCTTCTAATTCAGATAGCTCAACCACCTTTTGGTAGTTAGTATCCAATTTGTCGAAGAAAATGTTGACAATGCTGTTTAAATCAATACTGATGTAATCATAGAATTCCCCTTTTTGCTTTAACTCTGCTACTTGAAAGGTGGTAATAAAAAACGCTTCCCCAGTATGTGTGACAGCTAATTGTACTACTGTACCTAGCATTGCCTGTACTATGAAGAAATCTAAATAAGGCATGTCTGACAGACTACATTCATCAGCACAAAACATTAAACACTCCCTTACCTTCTTTATCTGAGCAAGAGAGAGATTAAAACGTCTTAGTCGGGACATAATATTAATCCAGACTGACTCTGATATTGTAAACTTATGCCAACCCTTAAACTCTTGTCGTTTATCTTCTATTAAGCCTTGTTTAATCCAAGAGTTTTTAAGCCTTGCTGATACTTCTTTAGAGTCAATTCGACATAATGGAGTGTTTAGCTTTTCTTTAGCCCAATCATGGGCAGGATTATGGATAAAATCACGATTAAATGCGTTCCAAACCCACCGATTGCCTAATGTAGCTTTTTGATGAATTGATACTTTTTTCTCATCATTCATAATTGTTACTTTTTGGTAATGTTTACGCAATGATAAGAAATGAAATTATTCTAACAAATTGAATTGCAAATACTTACATATTTAAAAAAGTAAATATTTATTCCTTTTTATGAATAAAAAGTTTCGTCTGTTGAATAAAATATTTAATCTAATGAATGGAGATTTTTTTGCTAAAAGGCAATATTTAGAATGAGTCTAAATAACACATAGTGTTCTCATTAAGAATATGATAAAAAGAGACTTTTTTCTTCGGAAAGAGAAAGCAAATTATCGTGTTTAAAATTACATGAGAAATCATCATTCACATAGTGTTCTTTAAACTTATCAAAATAGAAATTTCTAAGAATGAAGAGAAGGAATCTATTTGGTGTAATGGGTTTGCTTACAGGTATTCTACAATTTGTATAATTACCTAATGTCAAATGAGAGTATGTATGGTCATGCTCCTTGTATTTCTTTTCATCAGCATCAAAATCAAATCTTATGGGAAAAACAATCGCTCGTTTCTCGTAAACTTCCGAAAATAATTCATTCCCAAAGTGATTATGTTCAAAATTTTCTGGGTCGTCTTGATACCTTTCCACATCTGGGTTAGGATAAAAAGCGAGCCTGTGTTTTATGATTTTATCATTTTTACATTCATACATTAACTGAATTAATGCTCCATCCAATAGCATCAGGTTGAAAGCCCTTTCTTTAAGACATTCTCCATACATATCTGCATAAGGAAGTTTTTTTAGCGAGAATGAAATATCTCTACAATTATCCCATGTAATAATTCCATTTTTTGAAGAGACCCAGTTATATTCGATTTGAAAACTAGATTCAATAAGCTTAGTAGTTAAGCTCTGGATTTGCTTGACTAAGAGCTTATCAACCTTCATTTTCTAATAAGGTTCTAATAATTTTTTGAAAGTCTTCTGGATAATCTTCTATCGAAGTTTGACCAGACTTCACTTTTTCAAGTATTTTGGTAATACCAAACAAAGACTGTGTTTCTTCTTTAAACTCCTTTTCTTCATCAATACTAACGTCTCTGGAGATAAGGTTCATTTTTTCTATCTCTTCCTTAGTTGGGTATAAGAAGTTTAGAGAAAAGTTAGCTTTTTTAACTTCCAAGAACTCATTTGATAACAATTCCATATGTTGTCCAATACCATAGACTTTGACCCATGCTTTGCTTCTAGTAATAGCAGTAAATAGGATATTCCTCCTTTCACGCAACCCTCTATTAGGCAATATTGGATGTGAATAGCAGTCTTGGGCATTCATTATGTAAACAACTGGAACTTCATTTCCTTTTGCTCTATTTATGCCTGTAAAAGCAATCGAGTCTGACCTAAAAAATTCATCTTTATTCGACTCTCCTGCGATATGAGTTTTTATCCCTTTTGAATCTAGACACTTTCTTACCAAAGCAACTTCATTCTTAGTGGTTAAAGCCATTGGATTTATCACAATAATATCTCTATGCAAAAGCTCATCATTGTTTAGGTTGGTTTCGATGTCGTTTGCAATTTGTTCAGCTTGTTCTTGTTTTGAACTACAATTATGAAAACTTATTATATCATCTATTGATGTTTCTTGTTCTAAAAATTTATGTGTTGCTTGTTCAGCTCTATGCAAGCTAATTTGATTTCCTCCCTTTAATAGATTGCCACTTTTCTCAATGTATCCTAATTCCTCCCATAATTCTGGTTGGTCGAAAAATTGAACCAACCCTCTTTTTCTATAAATTCCAAACCCAAGAGCATGTGCAGTAGTGAGTACAGGTCTGGGATTTCGATAACATTTTTGCAAAATTATATCACTGAACTTATCCTCATTAAACATATTTTTAGGGTTAGTTAGAGGAGAGCCTTCATGCAATTTTTGTAATTCATCATAAGCGTATATTAGACGCTTTTTATCTGTCAAAATCTTGTAACATAAATTCAGAAAGCTTTCTGATAAATCTTGATCTTCATCTACTAAAATAGCGTCATATTTGACGTTAATTGTTGTATTTTTAGTCTCACCCAAAGCCTTCTTACATACTGCATCAAAAGGAGTCAACTTAATTTTTGATGAATATGCTCTTGCACTCCTAAAGTCGAAGTATTCAACATTATTCTGTTTGCAGAATTCATAGTATATACCTGTGTTAGATTTACTTCCCCAAGCCTGTATGATTTTTATTTTATTCTCGTCAGGTTTTCGACCTATTTTTTGGATACAAAACAACTCTATTAATTCTTGAAACTGATTTTTCAAAGAACGTGTATTGAAGGTCACTATAATATTCCAGTCTGGATTCAGAGCATGTAAGTAAGCAGCCTTTAAAGCTAGCACAATAGTTTTTCCAGAACCAGCTAAGCCCCTTATCCTCTGTAAACCTCCGTTATATTCAATGATAGCCGATTCTTGTTGATTATCTAAATTTGCAATAGTCTCTTCTAGTCTTTTTACAATTGCACCCTTTGAATCCGTTTTCTTTACGTTGGTTCTGTCTGATTTAACAGTTATTTGAATAACAGATTGGATTACTGAAATAGTCTTTTTGAAAATATCACCATCATGATTCGACCAAACAGGGATTTGATTAATTAAATCTTCTAACGAATCTTTGTTACAAGCATAATTATCATCTGGTAATACGCTAGATTCTGGAGAGTATGTAATAACTTCTATTGGAATTAATAAATCTCTTCTTCGAGTTAGTTCGCTATAACTACGCAGTTCAGACTCTACTTTATTATATAGTTTATCCCTGTATTCTTCTTTGTTTTCAAAAGTAGTACCCTCAATTAGGTCAAATACAATTATCCCTTTTTCTGGAGAAATCCAAATGGCATCTAAGATTATATTTTCTCCACCCGTGTACAAGATAGGATAGCCAATATATAGTTTACCATTTAAGGAGTCTTTTTGTTTAAAAAACTCCACTAACGCTTGGCTTGAAGCGATTTTTTTATTTTGTCCTTGTTTAATATCTACCATCAGTAATTAGCTACTTTTTTAAGGGAAGATTTAACTTTTGTAAATTCTATATCAGCAAAATCTCTTTTTGCTTTTTCTTCAATATCAACATCTTTTGTTTCAAGTATTGCCGATAGATAGTTTAATTTTCGTTTTGTGTTCTCGAATAAATCAGACCATCTAACGACTGAAATCTCAATATTTCCATCCTCATTTTCGTAATAGAAGTAAGGGTTATCTCCTTTGTATTGCTTCTGCCTACCTCTCAATTCTCTTTGTGTTCTTCTGTTAAGGTCTGAACTTACAAGAAGAATTTTGTACTTCACATTATTTGGAAATACTCCTTTTTCCTCAATCTCTTGGGCATAACGCATTGCTTGGTTTAACTCTTTCTGGCTTATCTTTACTTTAGGAGCTTTTAACTCAACAATCAGAACTTCTCGCTTATCAGCATCAATTATCTTTTCACTGTAAAGGAATAAATCAGTTATTGACTTAATCTTCTTTTCAGATAGTTCTACAATATTATCATCTTCCTTTGAAGGCTTGTATTTGAGGGTTTTGTTTCTAAGCTCTAATAAGTTGTTTTCAAGATTTTTATCGGACAACATTCTAGTGTTCCCATTGTACTGTTCTCCAAAAATCCAAAGCATTTGCTCTAGGTACTTATGAAGCTGTTTTCTTTCTTTTACATTCTTGCTTATTTCGGAATAAACAATTTTTTCTAAAAACTCTAAATCTTCTTTCTTAGAAGCTACCTTTTCAGAAAACTCTATTACATCTTCTAAATCCGTCTTTTCAAGTAAAGTATGAAACTTTGTGACTGTCTTCTTGTCAAGCTTTAGAATTTCTCTAAGAATATCCTCTAACTCTCCATTGGCAATGGTTTTATCAATCAATGGATATATTATTTCTCGGAGCTTTTCTTGGTTGTTAAGGATATGATATTTGTCCTCAACTAAGTAAGCCAATTTGTCAAAGAGTAATTCTTTTGACTTTGAAGATGCTTGCCTCTCCTTGTAAGGGTAATGAATGTCATCTTTCAGCTTATTCGTGAAATTATCAAACTCCT
Organism: Flavobacteriales bacterium; assembly: GCA_022361195.1. GTDB lineage: Bacteria > Bacteroidota > Bacteroidia > Flavobacteriales_D > Crocinitomicaceae > JAKSBJ01. The sequence goes on from JAKSBJ010000009.1 coordinate 4,655, forward strand.
TGTTTTTTTCTTTGAAAAACTGATTTAGGTTATCTTTAATAAACGACCTAAAATTTGATAATTCTGGGTCTAATCCATCTAAATCAATATTACGATAATTATCCGAAGTTAAAGCGTCATCTGATTGAACATAAATATACCATCCGCCAATTTTAGGGCTTAGCCAAGTTGCATCATATTTAAAGCTATTAGCTACGGTATCAATCCCTGCATTTTTGACCATCAGAAACACCCTTATCTCTTCAATGTTCTTGACTTGAAAGTAGTTAAACATAACTTTTACTTCCTTTCCTTTATCGTTAATGTATGTCTTAACTTTCTTATGGGATTCTCCAACAATAAAATCTTCTTTTTTCAGACTTTGACCGTTGATATGAAAATTGACTTTAGAATTAAAAATCTCCAGAGGATACCTTTCAAAAACAGCATCATTTATATTCGTTGGTAGAAATTGTTGAGTTATTCTTTTGTTTCGCTCTTTGTTGTTTTCTGTCTCTACTGATGTATATAAATCCTCAATTGTGACTTTATAAAACGTCTCGAAATTACTACCATCTAACGTTTTTTCAGTAGTGTCAATTCCAATTTCTCCAAGCTTGGAGAACTCGTAAAATTCTTTAGTTGAGAGAGGTATAATAGATTCAGAAAACGTTTTATCCTTTTGGTTATAGCCTATTGTTTCAATTGTAAATTTTTTACCAATTTGAAATGCACAAAACCTACCAATCCCTTTACCTCCATCTTTGTTTCCTGTAGCAATATCAAGTGTTTTGTATTCCAATTCAGAATTATGGACTCCTATTCCATCATCTTTAATAACAATTTTTTTTATCAAAGTAGGAGATAATTCACTTTCACTAGCGTAATCAATATCTATCCAGATATTTTTTGACTTTGCTTGAATAGAATTGTTTATGAGTTCAGTAAATGCAGAAAACGTGGTAATATGGTTTGGTATTACGTCTTTTAATAGTCTTGTATTTACTGTAAACTTTCTTTTCATTACAATTCCAATTTTATCTTTAATTCTCCATCTAATCCTTTTTCAACTATTTCCAGTAGAGTTTGAATTTTTATATTATCAGCATAATCGGTTTCTAACCTTGCTATATAACTTCTTTTTTTACCTACTTTTTGAGCTAATTCTTCTTGGGTTAGTTTTTTCTTTTCCCTTGCTTCCTTTAACATTACTCCAATACCCAAAGAAGTGTCCATTTCAAGTTGTTTTTATTACTACTCAATCAGTATCCAAATGTAACTTAAAAGTTGCAAAATAAGAAAGGTTTTGTTTTAAATTTGATAAGGTATAAATGAGTTTGTTTCCCCAGTAAGTGACTTATATTATTTTGTGATATTTCCTTTACACAAAAAAGACTCACATTACTGCAAGTCTTTAATTAACTCTTAAGCTGGTTTAACCTTATTCCTCTCCAAAATTTGATGAATTTCAAATAGTTGTTTTAATCTTTCCCTAAATCGTTTTTTTACTTCTATTTCAAATGTTTTTACCTCTCCTTTTTCGAGAGTACGAGCTTTTCTTTCTTTAAACAATGAAACATCATTGTATTTAATAGGTTCTCCTCCCTTCACATCCCAAATAGTTCCATTTAAGTAAGCCCTATCAAAGTGAGTCACGGCTGTTGTAAAGACCAATTTAGCATTATCAGAACCTGCTATTCTTTGGGTTTGTTTGTCAGATAACTCAAACTCAAAAGGTCTTGTTTTTAGCTCTCCACTTTCATTAAACCCATTTGCAGGAGACCCTTTAGCCAGTGTAATAGTTTTATCGTCCATTTTTATTGCTATTTCTGTGAATACATGGTGGTAAAATCTATCATCATAACTACAGGTTAAGACTAGCATTTGAGGTTTCGTCAATAAACCAATTTCAGCATTAATAAAGTTCTTTCCATGATAAATTTTTTCTCCATAAATATTATCTACAAATAGCCTAGTATCTCTATAGTTACCCTCTTGGAAGTCAATCGTTTTTTGAATAAATACTTCCTTATCAGATTCCTTTAATTGGCTTTTTATATCTGAGATACGATTAATGAATTTAACGTAGTAATTCAATTTTACGCTATCCGAACGTTCCAATCCCGATTGTGATTGTATTTGAATTAAAGCTTCATCTAATTCGTAATTACCAATAAGTGAATCTATAGTGGAGAAATTGAATCCAGTTTCTTTTTGTTCATTTTTGTTTCTGTTAGAATCTCCACATGAACTAACTAAGGTTAAACTTGCTGCAATCATTGTAAATACTGCAAAATGATTCCTTGCTTTTTTATACATCATTATGTTTGGTTTTAATCCTTGCCAGTCCCAAACAAGGTGTATATAAATGAAAGAAGCATGGAACCGAAGCTGTCGAGTTCAGAGGTTCTCCAAAACCTTATCCCACAAACAGCAACAGCCCATGCCTTAGCATGAGCGTGTAACCATTTTTCTGTGGGATATAAAAAGTTTGGAGATTTCTGAACCACGAAAAAAAGCTTACGCTTCTAATATTTTAGTTATCTATCGTTTTATTCTATAAATCAAATGTTTTATTTCGTCTGTAAAGATAGTTGAGAAACAGGAAATAATCTAAAAATCGAAAGGGATATTTGCCTTGTGTAGCTTGTCATAATCAAACGATACACGTTTGCCTCTTTACCGTACTTTATTGATTGCAAATCACCCTTTTTAGTGGTGTCGTATTTCACGACCTCCTTACAATTTTGGTTAATTGCATCCCTTGCGTTTTTTGTAGCCTAATGAAACAGCTACATCTTTAAGGCAAAAAAGCGGCTCATCATTTTCATCTTTGATAACTCGCATTTTTCCAAATGCTTCATTCTTGAATATCTCGATTTCCATTCTTTATTCTTTTTGCCTAGTAAGCCTATTTTACCCTCTGGGTTCATTTGTACTACCCTTACTGTTTTCCCCAGTAAGTTTCTTCTGTCCTTTGAAGTATAGGTCTAATCATGAAAATTTGTCTCATTTGTCTCATTTTGCTGAAAAACTATCCATTCTTCAAATCGTGAAAATTTGTCAGATTTGTCAGATTTTTGGCAAATAAAACCTTTATGCTATCAAGGGAGGGAATCCAAAATATCCTTCGCTTGACTAATTAATTCTTGTGCTTTAGGTGTAGCTAAAGCTCCTATAACTCCTCCTGTTGCTCCTTCTAAGGCTGTTTTAATAGACTTTAACGACTCTTTTAGAATGGCTTTTTTAGGCTTAGGAGATTTGTTCTGTTGCCTTATAGTTTCAATATCGGCAGAAATTTCACTTTTAAATTCAGTATCCAGACTTATTTCTTTTAAAAATTGGGAAAGACATGATAAATAGTTTTCAATTTCGTCGACATTATCTTTAGATACAATACTGATTGAAGAACCATTTGTTCCTTGTTGAATTACGCCACCTTTCATTTCATTGACTTGAATGATATTTATTGGAGGAAAATATTCTGTAGGTTCATCTGGTTTAGTTAAAGCTTTTTCAATCTCTACAATGCCTTCATGCGTAATACGCATACCTCCTCCTAACGCCATTGACTGTATTAAACCTTGTCCACTTAAATAGTCAAAAATTGAAGATGTATCTGCCTTCGATAGTTTTAACTCTTTTCCTAGCTCCCACATATTGACCATACAGTTTTCTTGTCCTTCAGTTACTTCATATAGTAGTTTTAAAAAGCCAAAACGTTTTTTTTGTTTTTCTGATATTTCCATAAGCCATTTTTTTAACAAAGGTACTAGCAATTGAATGAGTTATCATAACCTCCTATACTACGAATGTTCAATACCATACATTGGATATTAATAGCTTATAATTAAAAGCTTTCATTAAAAATTAAGCTGCCATTAAGTGTTCAACGTATGGCTTTATTTCGTAGAGTTTCTTGATTTCATAGATGAAATTGTTCGATAGTTCGCCTGTTAGGGGTACAAAAAAAGCCTTCAGAAATTCTGAAGGCTTTTTTATTTTAGTAAGATACCTCATAAGAGCTTCCATTTCTTATGAGATAGAAAAGCTCCTAACTTAGAACTAGGAGCTTTTCGTTTTATTTCAGAATAAGGTGACGGC
>JAKSBJ010000033.1 GCA_022361195.1 Flavobacteriales bacterium
ATAATAAGGGAAAACAATTAGTTGATTTAATAGGTTTTCATACCATTACAAAACTTGATGAAATTAAAGTATTAGCAAGTACATTATTCTACATTTGGAAGCATATAGATAAGTATCAACTCTACTTATCAGACATAACCAAGCAACTAGGTATTTTATTAAACTTAAAAGGTCAATCTCCAAAAAGAACACTTTCATTAAATAATACAGAAACTGCACATTTAGTAAGATCTCAATTTCTTGAAAAGAAAACCGTCCCGATCAAACATCGCTTGGAATTAATGATTCTCCTCTATGCAGAGCAAAGTACCACACAATTTTGGGGAATAGAGCAAGATGAATTTAATTCTCTAGTTAATTATTCATATGAAATTCTTATCGAAGAATGTGAGAATTCAGGATGGGAAATTAACGATAGAGATCCATTAATTTTTTATAGTCGCCTCCAAAAGATAACTGATAATGAAAAGTTAAAAAAATCATTATTACAATTTCTTGAAGGTTCAGAAATAAAAGTCTTTTGCGCCCAAATTCTAAAACCGGACCCATTCTATTCACATATATATGGTATTAGTGACCTGATTAAGACCTTGTTTGGTGACCATAAAAAATTTGAATCCTTTTTGAAAGGACATGAATATTCAAAAAACAAAGCCATTTCAGAATTTCTGGACTTCTATGGACTCCTAAATATTGTTGGCTTTAATCAAGATTTAAAATTTGTATTTGAGCATCTTGAAACGATAAACTATGTGAAAGAGGGAATTATTGCTACGAATGCTAATAGAGAAGAGGCAAGTGAAAATATCATGCAAATATTCTTTAGACTAAACTTTAAATTGGATCATTTCAGACCTAAACTGGACTTAGGGTTTGAAACTGCCCTCAAACGTTTTTCATCTCCTAATGATTTACATTACTTTGTAGAATCTAAACGCACAACTCCTGTCAATTTCCAGACAAAATTATTTAACGAGCTTTATGAAGAGCTAAGTCAGTTTAGTCCTCACGTCGAAATGACCTTGACAAATGATTTGGATAATGAAAAAGCAACCATTCTAGATGTAGATAATAATGAAATAATTGCAGAATTAATCTCTTTTCAATATGGATGAAGGTCGAATAACGAAAAATCGGTTTTTGAATTGGAGATTCTATAAACTGAATTAAAACAATAAACGTCAAGTAATTAATGCTTTAAAAAAGCCTTTTTCAAACTTTTCTATTTTCCAGATTTTAGACGTATGTACTCCCTGTATGTAATAAGCTACACTAACTCTTCCAGATTATAGAATTCACAATTTTTCAACAGAAAGTTCTTCAGACAAGTTAATCATGTAAGAATATACATCTTCACCCTTAGATTTAGATCTTAATTTTTCTAAATCATTAGCAACGCTAGACTTCTTAGTAGCTATTTTTTTTCTCAACGCTAATTTGGCTTTCTCAAATACGTCCATCTTGTTTTCTATTATTATCACTCTACTTTCTTAGCCTCATTCAACTTCTTACGTTTATCTACCCATTCATCAACATTTTCAGCTGTAGAAAGGGCAAAAAAGTCTTGATGAACCACATTAATTGATTTTGTTGATTCATCATAAGTAACCTGAACCAAATAATTAAACTCCCCTCCACTATCCGTTTTCTTTGTAATGACAAATTCATAAACATGACCAAAATAAACCTCGTTATAATCCCCCGTAAAAGTTGATCTGAGAAATTCATTTTCGTCTTTAACTGAAAAATAATTGTCAACCGCTTTTTGTATGTCACTAAGCAAGTCAGATTCTTTAGATTCTTGTCTTTCCGAAGAACCTTCTGAATCACTGCTGCACGAATTAACAAATGGAATAAAGAATAAGAACGAGACAATGATTGTCTTGGTGATTTTCATAAGTTTTGGTTTTGTAATAATTAAAAGAGATTATTCTTCTCTTCCTGGAGCTTGAGAATTGATTCCCGATGTTCTTCTATAAAGTGCTCGACGATGTTACTGGTCACTAATCCCAATTTCGGCTTCTTCTCTCCTCGTATTAACCAACATATTTTGTTCAATTTTTCATGAGTTCTGGCCGAGATTGAAATGCTTACATATTTATCATTTTTGATATTTCGGCTGTCCTCTTGTAAGTCTGTGATCAAGCTGATTCCGGTTGTTTTCTTATCCATGAAATTTGTTTAACTGAAAAGAATAGTGGCTCCCCTACTCCGGAGCAAAACTAATAAAAAATGCCCTATTCGGAATATATTCCGTGGTCATTTTATCGCTCTAGGCCAAATTTACTATGTGGAAAACACCTTGTCCATAAAGGTTTGTGCCTATATCACTGAATTTATAAGGCCTAAGTACAATTCAAATACTGAATTGGCCAATGTAGCAGGCGTGGATGAGAAAACCATTAGATTGATTTTAAAAGGCGATTTTAACCTTTCCCTTGATCTATTTAAGAAAATTTGTGACAGCCAGAATATAAAGCCTTCTGAGGTCCTGAACTATATAGGAGAATGATCATTTAAAATTCTCTTAATCCTTTGCACGGTCCTATAACTGGTCCCCGTTAAATTACTGACAGTTTTCATATTGTATCCATCATTCAGTAATCTAACTACTACCGGATACTTCTTTCTGTATTCTTCAATACCATACTTCTCTCCTGCTCTTCTTCCTGAGTTCTTATTACTCGCTTTAAGCCCCGACAATATTCGTTGTCGTATTAATTCCCTTTCGTGAGTAGCTAAAGAAGCAAGAACGGCAACAATTAAGTTAGCGGAGGGATCCACCCTGTCCGGTTTTATTTCCGTATCAATATTCAAAATGTAGACAGATATACCATAGGAATTAAGTTCCTGAATGCACTTGAGTACATCAACTGTATTTCTTCCTAATCTGGAGATTTCGTGAACGACTATTACCTCAAAAGCTTTCTTCTTAGCTTGTTCAATTATTTCGATGAATCCTTTTCTGTCTGTATAAGGTTTAGCTCCGGAAATCGTGTCTGACACCTTTTTATAGACTGTCCAGGATTTATCTGAGCACTTATTTTCCAACTCTTTCAATTGTCGATAAATATTCTGGGATTTTGTGGATACACGTGTGTATATAATTGCCTTCATTCTATATACAGATGAAAAGTAGGACAGATAAACACAAGAGGTTTTTCTGTCCTACTGTTTTGTTAAAATTGAGTATTGTTTTGAGTTTCAAAAATGTACGCCACTGAAACATTAGTTTGAATGGCATACTTAAATCAAATATTTAACCTTGCTTTGATTATATATCTTATTAACCCCCAATTCATCAACTCCAGATTCGAGTTAGTTATTACTTTAAATAATTCTCGACCTTCAGATGACTTAAACAAATCGTTAGCTTTGAACAAAGTCCTTATCTCCTCAATTGTTGGTCTTTGAAGTTTGACAAAGTAGCTAAAACTTAAATAGAATTCCTTTATTCCCTTAACATCTTTCGATAACCATTTAAAGATTAGTTTATCATAATCCTCATGAGTTGAAATTGAAATGATTAGTCCTGAGTGATGCATAGTTATATTTCGTAATTCATACAAATAGGATACTTTTTCCTTTTCAAAACGACTTGCATCATCAATAATAATCAAGTTATTTCCATCACGACTTTCAAGTTCAAGACGTAATTGGTGTTTGAGGTTGCTTATGGAGTCATTCCTGGATAAATCTTCTTTTCGTATGGAATTAAGAATGGAGTTGTACATACCTTTGATAGTCATCGGTGGACTTAATCTAATCATATAAACACCTGCATTTTCCCTTTGAAACTTGCTAA
>JAKSBJ010000060.1 GCA_022361195.1 Flavobacteriales bacterium
AATCCACCTCTTTCTACATCCCAAATTCGAATGACATTATTTTGACCTCCCTTTTTTCGTGAAATTCCGCGCTGGAATCCAGAACTGGCTACAGTGGACCCGTCCGGACTTAAGGCAATGGCTTTGATAGGTTCTCTACCGGGGTTGTCTCTGTCTTTCCCTTTAAAATGCTTGAGTTCTTTTCCTTCAAAGTTCCAAATTCGGATATCCAACTTTTGAGTTGCTGTGACGAAAATACCAAGGTCTATATTAACATCAAAAGCCGTAATAGGAACGGAAGAGGCTTTAATGTGTTTACTTTCTGACAAATCATTTACATCCCATAAATGAACCAATCCACCTCCCCCTAATGAAATGAGCGATTCACCATTGTTGAAAAATTTGAGCCCTTTAACCGCATTTAAATGTGCCTTTTTGGATTTAATTACCTCCTTTTTGGGAAGATTAAAGAGACTGAGTTCTCCTTTATCATTCCCAACTACCATATAATCTCGGTGAACATCTATGTGTGTGATTTCATCTCTGTCTTCCATGAGTAAGACAGGAGTATCCATTTGAGTTCTGGACCATTGATGAACATGGCCACGATATGAGCCGCTGTAAAACACATCGGTTTTATGAGGATCATTAAGTAGGGTAGTGGTAACGGCCTCCGTTTGAACTGAATCAATAAGTTCCCACTTCAATAAATCCCATTGAATAACATATTTATCCTTTGCAGCAGATAATAATTTATTACCATCCTGATTAAAACAAAGAGCGGTTGTTGCCCCCTCATGTCCCTCTAGTTGACCAATAATCTTTCCACTTTTAACGTCCCAAATTTTTATCGAATTTTCCTTTGCACTTCCCGATGCAATTAAAGAACCATCTGGACTATAGGTTAAAATAGTGATGATTCCCTGAATACGTTCCTGGGTAATTACATCAATCTCTTGTGAAAATCCCGATCCAATAAATAGGATGAAGAAAAGACTTAAGGTTTTGATTTTTAACATCTTTTCGCTTTTTGTTTGCTAACACAAATTTAAATTCTTCGATGAATATTTCGAATTATCTGCTGTAAAAGATTCTGCAAATATCCAGCCAAGAGCTTGTTTTGGAAACACTTTGGGTTAGAATTAGTGAGAAATTACTTCTTTGTTCAGTAAAATCGCTTGCTTGTTTTCGGATCGATATTCTAACTTTTCGGTCACTTTTCCTCCTTCAATATGAAAGTAATCTGCTTCTTCTAATTTGAAGAACGTCATAAAGGTAGAAACGGTTGCGGTATCCCGAATCCAGAACCAATCTCGTTTAGAATAGTATAGGTTGACAGCATGAAAAGGTACATTGGCAAAAACACCTTTGTTTGGATCATTGAGCTCTCCAATCGTTCGGGCTGGAGTAGCCAAATCATGGTATCCTTTAGCTGCGGCTGATTTATAACGATCCAATTCACCATACATTTTAAATACGACAAATCCACTAATTAAAACAGCACAAATAGCCATGGCTTTGACGTTGGGCATGGATTGATAGATGTACAAGACGAGAATGGAAATAATGAGGGTAATAAACATGCCCGTTTTTAATCCGGAGAAGGAGTGTAGAGCATTGAAGTTGAAAAAGATGTAATAATGACAAATGAGGGAGAGTAGCAAGAGACTAATGACCAAAATAGGTAATTGAATATCGGTCATTCGTCTTCGTAGTTTCCCAATGAACAAAAATGGAACAAAGGCAATCCCTACTGCTCCAATAATGTTTTGAATGTTTTTGTAGTTCATATCAAATGCACGGCGCATCAAGTCGTGTGTTTCTTCGTTATCGATATGAAGTTTATGGTTGGGATCATCAACAACCCTTCCGGATCTGATGTTATACTTTTTAGTGGATACTTCAACCAATTGATCCCATCCACCAATGGAGGAATATTGGAGAACGGTTGTTCCTAGTGCTAAAGATGCTGCTAAACCAACCGTGAAAAATCCAAATAAAAAGGATTTATTTTTCTTGATGAAGAAGAAAAGTAAAAAAGCTAAACCTGTAAAGAAGGAGAAGAATAAGCCGAGCCATTCAGTATAAGTGGCCAAAAAGAAAACTAAAAATAGTAATCCGTAGCCGTAAATGTTCTTTTTGAACTTGCCTTTCCAAAAACGAATTAAGACGTAAATACAAAGAATGATGAGCAATTGTTCCAGCATGTCACTGAAATACAAAAAACCATGACCCCACAAAAAGCCGGTGGAGTAAAAGTAGAGTGTGGCCGCAATGACACCTGCCAAATTAAATCGTTTTTTGTCTGGCATTAATTCGTACAGAATCAAAAAGAGAATGAATCCACAAGCAAAATGAATGAGGTAATTGAGAACGCGAATACTATCCACAGAGGGGCCGCCCATGAGTTGAGTGGCGTAATAACCAAATATGAAAGCGAATGGCGGGTAGGAAGTATAATAATGTAATCCATTTTCACCTTTAACGCCTCCCATGGCCTGTCGTTTAAGCTGGATCGCCTCGGGGTAAGAATAAACGGGGTTAAATCCAAAAGCAGAAGGTCCACCATTTTTATCCCAAATCTCCATGGTAGTTAGCGAATGAGCAGTAATCCACTCATGTCGTCCACCCATATCACGATTAAACTCATCAGAGCGGAGAAAAATAGTTCCGATAAAAAGCAGCACAAGAACACCAAATCCAATTAAATGCAATTTCATGCTACTCATGGTATCAATCTTTTTGTTCGAGGCCAGCTGCAGTAATGGTAGATTTTTCCTGGTAGTTTTCATAATCTGTGTTAATCTCCCACAAATCATGATTCTTATTCTCTGAGATGTTTTCAGCAGCTAATAAGCCCATAAGGATACTATGGTCCTGATTGTTGTATTTAAAGGCTCCATAACGACCAATAACACTTAAGTTTTGAATGGAACTTAAATGAGCTTCTACTTTCTTTAATGGCTCCTGATAACCCATACGGTAAACAGGGTAACATTTTGGAATTCGGACCACTTTTCCTTCAGTAATTTCCAGGTCCCCAATAAGACCTGTGGCGCGCATTTCTTCCTTACCTAAGTCGATGATTTTTTCATCATCGTCATTCCAAATTTGATCTTCATTAAACGCCCAGTATTCTAAGGCAATAATGGTTGATTTTTCACCTCGATTTAGCTCTGGAACCCAATTAGAGAAATTGGTGATTCGTCCCATTTTTAAATCGTTAGCGTGAATGTATAACCAGTTATCTGGGAAGATATCCTGCCCTTCAACTTTAAGGAAGACCAAAATGGTATTTCGGAATTTTAGTTCGGCACAGGCATCCAATACTTCTTTTGGTGTATCATTTAGATTATTCACCAAACGGGTAATCGGCATAGAAGAAATGATGTGATCAAATTCTTTACGCTCCCCATTTTCAAGTTCCAGGGCAACAGCAGTACCATTTTCGGTAATTACTTTGTTGATTGGTGTGCTACAGAACACTTTACTTCCATTCTCCTCAATCTTTGTCTGCATGCGCTCATACACCATCCCACTTCCTTCAAGCGGATATGCAAATTGATCAACTAAAGTTTTATGTTTGGTTCCCTTGCTCTTGAATAAAGCACTCCAAATGGCTCCAAAAAGCGATAGTTTCTTGATTCGTTGAGCGGCAAAATCTTCATCCAGTTCTTTACAACTAATTCCCCATAGTTTTTCACTGTAGGTTTTAAAGAAGATAGAGAAGAGTTTGTATCCAAAACGATTGGTTACCCAATTTTCAAATGAACCATCCTTGCGGGTAGGGGCAATTTTTTGCTTGAAATAACTCATTCCACACAAAAAACCTTTCCAAATTCCAAGTTTAACAAGGGCATCAAATGGTTTTAATGGGTAGTAATAGAATTTTTTGTTGAAATAGATTCGAGTAAGTCGGTCAACCATCTTGTAGTCTTTTCCAACAACTTCCAGCCAAACGGCATTTACTTTGGTGTCTTGTGAAAAGAAACGGTGAGGACCTAAATCTACTCGTTGGTTCCATAAGTCCAATGACTTTGACAATCCTCCAACTCTGTCAGATGCTTCGTATAGTTCAACCGAATAACCACGCTTACTTAATTCATAAGCGGCAGTAATACCGGCCGGACCGGCACCAATTATAGCAATTTTCTTATTTTCCAAAAGAATAATTAAATGTTCATTTCCGGGACCTGGTCAGGAATAACCAATTCTCACTCAGTGGCAGCTTTAATTTCTTCAACCGTTACTCCAGGTGCTCGTTCAATTAAATGGAATTTTTCATCCTTAATTTCGAGCACAGCAAGGTTGGTAACAACACGTGTAACGCATCCAACCCCGGTAAGTGGCAAAGAACATTGTTTGAGCAATTTTGATTCACCCTTTTTGTTCGTATGCATCATGGCAACGATAATATTCTCAGCAGAAGCAACTAAATCCATAGCTCCTCCCATTCCTTTTACCATTCTTCCTGGAATTTTCCAGTTGGCAATATCTCCGTTTTGAGCTACTTCCATAGCACCAAGTACAGTCAATTGTACATGTTGTCCTCTAATCATGGCAAATGAGGTGGCCGAATCAAAAATACAGGCTCCATCAACCAAAGTAACGGTTTGTTTTCCTGCATTGATAAGGTCAGCGTCTTCTTCTCCTTCAAAAGGAAAAGGTCCCATACCTAGAATTCCGTTTTCAGATTGAAATTCAACTTCAATTCCTTCCGGGATATAGTTGGCAACAAGTGTCGGAATACCAATTCCAAGGTTTACGTACCAACCGTCTCTTAATTCTTGTGCAATTCGTTTTGCAATTCCGTTTTTATCTAAACTCATAGTTTAATTTTTTGGACGAACGGTACGTTGTTCGATACGCTTTTCAAATTTCTCTCCCTGGAAAATTCGTTGAACAAAAATTCCTGGTGTATGAATAAAATTCGGATCTAATTCTCCAGCTGGAACTAACTCTTCCACTTCGGCAATGGTAATTTTACCTGCCATAGCCATCATTGGGTTAAAGTTTCGTGCAGTAGCTTTAAAAACCAGGTTTCCTTCGGTATCTCCCTTCCAAGCTTTTACAATAGCAAAGTCTGCTGTTAAGGCCGATTCTAAAATGTGCGGTTTCCCGTTAAAGATTTCTACCTTCTTTCCTTCTGCCACTTCAGTTCCGTAACCTGCGGGTGTATAAAAAGCTGGAATTCCAGCTCCACCAGCTCTACAGCGTTCAGCCAATGATCCTTGTGGAATTAGATCAACCTCTAATTCACCACTAAGCATTTGGCGTTCAAATTCTTCATTTTCTCCAACATAAGATGAGATCATTTTTTTGATTTGCTTTTTTTGAAGCAATAATCCCAATCCAAAGTCATCTACTCCAGCATTATTAGAGATGCATGTTAGTCCTTTAACGCCCATTTTTACTAATTGGGCAATACTGTTTTCAGGAATCCCACATAGTCCGAATCCACCTAACATGAGTGTCATGTCATCCTGAATTCCGGAACAGGCTTCCTCAACGTTTTTTACAACTTTATTCATATAATTTTATAACACAGGAACAAGGTTATCTTCTCGTGTACACTTGAAGACAGAATTATCGTATTGAGGTGGTGCCTCAAAATCTCCTTTATAGAGGTCGATACTGTTGTCCTTGTAAACTTTATTCATGTAATATCCATAAATAGGGAGGGCCATTCGGGCTCCTTGTCCCCAGGTAAAGTTTCTAAAGTGAATGTCTTTGTCGTCAGCTCCTACCCAAACTCCGGTTACCAATTCAGGGGTAAGTCCCATGAACCATCCATCAGATGCTCCATTGGTTGTTCCGGTTTTACCTGCAGTAGGATACTTAATATTTCCATATGGCCAATTTCCTCTCAAACGACTACTGGTTGCATACCCTTTTCCTCCTTCATGTACGTTAGAAGCAACATTAACGGCTCCTTTCATCATTTGAATCATGGTATAAGCCAACTCTTCACTCATGGCCTCTTTTAAGGTGTATTCCAAATCAATGATGACATTTCCATTTCTATCTTCAACCCGCATAATGTAGATAGGTTTGATGTACATTCCTTTATTGGCAAAGGTGCTTTGTGCTCCTACCATATCATAAAGTGAAAGATCCATTGGCCCAAGACACATAGACGGAACTACCTCTTCGGGCTTCAAGAAAATTCCAACATCCTTTAGTTTTTTATTCATGAGTTGAGGCCCGGCTAAAGGTCCCATATCTTTCATGATGGCTACAGTAATGTTGTTAAGTGATCCCGCCAAAGCACATTTAGAAGGAATTAAGTTTCCTGTATTTTTTGTTCCTGTTTTTGGACACCAGGATTGCGTTCGGGTTGGACTTACCGGAACGTCAATACAATAGGACATGTCTGCATAGGCTTTACATGGATCAATTTTACCCATTTCCAAAGCTGCAGCATACACAAATGGTTTAATAGTTGATCCAACCTGCCGTTTTGATTGCTTTACGTGATCGTAGGCAAAGTGCTTAAAGTCCGGTCCACCAACCCAAGCTTTTACAAAACCTGTTTTTGGGTCCATTGACATTAATCCAGCCTGTAAAATTCCTTTGTAGTACTTAACAGAATCCCATGGAGTCATGATCGTATCAAAATCTCCTTTGTATGAGAATACTTTCATCGAAACCGGGGTTTGGAAAGCTTTATCGATATCTGCTTCCGATTTTCCTGCAGCAATCATATTGCGATAACGGTCCGAGTTTTTCTTCCCACGATCCATGATGAGGTCAATTCTCTCCTGATCAGCATCATTTGCAAAAGGAGGATTTTTGTTCTTTGCATTGTTTTCATCAAAAGCTTCCTGCAAAGTTTCTTCCATATGCTCTTGTACAGCTTCCTCAGCATAAATTTGCATCCGGGAATCAATGGTTGTATAAATTCTCAAACCATCTTTGTAAATGTCATAAGGTTCTCCATCAACTTTGGCGTATTTATAACTTCCATCTTCATTCTTTTCATTGAATTTAGCGGTAAGTTCTTTACGCAATACTTCTCTAAAGTGAGGAGCTAATCCTTCTTTATGATCCACAATCTGGTAATCCACAGTAATTGGAATAGCGCAAAGTGAATCGTATTGTTTTTGAGTTAGTTTAACAGGAAGAGCTTCATTTCCAGCCTCACTATTCTTTAACCACTGGTGCAATACTGTATTTCTTCTGTCGTATGCACGTGTGCTGTCCAAAATGTATTGGTCGTGATCCAGGTAGATTTTGCTTTGAAACTTATACGGATTATACATTCCCGGATTTTTACACATCCCCACCAACATAGCAGCTTCTTCCATCTTCAACTGATCTGGAGTAGTGTTAAAATAAACCTGAGAGGCAGAAGAAATTCCTACCGCATTGTATAAAAAGTCAAAGTTGTTGAGATACATGGTAATGATCTCTTCTTTGGTATAATCTTTTTCTAAACGAACGGCCAAAATATTCTCTCCAAATTTTTGGTTTAATCGTTCCCATTTGTCACGAGCAACTCCGCCACCTGCTGTATCCTGAACGGTATAAAGTAATTTGGCCAATTGTTGTGAAATGGTACTTGCACCGCCACTTTCCGAACCGGTAGCGGCACCTGCAACGGCTCTACCAATTCCCCAAAGGTCAACTCCTGCATGCTCGTAGTAGCGTTGATCTTCAGTTGCAATTAGGGCAGAAATAACATAAGGTGAAATTTGACTGTAGTTAACACTTTTACGGTTAACACTCCAAAAACGTCCCATCTCAACACCGTCTGATGTGTAAATAATGGAGGCTTGTTTGTCTGGCGGATTTGCCAATTCTTCGTGTGAAGGAACATCGGGACGAGCACTTTCAAGCATGGCCCAAATAACCGCAGCTGGTGAAAAAGCAATGCACCATGTAAAAATGAGAATCAGGCGTCTAAACCGCTTACTCAATTTTTCTTTTTGGTTTTTTCCTTCGGGGTTTTCCTTCTTCATATTGCTTAGAGAGATGGGGTAAATTTAAGAATTTATACTAGGAAACTTACTTATTCGTTCTTTAAATTGATCTAATTTTATTATCTACGCAGACTTTAATTATTTTTACCCTCTTTTAATGATTATTTGATTTTGAATTGAGATTACTAGTTACTTCCATTATAGCGCTTACTTTCCTCGCTTGTACCACCGATCCTTTTGAGGATACGGATCATTTGGTTTATACCTGTGGAGCTGAGAAAAAGGTTGAAGGAAAGGATGCTTTTATAGGCAATCCTGAGACGCACCAATTTAGTGGTGGGAATGGGCAATTTTCTGAATTTGC
>JAKSBJ010000081.1 GCA_022361195.1 Flavobacteriales bacterium
ATCCGAGCGTACCGCCGCCCAGTTCTTCCATCTTCGCGGTGTTGCTGCGCGCCGCAGCCACCACGTGCTGAATGCCATCCGCGATCGCGGAAAGATCCAGGGCCTCCACATGCCGGAGAACCGGCATCTTCAATCCCTGATCGGAACCGGTGGCAATGCTGGCGTGCAGCCCGGCATGGCGGGTCACCTTGCCGGATTTCTCGTCAAAACGGGCATTGCAATCCGGATGATCCACGACCGCACGGGCGGCTGCCGCCAGCAGGATTGCCAGCACATTGATTTTCGCCTGTTCCGGGTCGCGCCGTTCGTTCAGATGATCGCGGAGGGATTCCAGCTCCGTAACATCCACTTCCTCGATATAGGTAAAGTGGGGCACGGTCTGCACGCTGTTCAGCATGCGCTGCGCCATGGCCTGGCTCAAACCCGTAACCGGCACTTCTTCGACCGTCATCCGCTTGGCGTAACGGGCATCAACGGTTTTCCGACCGCCAATCGCCTTCCCGACCCGTTCGATATTGATGCCGCAGCCGGTGGATAGTATCCCGTTCTCGGGTCCCGCGCCCTTCACCGGCGCAGCGGATTTCACACCCCCGGGCAAGGGTCCCGGCAAACCGGCATCCGACAATTGTTTCTGTTCACGGGAAGCAGGGGAATAAAGATCCTCCTCATCCTCCAGCTCGCTATCGAACATCACAAGCTCTTTGCCGGTATGCAGCGTTTCACCGGCGTGACCACACCGTGCCACAACACGCCCACGGACAGGGGACTGAATTTTCAGCGAGTCTTCACCGGAAACAATATCAACCAGAGGCGTTTCCGGCTCGATGACATCACCAACCTGCACATGCCATTTGGCGATCTCAGCCTGAAACACACCGTCGCCCATTTCAGGGACATACAGTCTGAAATCGTGATTTTCCGGCTCCCAATCCGCCAAAACCGCCATCTGCCTACCTCTGAACCTCTACTGATGCCAAGGTTTCTGCGCCTGCCGGTAGTGACCGGCTCAATCCAGGCGCATCGTGCAACGGAAACTCAGACTTCCCTCAGTCCCTAATCTGGGAGACAGTTACACGGATACCACACAGCTTCACATGCGGAGGTAAACAGTTCCTTTCCACAGAACAGAAATGTAGACCGCGTCAGCAAACACAATAATTTGACCAGATATGTCCCAAAATCCGAACCAATACTTTTTTTTGATTTTATTTTCACCTGACTGTCGAAATCACATGATCCCGTTCGTCTTTATGGTCATCGGGCCGGTCACGGTCGGTTACACTGCACAAAACAGGAGATGAAAATGAAATATGTCGCGCTGATCTATTCCGCTATCGAGGATGAACCGCAATTCGGCACCCCGGAGTTCGAGCAATACATGGCGGATTATGCTGCCGTGTCCGCCAAATTTCAGGAAGATGGTGTGATGGAAGGCGGCGAACCGCTGGAAGACACCTCCTCCGCCACCAGTATCCGGG
>JAKSBJ010000077.1 GCA_022361195.1 Flavobacteriales bacterium
ACCGCACCAATGGCGACAACGATGGTAATGGCCTTGGCCAGAAAGAGTCCGTACTCTGATAAAAATTCCAAAAGATTCTCCGAAGCTAACTAGGTAACAATCAAAAACTCAGCCAACAAAATGCCCAAGGTCTGAAAAAAGAAGCGCTACTGCCAGCGTGATACAGCCATTTGCGCCCGCTCGTTGAGCGGCCTCGCGATCAAGCCGCTGCTGGTGAGCGACACCCCGTAGAGCGCGCCATCGTCCATGGGCACAAAGGTGGCACTACCATAGACCGCGTTGACAAACGGCAGCGACTGCCCTGCCCCCTGCAACCAGGCCCAGACATCGATCCCGAATTCGCTCTGGCTGAGAGCGTAAACGCTGCGCTCGCCGTTGCGCTCCTTGGCGAGCGAGAAGTAACGCCCGCTGATGCGGTCGAGTCGGTACCCGGGTTTAACGCCCCAGGCCGAGAGGATACCGGGCCACTTGATGATACGGGCGTCGAGCTGCCATTGGTCGCCCAGCAGCTCATAAGTCTGCTCTGCGCCCTCAGCGTCCACCAGTGTCGCCTGGTAACGCTGGGTACCCAACTTCTCAAAACTGAGTGTGGCAATCGCCTTCTCAGCCAAAATCTGCTGGTAGCTGAAAACATCGTAGGCGGTCAACGCCAGCAGCACGCCGCCGCCAGTCAACACCAGGCCAAACATCCCGCGCAACCAACCTAGAAACCAGCCCGTTCGAATCAACACCTTCAGCGACAGCAACAATAACAGCAATGCCAGCACCACAACCGCGACTGCCAAGCCCTCATAAAACATGGTCATCTGCCCCCACTCCCGGGCACCCCGTGCAGCCCCGGCGCGCTTGCCATCACATGAACAGACAATCTAGTAAAGACGCTCATTGGACTCACACCGGGTGACAAAATGCGAAATTAACTGCCCAGACAATGACTGGGGCGGCGGCACCATGGGCAGCTCGTCATAGCGCCACCACTGTGCATCGATGATTTCCTTGCCATCCACGGCAATGTCGCCGCTTTTATACTCGGCGTGAAAACCCAGCATCAACTGGCCCGGAAA
>JAKSBJ010000202.1 GCA_022361195.1 Flavobacteriales bacterium
ATAAAAGAAGAGTATGGATGGTCAACTGCTTCGAATGATGCACAAATAGGAGAGTATTACTTAAGACAGGGAAATTTAGATAGTGCGGAATATTTTTTTCAAACATCATTGTATACCCGACTAACAGAAAATAATCCATCCAAATTGGCTGTAGCTTATTGGCATTTGGGAGATTTGTATCTGGCTAAAGATAATATCGAACTTGCAGAAGATTACTTGAAAGAAGCCTATAAACTGGGGGATAGCTTACAATTAAAAGAGGTTTTAATGGGAGTATTGACTTCTCAATTATCAATAGAAAAATTAAGAGCACCAAATTTGGAGTTTATTCAAAAATATGAGCGGCTGTTTGAATTAAAAGGGATAATCTTAGGTGAATTAAGTCAAGATAAACTAGCCAAATTGGAGTTGGAGTACGAAGTAGAGAAAAAGGACCAGGAAATAGAGTTAAAAGATAACCGAATAGCCCTTCAAGATGCAGAAAATGAGAAACTCAATGAACGAAATAAGCTTCATCTGGTTGTTTTGTCTTTTGCTGTGATATTTATAATAGGAGTAATAGGGGTTTATTTAAGGTTACGAAGAAGCAAAGCGGAGACTGAATCCAAAAACCAACAATTAGAGAAAAAGAATGAATTGATTGATAGCTTGCATCGGGAGTTGAGTCATCGAACTAAAAATTACTACCAAATGTTTGGGGGAATTCTGCAGCATGATTTTCGTAAATCGGCTGATCCTGAAGTGAAAAAAATGATTCAAAACTATTTGAATCGGGTGGAGGCAATGTCGCAAATTCAAAGGTACCTATTAGAAGAAAAAGAGATTTCGCATGAGGTGCAGTTGAATTTATATCTGGAAGAATTATTGGCTAATATTGATTTGGTTTTGAATAATAAAAGTCCAAAGGTGCAGGTTAATAGATCGTTCGATATTGTTTCCTGTGATTATGATCGGGCATTACGTTTAGGATTAGTGATGAACGAGATGATTTGCAATTCTTTTGAACATGGATTTGACGGAATTGAAGCTCCCGTTTTGGATATTACCCTAAAGAAAAATTCTGATCGTAGTATTTATCTGGAGATTTCAGATAATGGTGTTGGTTTGGATGAAGATTTGGAGGGTCGTTTATCTTCCAAAGGAATTGATTTGATGAAGATGATTTTGAGCAGTGTGAAAGGAGAATTAAGGTACCGTAATACTAATCCCGGAACCAAAGTAGAGGTCACCATTTTAAACTAAAAAGGCCATTCCCTTCGGAACGGCCTCTTTTCATTTGAAATCGCAATCGACTTAGATGTAAATGGTCACATTCATGTCGCCGTTTACGGTGATGTTATTCGTTTGAGTAGTTGAACCGGCATGTGTTACTTTGAAGTAATATGTACCAGTTGGAACCGTCATTTGAAATTCACCATTTATGTCCGTAATCCGACTAGCCGTTGGATTGGATTGGTTGATATGGAAAATTTTGACGTTTGCACCACTGATAGGGGTTTGGTCATCTTCATCTTTAACCCATCCCTGAATAATTGGCTCTTCTTCGTCATCTCCTCCTCGGTCATTATGGACCTCTTCAACAACAATTCTTGCTTTTTTGACCTCTTCAATTTCAGCTTTTTCACAGGAATAGAATCCGGCAATAATCATTATACTCATGAAGAAGTTGCGGGCATTTCCCCCTTTTATTTTATCTGCTCTACGCATAATATTTGTATTAAAAATTATTCAATCGCCCGGCTCACTTTTGTCCGGGAACGCGTAGGAAGAATTGCTTTTCTGAAACTCCGATTCTTCCTATTTCGGAAGTGACAGAAAAGCAGATTTGAGACTAAAATGTTTGCGCAGTTGGACCTTTATTGTCGCGATCAATAATGGCTTAGCCTCGACATCTTGATACCAAATTTAGGGTAGAGCAGATGAGGTAGAAAGCTATGTGGGTCGGCAGAGTTTGCGGAGAGTCCGCGAAGTGATTTTGAAAGGCTAAAAAGAAAATCCGATCAATAAATTTTGATCGGATTTACAAATGAGAAATCGAGGGGTCGATGTCCAAAAATAAGTTGTTGGATTAGCTGCATGTCAGCCAATCATAATTTTACCAAAGAAAAAAGTTTTTATAAAGCTTCAGCAACAAAGCCTGTTTTGCTCACCAACTGTTGAACATCTTCAGCTGATAGTGATTCACTTTCAATGGATAAAACTCTGTCGTCATGCGCTAAATCCACTTCCCATTCAGAAATTTCGTTTTGCTGATCTAAAAAGGGACCTATTTTGGCCAGACAGTTTTCACAGTTGATATTGGTTTTGAATTGAAATTTTTTCATCATTAAAGTTTTATAGTTTTTAATCTGAGACTATTTAAAACAACGGATACCGAACTAAAGGCCATGGCTGCTCCAGCTATCATGGGATCTAATAAAAATCCGTTTATAGGATAGAAAATTCCTGCGGCAATTGGAATACCAATTAAGTTATATAAAAAAGCCCAAAAAAGATTTTGTTTAACGCCCTTTACGGTAGCTGAAGAGAGTTTAATGGCTTTGGAAATGGTTTTTAAATTAGAGGTCATTAAGGTCATTTGGGCAGTTTCCATAGCAATGTCCGATCCTTTTCCCATGGCTATACTAATATCAGCCTTGGCGAGGGCCTGAGAATCGTTAATTCCATCTCCTATCATGGCAACTGTTTTTCCTTGATCTTGTAAGTTTTGTATATAATCTGACTTATCGGATGGTAAAACAGCTGCTTTATAATGAGGTATATTACATTCTTCAGCAACGGCTTTTACCGTGTGTTCATTGTCTCCGCTTAAAATGTGCAAATCGATGTTCTTTTTGCGGAGTAGTTCAAAAGCCTCCTGAGCTTCGTCTTTAATAGGATCACTAATACCAATAATGGCTAAAACTTGCTCTTTATTGGCGAAAAAAACGATGGTTTGAGCCTTTTTTTGCCAATTTTGAACCGTTTCTCCAAATTTTTCAGGAAGTTGAATGTTCATTTGCTTCATCCAAAGCGGGGTTCCTACAAAATACTGTTCTCCATTGGCTATTTTTGCTTCGAGGCCTTTTCCTGTGTGGTTCTTAAAGCCATTTAGTTCTACTGTTTTGAGATTTTTGGCAGAAAGATTTTTGACAATAGCTTGAGCTAAGGGATGTTCAGACTTAGATTCCATGGCGAATAAAATAGAAGCATGATAAGCTGTTTCTATTCCGTCACCCCACAGGAATTCCTGTACGGTAGGATTTCCTTTTGTGATAGTACCCGTTTTGTCCAAAACAATGGTGTCTACTTCGTGAATTCGTTCTAAACTTTCGGCATCTTTTATCAAAATGTGGTTTTCTGCACCTTTGCCCATTCCAACCATAATGGCTGTTGGAGTAGCTAGTCCTAAAGCACAGGGGCAGGCAATGATTAAAACTGTAATGGATGTCAAAAGTGCTTGTGAAAAACCATTTTCTCCTCCTGCAAAAAACCAGATGATAAAGGTTATAATGGAAATGCCAATGATGGTTGGAACAAAGATTCCGGCAATTTTGTCAACTGTTTTTTGAACGGGGGCCTTACTTCCTTGTGCTTCCTTTACCTTCTCAATAATCTGTGCTAAAAGGGTTTCTTTTCCCACTTTCTCAGCTACAAATTCTAAACTCCCATTTTGATTCAGAGTTCCGGCCATCAATCGACTATTTTCCGTTTTTTCAATAGGAACAGGTTCTCCGTTCATCATACTTTCATCAACGTAGGAGTGTCCTTTAGCTACAATGCCATCAACCGGAATTTTTTTACCTGGTTTTACCAGTATTCGGTCCCCTTTTTTGAGCCTTTCAATGGCAATTTCTTTCTCTTGTCCATCAACAATAATACGAGCGGTTTTGGCTTGAAGGCCTATTAGTTTTTGAATTGCCGTTGAGGTGTTCGATTTTGCTTTCTCCTCTAACCATTTTCCTAATGAGATAAAGGTGATAATTACTGTTGCAGCTTCATAATAAACATGAGCAACTTTTCCCTGATTTGTCCAGAATTCAGGATAAACGGTATTGAATAGACTAAACAAAAAGGCAATTCCAGTACTCAGAGCCACTAAAGTATCCATATTCGCCTTGGCATGGCGAGCTTGCTGAAAAGCGTTAACGAAGAAATGTTGTCCGAAATAAAACAAAACTCCCGAACTTAAAACCAGTGAAATCCATCTACCCGGAACCCAATCCATAAAGAACATACCAATCACAAAAACCGGAAAAGTTAAAAGGGCCGAACCAATTGTTTTATTTCTGATTTTATGAAGCCGTTTTAGTTGTTTTTCCTGCTGAACTTCAATACTCTCCTCTTCTTGAATTAAGTGAAACCCCATAGGCTGCAAAGCCTCTTGCATCTTAGGGAAGGTCACTTGTGGCAAATGGGTAATTTGAACGGAATTACTGGCAAAGTTTACAGAAACTTCTTTAATACCATCTAACTGCCCTAAAATAGACTCAACACTTGATGCACAAGCAGCACAGCTCATTCCCTCAACCGGAAAAGTTTGTTTAATATTTTTCTTGGCCATCTCTCGCAGTTTTATTCAAAACAAAGTTCGGAATAAACAGCGGCTTGAATGTTATGAAATTTTGGGGAGAACTTATAAAATTTTAGCTAAATCTGGTCAATCTCCCGACGAGATGGATGTCGATTCTTTTTGAACTGAGACGGGGTCATTCCCGTTTCTTTTTTGAATTGGGTGGACAGATAAGCTGCACTACTGTAGTTGAGCTGAAAGGCAATTTCAGCCAATGAAAGTTCATTGTAAAACAGTAATTCTTTCACCTTCTCAATTTTTTGCTGGGTAATGAACTTCTCAATGGTTATTCCTTCAACCGATGAAAATAAACGGCTGAGATAGGAATACTCATAGTTCAACTTTTCAGCTAAAAAGACAGAAAAATTGATGTTTAAGGCTTCCTTTTCATGATGAATTTGCTGAATGAGCAACGTTTTAATCCTGGAGATAAGAGCAGACTTTCCTTTTTCAAGGAGTTCAAACCCTAAACTACCCAATTGTTCCTTTAATAAATTGTGGTCTCTGGAACTGAGCGCTTCTTTCAAAAGAACTTCGCCCAATTCAACCTGATGAAAGGGGATGTTTAAGGCATTTAAAGTATTCTCCACTGCCATTGTACAGCGAGGACAAACCATATTTTTAATGTGTAAACGATGTTCCTCCATCCAGAACAAAGTTATTATAAATCATCTGAGAAAAGATTTAAAATACCCAATGGTTTAAAACATAGTACACTAAAATACCAATTGCAATACCTATTAAAAATCGGTTGAGAGCAATAGCTTTTAGCTGGATATTTTCCTGATGGATGAGTTGATCGTTTTTAAAAACGGAGATGGTAGATTTATCTTTTTTAGGATTTTTGAGATTAAGGTGAATTTTAAAATGCAAATTATTGATCACAAATTCGTGATCTGCTCCTCCAGGAGCCCATTTTTTAGAAAGTGCCTTGCCGTTTACCTTAATGGATTCCATTCCGAAAAAAGAGTTTGAAATTTGAATGGATTGATCGTATAGTTTGAGGTTGCTAATTTCTGCCATCGTTTTTTTAAAGCTAAATTAGGAAGGTGTTGGATCAAAAACTTGTACGTTTCGGACAAAAAATCGGACCCTCTCAAAAAGAAAAGGCCCGATCTGATTTAAAACAAATAAACGATTTATTTCCATGGAATTAATTCTCCCTCATATTCAATGAGCAGTGTAATATCCTCCAGTTTTTCTTCATCCAATTGATATTGATTATTTACCTTTTTTCGAAGTTTTGAAGGAATGTCGGCTCGCTTAAGTACAAATTGTAAATCCCCAAACTTTGAAGCATTATCAACTCCTAAAGAGATCACTCCTTTCGTGATTTCTGATGCTACTGAATTAGTCGTTAAATCACTCGTCTCAGTGAATTTAAGACTGACTTGAGGATCAATAACAAGCGCAATCGTTTTGACTTTTAGCTTTGTCAAATTATATGGGAAATGTTCTCGATTAAGCTTAAAGTTTAACTGATGCTCTTTTGCCTCTTCGACTGGATTTAAGAAATCAAACCAATTGGTGGCATTTTGATGCTTTAAACTATAGGTATTATATCCGCTCTTTTTAAGGCGTTTAGCCGCACCAAATCCATTTGTGCCATTGATTTGATCCAATACTACTTTTCGTCTACTTTCATCAGGAATAGCAGTGTATTGTAATTTGATAATTACATCTGATAATCGATTAAAATCAAAATTGTTGGCAGCATGCGGCATTTCTAGTTCCCATTCCGAAATAGCTCCGGTTTGTTCAAAAGCCAGATAACGTTCCCCTCTGAAATTCAATTCAAACATTCCCGAATCATTCACTCCAGATGATAATGCCACTTGTTGATTTTTAAGAAATGATTGTTCCGTTGGTTGATCATCTCCTTTGTAACGAATGGCATGTTTGCCTTGAGTTAGTGTTGCTTTAATGGTTTCAGATGGACCCATTACTGCCGGAATTGAAATGGATATCGATCGAATTTTGCGAGCGCAATGTCCTGGATAATCCAGGTCGAAAAGAAGCTCATCAAATTCAAACTTACATTTACCGGTATGAATGAGGTTTTGTAATGCTGAGATATAACCAAATCCATTTTTGTCCGTGAGTTGCGAGAGCGAAATGACCTTCTCAATTTCTAATTCACGGCTGTCTTTTTGAACATAAGCTTGCTCCAATTGTGCTAGCTCCAATTGCAATCGTTCACCAGCTAGTAAACCGCGTCTCTTATCCTCCCAATGTCCAAACGAAATGTAAGAGACAGTTGGTTTTTCATTTTGCTCTAAACGGAAGGCTTTTTCGGCTTGCAATGCTAATTTGTGAGCAATTTTATAGGATTGGAAGTAAAGCGTTGATAATTGATTACTCATCCATTGATAGAGTTCTTTAGAACTGAATTTGGTACGAATAAAGTCATATTGTTCTTTTTGATGCTCAATTGACTTTTCGTGAATCGCCAGATCTTTAATGGCAATTTGATGTCTGATTTCGGCCGCTTTTTTCTGACTTTGTAGTTGTTCCAGACTTTTCTTCAAACTGTCCAATTGGTGTTTCCATTCTTTTTTTCTTCGGTCGAAACCTCCAACTGTGGAGGCTCTGTTTCCTTCATAAGTATACTGTGAAGCTCCTAACGAAAAAAGTTGACCCACAGCATTAGAGGCATGTCCAAGATTAAGTCCACCCCATTGTTGATTTGGAGGAAATACTGTAAACTGTGGAATTGCAAATAATACTGATGAAGCTATACTGAATCCAGAACTGATGTTTTGGAAAGTATTTGCTGTTTCCAGTTTATTGAGATGGTTGTTTTCGTAGTTAGACAAATTTTCTTTAATCAGTTCATTAATGAAGTTGATTTTAAGATTCATTTCTTCTATGCTTCGCTCAAGTGCTTCGGTTTGCTCTAGAGTTTCATCAATTTGATGCCGTTTTAAACTTGAAGTAAGTCGGGATAGTACAATTTGGTGATTTGCGCCTAACTGTTGCAATTGTTCACCATCCCCCCGCTCAATAACAGCGAGTAGACTATTACCCAATTGCTGTAATTGTGATGTGAAATTACGTGCTCGTTCTAACAAATAATGAAAGCGGAAATGAGTGGTTGGTCCGGAAATTAAACTCACTGCACTACCAATGCTTCCTCCTCTCGCTAATGATTCAACCAATAAACGAGGATCAATTTCTGGTTCAAATAGAGCTAAATCACGTTTTACTCCATCTATGTTTAGACAATGCCGAATTTTGAATAATCGATCATCAATACGATCCCAATAGGCAATGAAATCATCATTCTCCGGAATACAAAATGCCATTAGATTTTCCGTGATATATGAATGGATCACCGTATCACTTTCGAAGGAGGTATTAGTGTTTAAAACCACATCCTCCAAGCTGTTTCCAGCTAAATAGGTTATCTCATTCTCTAATGGATTTTGAGAATAGGTATAACTGATTCCACTATGTGGAGCTTTTACCTTGTTTTCCAATTGAATGATGAAGTCAGGAATTGAATTTCCTTTGTATTTAGCTTGTAATTTGCGATAGGTAGTAGCTGGAGCTAATTTACATCCATCTCTTTTTTCAGGTCGTTTTCCTAAAATTCGCCAGGCTAGGATGTAGAGCATCGTAGCTTCATTGATTGATTCCCAACTATCACGGGCAAAGAGTTGGTCGGCCCAATCCAAAAGGTTATCAATGTATTTCATGATGATAGAACGTTGATAAGCGGCCGGGCGCAAACGAGCCAATGCATGAGGCTGAAAAGGATTGTTCTTATAAACCGCCATGCTTCCTTTGTCCTGCTCCAATCTACTCAGTTCTTTTAAATCCAGTTGCTCCAGTAAAATAGACGACCAGGAATTTTGACCTTCACGTAGCTTTTTGTTGGAATTAAGTGGATTAAAAATGTAGTGATACCACTCCTGCGCTTCTTT
Source organism: Flavobacteriales bacterium (assembly GCA_022361195.1). Taxonomy (GTDB): domain Bacteria; phylum Bacteroidota; class Bacteroidia; order Flavobacteriales_D; family Crocinitomicaceae; genus JAKSBJ01. Next base: position 8,479 of record JAKSBJ010000202.1, read on the forward strand.
GAATTTTTGATTCTCATTAAATCGGTTGGCGATTAAGAACGGAATATGGAAGAATAGTTCTCGATAGTAAGTGGCCATTGGCCCTGCAAATTCATTAGTAGGCGTAAAATGAATACCCTCCTGCATAGGTTTGGCCTTTTTCAAAGGAACAGAGTTGGAGAGTTTCTTTTGAGCACTGAAATACCAATTGGCCCCCATACCCAATTTTTGCATCTTAGAGTTAATTTCCCTTGCCGTTTTTGAATTAGCGAGATATACCTTTTTATGACTGTAGGATAATGGCCAACGGATAATTAAGTATTGTTCGCTGTTTGACTCGAAAAAGAACATTCCCATAGTTGTTGGACTGTGCCCAATAACTGGAATTAATCTTGAATCATTTCCACTTCCTTTAAAGATTGTTTTGGAAGTTCGTTTATGGGAAGAATGTGCCCCATAAATTTGGCGATAGAGGCTCTTATAATGCGAACTTCTCTTTTTGAGTTGATGGTTAAAAGATTTTGATTCTGCTACATCATTGTCATTAAGGAAAATGGATAACCAATGGTCTCGTTTACGGTCTTTAATTTCAACTGATTCTATCTTTCTACTTACAAGATCTTTATCAATGATGTAACTAAAAAAGGTATCCCCAAGGGTAACCAAAATATCATTTTCTTTCGGATCAAATTCTGCAAAAACCTGATAAAAATAGTCACCGTGTTTTTGCATTTCCCATGCACGATTTGTTTTGGCTCTTTTTATAGCTGTTTCGTAAGCTTCTTTACGCTTTCTTTCAAATGATTTTAATTGTTTTTCTAGTTTTTTAATTTCAGGATCATTCCCATGAGAAGTCGGATCAATTTCTTTTTTTAAATCATCAAGTTTGTTGGAAACTAATTTGATTTTTTTGTCATAATAGTCCATTGGACCATGCAGGTGGATATTGGAATCGAAGTCATGAAAGTCTTTTATGTTATCTAACGTTTGAGCTTGTGACCAATCTCCATTTACCTTTTGGAAAGCATATTTGATTCGAACGTCCCACTTAAGTTCGTTCTTAGAATCGATGGTTATTTCCATCCAAAATAAAAAGAGCTTGTTAAAAGCAATTACCGGATTAACGTGTGATGAATTAATAACAATGTCTAGCTTTTTCCATGGACTCCAACTTTGGTTCCAGGTATTGAACACTCTTTTGTAAAAAGATCGAGGTTCGGTTTGGGTTTTTCCAATTTGAGTGATTTCTCCTGTGTCATGATTGAAATAGGCTCCTGAAGTTTCTAAAGTGGCAATGGTTTCTAATCCTTCAAGATATTTATTCAGATTTGTTTTGATGTAGTCATCTGTCAATTCTCCTTGCAACAAATCATCTTCTAACTGCTTAAATAAATCGGTTTTATTATCTCGCCACTCTGGTTCAATATAATTCTCCGGATAAAGAAAAACTTTACGGTTGGCTTCCCAAATTCGGTAAGTTTTCATCCATTCCCACTGTTTATCATCAATGGTAGCCGGATCAACTTCTGTCTCCAAATTGGTTTGACAACGTTGGATGTACAATTGAACAGCAAGAATGGCCTCTTTAATGGTTGAAATTTCAGCGCAACTTCCCATCTCAACATCAATCAACAAATAGTCGTAAATGTCCGAAGTGGTTTTGAAATCATCTACCCCTGAGATTTTAAGATTCCATAGTGCCTGATTCAGTAATAACTTTCGCTGTTGCTCACTTTTTTTCTTCTTAAGCTTTTGTTGGGTGGCTTTCCATGCTTTTTCGTTACGAGAAGCTTTGAGTAAGGCTCTCCATCTGTTAGCAATATCTTTAAGGTGTTCCCAACGGTCATAATCGCCAATAATAATATCAGGGTTTAACTGTAATGCCTTTAATACAAGTAAGTCTGAGGCATTGCATTTGAGTTGTGAAGCAAGCTCAAAAAAGCGAATCAGTTGATCAAAATTTTCGGCAAGAATTAATTCTTTATTTTTCCATTTAAATCCTTCGGCGCAAATAGAGAGATTTCGTTTATCAACTCCTAAAAGTTTGGCAATTCCCTCCGTGATTTTGGTTGAAGAAGCATCTAATAATTCAACAAATTGCTCTGCTGTTTCCTTTTGATAAGGAAGATTGGCATAAATAAAGAGCTTTTGCAAATTGTTGATTGATAATGACGAAAAGAGTGATTGGATATCAGGATTTTTGCTCGAAGCCAATCCCTTTAAGATGGTGTCATTCCAACTGAATGCTTTAGATAAAACTAAATAAGGATAAATTTTGGAGAGGAGTTTTTTTCTTTTTGTTTCATCCTTATAGGTGTGAATTTTTGACTCATCGGCCATTTCTAAAATAGCTGATAGCATTGAGGAATCTACTTGCAATAGAATCGAAAGCTGGTTAAAAAGTAAGGTTGACTTTTCTTCATCAGTCAGTTTCACTTTTTTTAGCTCAATGTTTAACTCAATGCTTTTTTCGGTTTTGAGTTTTGTTGTTTCCTTAGTAAGATTTTGCTCGAATTGAGAGAGTTTTTTCGTATTCCATGGGAGCTTTGATGTTGCTCCTAAGACCATTGTTTGCAAGGACTCCATATTTACTCCCGTGCGTCTAATCCATTCAATGGTTCGTTGAACATTTTCCCAATCATCAATTGTTTTGATGACAGAAATGTTCATGAGTTTAAGGACTTCAATGACTAATTTAACGCTAAATCCAGCCATTTTCGCGGATGAACTAATGGCATTCATTTGCCCCAGATTTTTTACCGATAGGTTCAAAGAAGTTGATCCTCCACTAAGAAAGTGAGCGATTGCTAGAACTGATTCACCATCTTGTGTAAAAGCAGCTTGAAGACGGGTTAAAATTTCCGCTTTAGGTGATTTTAGGTTGAGTTTAATATTACTGTCCCAAACCCATTCTTTTTGGCCATTTTCAACAAAAGCACGATTGAATTGTAGGTTGTAGAGGTTGGATTTATTTTTCCCAAATCTGAAATTATCGTAGAACCCAAATAAGGCACAAGCTTCTTCAACTGTTAGGTCAAATTCGTTGCAAATATGTTTGATTTTAGATGCTTTTGTGATGACTTCGTTATCCAAATCTCCACCCAAAATGGTTCTGCCGAGGGCTCGTAAAAGGTGATCTAAATCGGCATAAGTCCAGTTCAAAACCTCGGCTAATCGAACAAAACGATAAATTCGATTCATTCGTTTTTTAGTGAGACCTTTTAGTTCCGTGTTTTCTCCAACTCCATAAATGTGCACATAGTCGTTTTCTCCAGTACTGTTGATGAACAACTTTCGTTGCGCTTTTTGGTCTATTTCTTCTTTGCTTAATCCTTGCTCAGTCAATTCAACAAATTGGTTAAAGCTTATGCCTAAAGTTTGTGTGAAAGCTGCAATTGGATCGGTATGATTCGTGATTTGACCGAAGGTCATTCCGTACATCTTTTTCACCGAATCTGATGGACTACTGATGATATCAATTTGCTCTGGTGTTAATCCCAATGCTTCCCTTTCAATCGCATCTTCATTGGATGTTAGAAGTTGTAGAATCTCCGAAGTAGAAGTACCCATTTCTTCTACTGTAGCTCGAATTTCTTGCTGAAGTAAATGAACTGGTAATTGTGTTGGAGTAGCCTCTTCCGCAGCTTTTTTATAGAGCGTATCTTTTCTGTCTTCCACAGTGGCTCCAGTCATATCCATTGAGGTATCATATGTGGTGATGAAAAGCGAATCTGAACTCACTAACGGATTGTAAATTGTATCGGATGGGGAAGAAGTTGTAGTGCCTCCTTTTTCAACCATTAATCGACTCTCCAAAACCTGATTAACAATATCTGTAAATGGTTTAGTTTGATGTGAGTTGTCACAATCTAATTTTAAGTCAAGCAAATCAGGTCGTCGATTAAATAATTGATTCACCGACTTTATGTTATTCTTTTTGGCAATATTTTGTTCTGAAAACCGGAGGAGATCGGTTAGGTAAGCTGCAGGCCCGTAAATAGATTGACAATGATCACATCCGCAGTAATGACTACCGTGAAAGATTTTATTAAATCCAGGAGTTGTTTCATAACTG
>JAKSBJ010000289.1 GCA_022361195.1 Flavobacteriales bacterium
AAACAGTAAAAAAAGAAGGAATCAACTCATCAATCTACGTCTTTAAACCTATCATTTACAGTTAAAAGACGGTGTGTAAAAAATTGGAATTCAATTACTTTTAGCATGTTGTTGATCATTAACCCAAATTTTCAAAACATGCCAGAATTAAGTATCCTCTGCTGGAATATAGAGCATTTTAACGGTGGTGGTGGAATTGACCGTAAAACCAAAGACATAAGAAAAGACCGCGTATCCAGGGTGGTAGAATACATTCGTGAAGATGCACCTGATATTTTTGCCTTGTCAGAAGTGGAAGGGAATATAGTCCACCATAGTTTAACGCGCGAACTACCTGGTTATGTTTTTAACATTACCGAAGGTCGACAATCTCAAGAAATTTTGGTTGGAGTTAAACATGGAATTACAGCCTTTTTTACTCAGCGAAATGAATTTAAGCGAAGTAATCCAAATCTCCGACCAGGAGCTTTGTTAACGGTTACGATGGAAGATGAAGATATTCCCATTTTATTTACGCATTTAAAAAGCATGCCTTCACCAGAAGGGTTTGGATTGAGAGACGCCATGTTTGGAAAAGCCTTCAATTTAAAACGAGCCTTGGATAAGGTCGCCAAACGAAATGGTAAAACAGCTTCCAATTTCATCATTATTGGTGATATGAACATGATGGGAATGAATTACGAAGGTAAAATGCATGATATCTCTGGAACTTCAGAGATAGAAGCTGTTGCCAAACGATTTAAACGAAGAGGAATGGCGCATTTGGCCAAAAATCATACAGCAACATTTAATAATGGTTCAAAGTCAAGATATCCTCCTGCGGATTTAGATCATGTTTTTGCTGCTAAACATCTCAATTTTAAAGCCGTTGAGGGTGGGGGAGTAGTCGATGTTCAGGGTTGGGCAAAAATTGATAGCATCTCTAAACAAGATCAATGGATTTACGAATATTCTGATCATGCTCCTTTGAAGTTGACCTTGGAGTTGTGAGAAGATTGGAACCATTTCTCCCTATAATCACCATGTCCAATTTCTCGTTTCAAATGAAATTCCTATTTTGAAGCATGAAAAAGCTGCATTTCATTCTTATTGTCAGTGTGTTATTCGCCGGTTATTCCTGTAAAGATGAGAAGAAACTAGCCCATACTTGTGGCTATAATGTTGAATTTAATGTTCCTGTAACATTTCCCGAGGGGGAGGATTTAACCATTTACATCAATGATTTAGCAGACGATTGGATTAATACCTATTATGTGATTCGTCCAGCGAATGAAATGGATATTCCAGCGCTCAATCAAAATGGATTTACCTATACACAAGATGTTGAAGATGTGTTATACACCTATGAAGTTCCTGACTTTGGAATTTTGGACGAAGGGGAATATACTTTGAGAGTTTATTCTGGTAATGATAAGTGTGAAAACACAGTGATTAATAAGTCGATCAGTTTAATACCTAAG
>JAKSBJ010000008.1 GCA_022361195.1 Flavobacteriales bacterium
GCCATCCACAGGATCGGCCGTATTAATCCAGTTTCTTCCTTCTATTTCAGGATGATCTAATTTCATACCTGTATCGATTACAGCTACAATAATTTCATCCGAACCTTGCTCAACATCCCAGGCCAAATCCATGTCAATATCTGCATCCACTTTGGAATCGGTAATGGGAATACTGCCATCATTTACCAAACACCATTGTTTGTAGGACTCTTCGTCATTTGGAATAACTCTTTGTCCTGTTACTGCTCCAATATAATTGGGTTCTACATAATCAAATAGGCCACTCTCCTCAAATTGTTGAACAAGAAGAGGAATGTCCTGATTGGAATGATAGGTTAGTAAAAAGGTTAATTTTTCTTTGCGATTGCCACTTAAACGAATTTCATCCAAATCCAGATCCTCATTTAATTCTTTTAATCGGTTAATGTTGTTTTGAAGTAAATGATCGTCTGCTGATGCTTCTGTTGTTTTGAATTTCAGAATTAACTGGTTAGAAACAAAGTCATTTTTTAATTGCGCTGTTGCATTGTAGGTCAAAAGAATAGACGCAACAAGAGTATAAAATTTTTTCATGAAGGAATGTTAAGTAAGCCAGCGCAATGTAGTGAAATATTCAACATTGCAGATATTCAAAAAACCAGAAATTGGTTAAAATCTATTCAGATCGGTCTAAGCCAATGATCTCAAAATTAAGACCTGGGAAGATACTTTTAAACTCATGACCTGAACTTTCGATGCCCTGATCATCTTCGTCATGATACCATTTTACAACACAGTTATTGGCAACATTATGCTCTTCAAACTTTCTGATAACATCACGAATAGCAATGGCACTACTTGAATTAAAGTATTCAAGATCAAAGTTAATAACGGTGTTTTTCGCTGGATTTTTTAGATAATCGTCAATAGAAGCATAAATCTCAGCATAGAACAGCCCTGGATTTTCAGGGATTGAAATTCCGCGTAAACTAAGCTCTCCCCTTGAAAAGTTGAAATTGAATTCAGGGGTTTTATTTGTGCCTTCTATTCGTTTTTCCATTATTGATAGTTTCAGCTGTAAAGTACTATTTTTTTGAAAGATTTTAAAGGTATAAGTTCAATATTTATCAATTATGCCGTTTTTTTGTTTTAATTGGCATCAAATGAAAGATTAATTTGAAAATTCAGGCCGAATTTTTTAATTTTATTATGAATCTAATTGGGCTGAATTCCGTACAAATTTACAACCTCAATTATTACATCTTGCAGTTGAAAAAAATATATCTTCTCTCATTTTTTCTTTTCTTTTGTGTATCAGTATTTTCCCAGGAAAGAATTCCAAATAAGTTTTCCTTTGATGGTTTGGTTTATGGCTATCACAATGATCCGGGAAAGCTCTTAGCTAAGAATAAAGAAATACAATTGGAAGGCGTTTTAGCCGATGTTTTAATCGAAATTAAATCAGTACAGAAATCGATTGCATCTAAAAGAACTGGAGCAGATGGGCATTTTACTTTTAGTTTGGATTTGGGAAAAACATATACCATTTACTATTCTAAAAAAGGTTATGCCAAAGGAAATTTTAAACTGGATTTAAGAAATATACCTGAAGATATTGCTGAAAAAGGAGTGGTGTTTGCTGGTATGGAGTTGATTTTGAATAGTTTTAAAGCTAAGAAAGCTGTTGACCCAAGTCTTGACTTTGGAAAACTTTATTTTGATGCCTCAAAAGAAGCTTTTGCTTTTAAAGCTACACCTCACGATAAAAAAGATCTTTTTGTTAAGCGTAATCAGGCTGATACTCCTGTTGATTTAATGAAAGGAGCCGTAGAAAATAACCGGGAGAATAATAAACGGACGACCATTGCTCAAAATACGCCGGTAATTCAAAAGAGTAAACCACGGAAAATAAAGTCTAAAAGTCAAGGAGAAGAATTAGCGGTAGAAGATTCAACGGAAGTCTTAAAGTCAGTTTTAGCTGAACGATCAAACTTTTCTTTAAAATCAATTATTGCGGATGGTGACTTATCGATGGATAAGATTGCTGACCGTGAAAAGGAGATTAAAAAGGCCTGGGAAGAATTAGAGAAAGATAAAATGCTTGCCGTTACGCCTGAGGACATGTTGCTAATTGAGGCACGCGAGGAGTTACTAATGGCGGCAGAAAAGGATTTGGAAAAGGCTAAAGAGATTATTGGTTTACAGGAAGATCGGATTTCTACGCAAAGAACTTTGATCATTGTATTCATTGTACTGGCTGTTATTTTATTAGCCTTCTTGTTCATGATTTACAGAAATTATCGAGAAAAGATTAAGGTTAATTTGATCATTCGTAAAAAGAACAAACGAATTACTTCCAGTATCAATTACGCCAGTCGAATTCAGGAGGCCATTTTACTTCCTGATGCCGAAATCAAACAGCTTTTGCCAGAATCCTTTGTTTATTTTGAACCTAGAGATACCGTTAGTGGTGATTTTTATTGGGTTGCAGAGATTGATAATAAAGTGGTTTTTGCTGCAATTGATTGTACCGGGCATGGGGTTCCGGGAGCTTTTATGTCTATGATTGGGAATACCTTGCTCAATCAAATTGTACGTGAGCGTAAAATAATTCAACCAGCAGAGATTCTTCAAAATTTACATGAAGAGATTATGGTGGCTTTACGACAAAATCCCAGAGATCCAATGAGCAATCAGGATGGAATGGATATGGCTATTTGTTGTTTAGATCGAAAAAAGAATGAGCTACAATATGCTGGAGCGATGAATCCTCTTTATTTGGTGAAAGGAGATGAGATTCAAATCATAAATGGTGATAAGAGAGGTATTGGTGGTGGAATGATGTCACGTAAAATGCGAAAGCAAAAGACATTTACGAATCATGTCATGCAATTAGAAAAGGGGAATTGTCTATACCTTTTTAGTGATGGATACATGGATCAATTTGGGGGGGAAGAAAAGCAAGAAAAATTCAATACAGAACGTTTTAGTGAATTACTGCTCCGAATTCAATCTATGAATATGGAAGCCCAAAAGAATGAAGTGAATCAAACTTTAAGAAATTGGCAGGGTACGGCTGACCAGGTAGATGATATTCTCCTAATGGGAGTTAGAGTTTAATTTAACTCTACAATCTCAAAAGGAACTTCAAGGTAATCATCAAATTCTTCTCCTTTTTCTTTCATAAGATCGTCGCCTTTTTCGTATTTCCATTTAACCAAAACAGTGTTATGATAAGGCTCTATTTCTTCTAAGAGGCAAAGAATTGCAAATACTCGCTTAACCGAGCTGGAATTAATGTATTCCATATGAACGTCCAGGATTGTCTCCTGAGCGGGATCATCTACATAATTACGAAACCATTCATATACCGGATAGTAAAACTCAGCAGCATCCTCAGGTAATGATTTGCCGTGAATTTTAAAAATCCCCTTCTCTGCATTCAGATGAATTTCAGGTGTGTCTTCTGTCTTTTCTGATCTGTATTCCTCCATGTTTAAACTGTAATCGAAAGCGAAAAGAAACTTAAATTATTATTTACTGTGTTAAAAGTATAATCAATACTCTTTGGTCCGGTCTTGAACATATCAATTAATCCCAAACTCGCACCTCCTTTTTTATTCCTTCTGTCAAAATCAAAGAGCGCTCTTTTATAATTTCTCTTTAAGGTTGCCAGATTCATTTGTCCTAACTCCTCCAGTCGATCTCTAAGTGGGTCAACTTCTTCATTTAAAATAAAATTACCACCACTAATGGTAAAATCGCCATCCTTTTCAGATATAACAAATATACCTTCTGTTCTGTCGTTTTCACAATAACCATGCTTGCTAATGTTTTGCAAAATTTCAATGAGTAGGTAAATACTCTTTTTGCTAAACTTTGGTCCTGCATTAAATTGGGCCACATTTGCTTCAATTAACTTAAAGAGTGGTAATATTTGATCGTGCGAAAAATCTCCTTTACGAACCAGGAGAGTACCATTTTCTGATAATTGTCCATAAATGTCTTCAGACCACTCAATCGAAACTTTTCCGCCTTTTAAATCCGAGTTTCGCGGAATCACTTCCAATTGCATCAGGAAATTTGAATATTGATCATTAATTTCTCTGAAAAGAAATTCTGGCGCTTTTTTGGATTTTCTTGCCATTTCAATCAATCCTAATCCTGCTCCACCAGCTTCATTGTGCAAATTATTATCCAACGAATTGATGTAGATTGCCTTTAGCTCTTCTTCCGAATATTCGGCAAGAGATTTAAGAGTATCTGTCAATTTGCCCACCTTATTACGATTAATAATGTTGGAGGTGGTCAAATAATAAACACCATTAATGGTTCGTAATCCGAACATTTTAGGATTTTCGACTTGAATACCATCAGCCTCTTCATTTGAAGCTGCATGACGAATAATGTTTTGAAAACACTCGGCAATTAAAAAAGAAACTTTCTTTCGGGTACTCTTTTTGTCTTGTGCCGCAGTAACGTCATTTACTTCAATTAAAATGTCAGTAAAATGGTCATCAAATTCTCCCATATAAAGCAAACAGGAATCATCTGATTCAAGAAGATTGAATAGTTTGAGTGTGTTTGAGGTCATTTACCCTATGAAGATAGTCTCAAAGGATCATTTTTTCAAGAAACTGACCACATTTTTTTCGATTCTTTCGTGGATATTAGTAACATCTGCTTTTACAAATTGCTCTCCTGTGATCTTCTCATAAAGTTCAATGTAACGCTCACTTACCTGATTCACAAAATTATCCGGTAAATCGGGGAGGGTCTGTCCCTCTAATCCTTGAAAGCTATTTGCGATTAACCATTCGCGTACAAATTCTTTTGAAAGTTGTTTTTGTTTTTCACCTTTTGCCTGACGTTCTTCATATCCTTCTGCATAAAAATAACGTGAAGAGTCCGGAGTGTGAATTTCATCAATCAAATAAATCTCTCCGTTTTTCTTTCCAAATTCATATTTGGTGTCTACCAAAATCAAACCTCTTTCGGCAGCAATTTCAGTCCCTCTTTTAAATAAAGCGCGTGTGAATTTTTCTAACTGCACATAATCTTCTTCTGAGACGATACCTTGAGCAATAATTTCTTCACGCGAAATGTCTTCATCATGTCCTTCTTCCGCTTTTGTGGCTGGAGTAATAATTGGTTCAGGAAAACGATCATTTTCTTTCATTCCCTCTGGTAATTCAACACCACAAAGAAGTCTTTTTCCGGCTTTGTATTCTCTGGCAGAATGTCCTGCTAAATAACCTCTAATCACCATCTCAACCTTAAATGGTTCGCATTTGTGTCCCACTGCAACTGATGGATCCGGAGTATCGATTAACCAATTTTGAACAATATCCGATGTAGCAGCCAAAAACTTTGACGCTAATTGATTTAAAACTTGTCCTTTGTAAGGAATAGCTTGATTTAAAATATGGTCAAATGCCGAAATTCGGTCCGAAGCAACTATGACAAGCATTTCGTCCTCCAGGCTATATACATCCCTCACTTTTCCGTTATAAACAGACTGTTGCCCAGGAAATTCAAATTTTGATTCTTTTATTGCGTTCATCTTAATCTTAGTGTTGTTTTACTTAAAGCCGGCTTAAACATCCCGGAATGCGTGAATAATTTCTTTTACCAAACGATGACGAATAACGTCATTTTCATCTAATTCAACGATGTCAATTCCCTTTACCTTTGCTAAGGTTTTTGTGGCAATTACTAGTCCCGAACTTTGATTTTTAGGAAGGTCGATTTGACTCACATCTCCTGTAATAACAAACTTGGCGTCTTTTCCCATACGGGTTAAGAACATTTTCATTTGATTAACGGTAGTGTTTTGAGCTTCGTCCAAAATAACAAAGGCTTTATCGAGAGTTCGTCCTCGCATAAAAGCTAATGGAGCAATTTCTACAATCCCCTGTTCAATATACTCTGCCAACCGTTCGGCTGGAATCATGTCTCTTAAACCATCATACAAAGGTTGTACATATGGATCCAGTTTTTCTTTTAGATCACCTGGTAAAAAACCAAGGTTTTCACCTGCTTCAACTGCCGGACGGGTCAAAATAATACGTTTGACTTCTTTGTTTTTTAAAGCCCTAACTGCCATGGCAACTGCCGTATAAGTTTTTCCCGTTCCAGCGGGACCGATGGCAAACACCATATCATTCTCCAAACAAGCTTTAACCAGTCTCCGTTGATTAGCCGTTCGCGCTTTGATTGCATAGCCTCCATTGCCGTGTACAATAGTTTCTCCATGGTCCTTAAATGGGATGGTTTCTTCTTCCTGTAACATCAATGTTTCAATGTTTCCATCAGTTAGGCTATTGTAGCGGGTAATGTGCCGAACCATTAAGTCATATTTTTTCTCAAACATCTCAATGACTTCGGGTTCACCAATAACTTTCAACTTGTTTCCTCTGGAAATCAGTTTTAGTTTGGGGAAATATTTTCGGATCAGTTTTAGCTTCTGATCATTTACTCCAAGTAGTTCAATAGGCGAGAAACCTACAATCTCAATGATTTTCTCCTGCAAAATGTTAATTAATTAGTGCGTTTTAAAACAACTTTTTTAAAATATCAATTACTTTTGGGTAAAAGTAAGAAATTCTCGTTTTTAAGAAACTGTTTGCTGTCAACTTTAGTGTTTAAAAGAGGGGTATAAAAAGAGCATGCGCATAATTACGCTTACAACCGATCTCGGTCTTCAAGATCAATTTGTTGCTTCCATTAAGGGGCAATTGTATTCGCGGCTCTCTGATGTTCAGATTGTTGACATATCTCACGATGTACGTCCTTTTGATATTGGACAGGCTGCTTTTTTTGTGAATAATGTGTTAGAAGATTTTCCGGAAGGTACTATTCACTTCTTAGGTGTAGACTCCCTTCCTGAGATCAAAATTGGAAATCCTGAGAATAATTGTTACCCTCTGGTAATGAAATTACACGGTCAGTATTTTATTGGTTGTGATAATGGCCTTTTTTCCCTTTTAAAGGACTACGAATCGGCTGAAACGATTGTTCGACTAGATGACTTTAGTTCCAAATTTGCTTTACGCTTTCCGACTAAACACATTTATATACCAACCATCCAAAAGTTGGTCGAAGGAACTGATATAAAGGATTTGGGAGAAGAAATAAGCTCTATTAGGCGTGTGTTTACAGCTCAGCCAACCATTGAGACAAACTTAATTAAAGGACAGGTCATTCACATTGATAAATATGGAAATGTGATTGCTAACATTACTGAAAAGTTGTTTAATGAAACGGGAAGAGGAAATCCTTTTACTATTTACTTTAAGAGTTCCCAATATTTTATTGAGAATATCTCCAAGAATTATTACGAAGTTCCAACAGGAGAAAAGCTGGCCTTATTCAATGCCAATGGTTTTCTTGAAATTGCCATAAATAAAGGTGTTCATGGAAATGGAGGAGGAGCAGGTTCTTTATTAGGACTTGGAGTTGGAGATATCATCAGAATGGAGTTTCATCCAAAAGGATCAAAAGATAATATAGATTCACTATTTCCTACCGATTAAGATGAGTTTACAACGCATTGTAAAAATGACATTTGAGGCAGACCGATGCCAGGATTTTGAAGAAAAATTTGAAACTATTAAGGATTTAATAGCAGGACAAGAAGGGTGTTTAGGCGTTCGTTTACTGAAAGAACAAACAGGAAGTGGGGTTTACTTTACCTATAGTGAATGGGAGAGTGAAGCCGATTTGAACGCTTATCGAAAATCGGATTTATTCGGCGAAGTTTGGCCAACGGTAAAGGCCTGGTTTAAAGAAAAGCCAGAGGCCTGGAGTACACAACTTATAAACTAAACCTAATATGAAAAAGAATATTTTATGGCTGTTGACAGGATTGTTTCTTTTGTCATGCGGAGGAGAGACGAATGATAAATCTGAGGCTTCAGAAGAAAGTACGGAAGTAGCTGAAGAAAATGCGACCGATCATGAATTGGATGAAGAGATATCTGAAGCGGGAGATGAGGATATAGATGATTCGGATGCATGGCAAATAGATGATTATGCTGAGCTTTTATTAAAAAGTGATGTTTACTCTGAAGAAGAAAAGGATAAGCTTTACGAAGAAAAGAATTATGATATTCTTTGGTATGAAACTTTGGATAAAAAAGGAGGGTTTGCCAGAGTTGTAGGTCCATTTGAAGGCGCATATACCTATTGTCTTTGGCGAATGGCTGACGGCAGTGATTTAATTGGAGAAACAACCATAGGTTGTGGACCTGTTTGTGATTATTCGGCTCAATTTTTTAAGCAAAATAAAAGTGAGGGAAAAGAAGTTTCACAGACCATTTTGCCTAACGAAGAAATGGATGCTCACCGTGATGAGATTATTGCTAAGGTTAAAGAAAAGCATGACTTAGAGTATCCAGAGGATGTTCAGTATATTTTTGAATTACCTCAAAAAGGAACTTCAATGACTGTGCAAATTTCTATTGGTGCCAACGAACTAGAATTTCCACTTTTGGAATTGAGCTGGGATAAGGAAAAGTTCTCAATAGCAAAGAAGTTTAATGAGATTCCCTAATAGCTGAAGCTGTGAAAAAGCTAGGAGCTAAACTAAAGAGCTTCGGGATCATCAGCTCTTATTTGTGGTTGTTAATTTCCGTTTATTGGTTTAATTGGACAGCCTTTAGTGTGTTTTTAGTTTATGTGGTTGAATTTGCCATTATTGGGGCGCTGTTCTTAATTGGTGATCTGTTTTTCAATCTGGATTTAAAGAAAGTTGAGAGTCGACCTTTTTCAGTGATGTTTATTGGAACATTAGTGTTTGTACTAATTCAGCTGGGGTTAACCTTGGGAGTATCAGCCTCTATTGATCCTGATTTCTTTGACAAGAATTCAAAAATTATTACCGAAGAGCTGTTATGGATTGGAGCGGCAATATTGATTTTCTATCTCTTAAAATTGATAATGATCGAAAAAGGGAATAAGCTTTATATCCTGGAGTCAAATATGTTAACGCAGGCAGCAATTCTGGCCGTTACAAACTTATTAGGTTTACTTGTTGTCTTTTTGACTGGTCCTAATCATTTAATGATTGTGATGACTTGTGTTATAGCCGCTAGATGTGGATTAGAATTCTATTTTAATAAGGAGATATTTGTTTTGTAAACTTTGAAAGAGATAATTCATTGTTTTTTCAGTGAAGTTACTTTTTGATAATGGTGAACATTATAAGTAACAGAGGTTCTTTAATTCTCTTCATATGAAAAGTTTTTTTTCTTCGTTTACCATTTTGATTTTAGTTTCTAATTTTTCTTTTTCTCAATATAAATGGGAGCTAGGATTTTCTTCGGGAGCAGGAATTACTAAAAATAGAATGCTAACTTTTCCTGAGAATAGTTCAATAAGAAGTTCTTTTTCATCGAATTTAAAAGCCCGATATAATTGTGCCAAGCATTTTTATGTCTCAGGAAGTTTAATGTATGTGTTGCAAGGGAATAATTATCAGGGGTGGTTTTTGGGAGCTTCAAACGAAGATTTGTTTAGTAGTCAAGATTATATACATAGAAGAAGGCAGGATTATATTTTAATGGATATCTCGCCAGGAGTTCAATTCGGAGAAAAAACGGGCTTAAATCTGGAGATTGGTGTTTACGGCGGAAGGTTAATGAATGCTGAAGGAAAGTTGATTTCAAAAGAAACTCCATCTACAGTTTTAGTTCGTGAAAATGAAACGGAAGATTATAGTACCAAAGATGATTTTGGATTGAAGTCAAGGATCGCCAGCTGAATTCTAGAATGACTTTAAATTTGGGAATAAATGGTTGGTATGGGCTGAGAAAAGTATATTATAGGAGTACTAAATTTCTGATTACTTTGGCTGATGCCCATGGAGCTCATAAGAACCTGGCACTAACAGCTGAATTAGGGTTGAGTCTTAAGCTGGAAAAAAACTAAACCTTCACCCCCAAAACACAGATATCATCTGTTTGTTCCATTTGGCCCTTCCAATTTTCAAATGACTGAATGAGTGTACTAGCTTGTTCTTCAAAACTTTTGTTATGATTTTCTAAAAGCAAACGTTTAAAGGGTTTGTACATGAACTTCTTAGCTTGTTCACCTCCAAATTGGTCAGGAAATCCATCTGAAGACATATATAAACGTGTATTAGAGGGGAGCTGAATGGTTCTACTTTTAAACGGTCGAGCTTTAGGATGAACACCAATAGGTTGTTTGTCGCCTTTAAATTCATAAAGCTTTTCCCCTTGCTCTTCAAACTCTCTATCTGCCTCAATTGCCAATGGATTGGGAGAAATAACATAAAGCGAATTATTTGCTCCGGCGAATTTTAGTTCATTTGTCTTTAAATTGAGAACGCACAAAGCAATGTCCATTCCGTCTTTCATTTCATCTTGGCTAGATTCAAAAGTCTCTAAAACCAATTTTCTGCTTTGATCCAAAATAGCGGCAGGATCTTCCAGTTCAAATTCCCGAATACTTCGGTTGAGAGCTGAATTACAAACAACACTTACCATTGCTCCCGGAACCCCATGTCCGGTACAGTCAGCTACGGCAAAAAACAGTAAATCTCCCTTTTCTTCAATCCAATAAAAGTCTCCGGCCACAATATCTTTAGGTAAGTAAACAATAAATGAATCAGCCTTTAAGGATTTAAGACGGCTTAGTGGTGGTAAAATGGCACCCTGAATCCGCTTGGCATAAGCAATGGAGGAGAGAATTTCTTCGTTTTTTTCCTTTACGATCAGGTTCTGAATCTCCAATTGATTTTTTTGGTGTTGCGTTGTTTCCTGTAAAGCTTCAACTTTAGAAAATTGAGAAGAAAAACTTGCTCCCAAAATCAGGGACATCGACAATAAAAAACCAATTTGAAGTCCTGTCATTAAATAGGGGAGTTTGGGTGTCATTCCTAAGTATTGCAACAGGATTAAAACCGCCCAACTGGTAAGGCATAAAATAGCTGTGCCACCAAAAAAGGCTCCATTAACTTTGGCTTTTAAGGCTTTGATGATAACCCAAAGTATAATCACAAAACACAAAATGGAAATGAACTGATGTGGAATTACCAACCACGAAAATAGGGATGGGGGAGTGA